>JBCDHQ010000098.1:0-13239 GCA_038749815.1 Pseudomonadota bacterium | reverse complement strand
CTTGCCCGCGTAGGAGTTCAGTTGGATCCCCAGCTCCTCCGCTTTCGCGGTCGCGCCCTCGCGCATTTTCACGAAGAAGGGGTTGGTGTCGGTCTTCGTGATCAGGCAGGCGCCGATGCCGTGCCCGCCGGCGACCGCGCCTGTCGCAGCCAGCGCAAAGGCCGTGCCGCACAGAAGAGTGCGAAAGATCATTCTCTGTTCCTCCCGTTGCTCCCGCCCCGTCTGGCGCGGGTTCGATGCTCAAAGAGTTGACCGAAAGACGGAATCGATGTCAATAAGTAAATTGAAGTGAGTTATTGACAACCTTCTCTCCAACGGCCCATCGTCGGGGAAAGGGAGGCAACGCGATGAAGGACGAGGATGGCCCGGGTCTCGCGCCGGACCCCGCTGGGGGCTCCAATCAAGCTCGTGTGCGGGCCTATAACGAGCGGCTGGTGCTGTCTCTGGTGCGCCGCCACGAGGGCCAATCGAAGGCCGATGTCGCGCGGCGGAGCGGCCTAACAGCGCAGACTGTCAGCATGATCATCCGCAGCCTCGAGAAGGACGGGTTGCTGCGCCGCGGGGCACTCCGCCGCGGCAAGGTCGGTCAACCCTCCACGCCGATGCACCTCAATCCCGACGGCGCCGTCGCCTTCGGGCTCGAGATCGGGCGGCGTGGGGCCGAAGTGATGCTGATGGATTTCGCCGGCGGGATACGCGCGCGACGCCATGCGGCCTATGCCTGGCCGGAGCCTGCGGGCGTCCGCACATTCGCGGTTGAGGCGGTCGCGGGTCTGACATCGCTGCTTTCGCCGGAGATGCGCGGCCGGATTGCCGGGCTCGGCGTCGCGATGCCCTTCGATCTCTGGAGCTGGGAGGAAACGCTCGGCGCGCCAAAGGGCGCCATGGCAGGCTGGCGCGATCTCGCGTTCGATGAGCAGCTTGAGGCGGACACGGGTCTGCCGGTGACGCTCAGAAACGACAGCACGGCGGCCTGCGGCGCCGAACTCGGGTTCGGCGCGGGGCCGATGCTCGGCAGTTTTGCTTACCTCTATGTCGGGTACTTTGTGGGCGGCGGTCTGGCCCTCGACCACACGCTTTACATCGGTCAAACGGGGAATGCTGCGGCCTTCGGCTCGATCCTGGTGCCGCGGTCAGGGGGCGGGAGTGCGTCTCTGATCGAGGAGGCTTCGCTTTTCCTGCTCGAAGACGGGCCCGGGCGGTTTGAGGGGCGGGCCTTCGACGCTTGGCTCGCCCGCGCGGCACCGGCCCTCGCCACAGCGGCGGTGTCGATCGCCGCGGTGATCGACGCGCCCTCCGTGGTCATCGATGGGGCCATGCCGCCGGCGGCGCGGGCCGCGCTCATCGCGGCGACACAGGCAGCTTTGCAGACCATGGACCAAAGCGGGATCGGTCCTGTTCGCGTGATCGAAGGCGCGCTCGGACGCGACGCCCCGGCCAAGGGCGCCGCGCTTTTGCCTTTGATGGAGCGCTACCTTCTCGACACGAGCGTCCTCTTCAAGTGAGCCATCACGAAGAGGGCATATCGACCGTCAAAAAGCGGACGGTGTCGCCCCGCTGGATCTGAAGGAGGATCGCGTCGCGGCCGAGGCGCTGTGCGGCCGTCACGACCGCGTCGATCTCGGCCGCGCTGGCCAGGGGGCGCTGGTTTGCAGACAGGACCAGGTCTCCCGGGCGGAGGCCCGCTGCAGCGCCAGGCCCGTCCGGCGCGACCTCTGCAACGAGAAGGCCCGCGCCCACACCGGCCTCTGCCGCCTCGCTGGGCAAGAGCGGGCGGAGCGCGAGGCCGAGCGCGCTCTCACTCGTCTGGGCAGGGGCCGCGGTGGCGGCGCTCGCCATCCGCTCAGGCGCGATGGTCAGCGAGAGGGCCTCTCCGCGGCGCCAGACCTCAACTTCCACATCCGCGCCGACGGCACTTGCGGCAACGGCCCGTGTCAAGTCGCGCACTTCGCCGATCTCCGTCCCGGCGAACGTCAAGATCACGTCACCCGGCCGGATGCCGGCGGCGGCCGCAGGGCTGCCCTCGGTCACGTCCGAGACAAGGGCGCCGGTGGCGGCGTCGAGCCCGAGGCTCTCGGCAATATCCGGGTTCACGCCTTGGATTTGGACGCCGATGAAGCCCCGCTCCACTTCGCCATCGTCGAGGAGATCGGCAACGATCACCTGCGCCTGGTCCGAGGGGATCGCGAAGCCGAGGCCGACGCTGCCGCCCGAGGGCGAGTAGATCATCGTGTTGACCCCGATCACGCGGCCGTTGAGGTCGAGCAGGGGGCCGCCGGAGTTCCCGCGGTTGATCGCCGCGTCCACCTGCAGATAGTCGTCATAGGGGCCCGAGCCGATGTCGCGGCCCCGCGCCGAAACGATCCCGGTCGTGACCGTCCCGCCGAGCCCGAACGGGTTGCCGATCGCAAGTGTCCAATCCCCGACCTCGACGTCATCGGAGGTGCCCCAGGCCAGCAACGGCAGCCCGTCTGCCTGGATCTGGATGACGGCGAGGTCGACCTTGTCGTCGGCGCCCACAAGCTCGGCCGCGAACTCCCGTCCGTCAGACAGGCGGACGGTGATGTCCTCGGCGCCCTCAACGACATGGTTGTTCGTCACGATCACGCCGTCCTCGGCGATGATGAAACCCGAGCCGAGACCATCGCGCCGCGGGGCGGGGCGGTGGAACTCCCGGTTGTCGGGCATGAAGCGGCGGAAGAACTCCTCCATCCCCTCCGGCACGTCGCGGCCTTGCATCCGGAGGGGGGCTGCGCGACCCGAGGTCATCACGGTCACGACGGCCGGACGCGCCTCGTTGACGAGGCCCGAGAACGAGGGCAAGCGCTCGGACAGCGGCAGATCTTGCGCCAGGGCAGTGCCTGAGAGGGGCGCAAGCGCAAGGAGGGTGGCGAGCGTCAGCGCACGGGTGTCTTTCAGCATGAGGTGTCTCCTGGATGGTGCTGGAGCGCAGATGGGGACGCAGCCTGACGGCGGGCTGTCGGGAACATTAAATCTCGTTCATGTTCGCACCCTCGCGCTTGCGGGTCGGGCTTGCAGCGTGCACATCCCCGCCCCGAAAGGAGGGCGGCCATGCGCGTTCTCGTGGTCGAAGACGATGCCGAGACGGCGCGGTTCCTGGTCAAGGGCCTCGGCGAGATGGGCCACGCCTGCGATCAGGCGGCGACCGGGTCGGAGGCGCTCGAGGCAGCGCTCAATCGCGACTATGACGTGATCGTCATGGACCGGATGCTGCCGAAGCTCGACGGTCTTGCCGTCCTACGCGCGCTCCGCGCCGGGGGCTCCGGCGTGCCGGTCCTGATTTTGTCGGCCCTCGGGCAAGTTGACGATCGGGTGGAGGGGCTCCGCGCCGGCGGTGACGACTACATGACGAAGCCCTTCGCCTTCTCCGAGTTGATGGCCCGGATCGAAGCGCTCGTCCGCCGCGCACCGGCGGAGGCGGAGGTCGACACCCGCCTCACGCTCGGCGATCTCGAGATGGACCTTCTTGCCCGTCGGGTGACGCGGGGCGGTCAGGCGATTGAGTTGCTGCCGCGGGAGTTCAAGATCCTGGAGTACTTTCTCCGCCGACCGGGTCGGGTCGTCACGCGCACCATGCTGCTCGAGGGGGTCTGGGACTACAATTTCGACCCCCAAACGAACGTGATCGATGTTCATATCAGCCGCCTCCGCCAGAAGATCGACAAGGGTTTCGCGCCGCCTCTGCTCCACACGATCCGAGGGGCGGGCTACATGCTCACGGCAGCGCCATGAAGCTGGCTCAGCTCTGGCAGACGACGGCGTTTCGGCAGGCCGCGCTCTACTCCGCGTTTCTCATCGCGGCTGTCGCGCTCGCGCTTGGGTCGGTCTATGTCGCGACGGTCGGCGCGATCGAGCGCCAAACCGCGGCGACGATTGCGGCTGAGGTCCAGGGCCTCTCCGAACAGTTCCGCGCAGGCGGGCTCACCCGTCTTGCCCGCACGATTGAGCGGCGAAGCCGGGCGGCCGGGGGGGGCGAACTCCATCTATATGCTCGTCGATGCGGACCTCCGCTCGGTGGCGGGCAATCTCGACCGCTGGCCCGATGCCGCGCCCGAGAACGGGAGTTTCGCGTTCCGGCTTCTGGTCACGGAGGGGCAGGGCAGCCGGCGTGCGGTGGCCGAGAGCTTCCGGCTGCCGGGCGGCTACCGGCTTCTCGTGGGGCGCGATGCGGAGGATCTTGAGCTCGTGCGGGGGCGCTTCCGCGCGGCCATTCTCTGGGTTGGCGGCGGCGCCCTCCTCTTTGGTCTCGGTGCGGGGCTGCTCCTCGCGCGCCGGGTCCTTGCGCGGGTTGCGCGCGCGGCCCAAGCGGGGGAGCGGATCGCGGCCGGGCAGCTGGAGCGGCGTCTGCCGACGGGCGGAAGCGGGGATGAGTTCGACCGCCTGGCCGAGAGCGTCAACGGCATGATGGACCGGATCGAGGGTCTGATGCGCGCCATGCGAATTGCGACAGACTCGATCAGCCACGACCTCCGTCGGCCCCTCACACGCCTCCGCGCGCGGCTGGAGCTGGCCGAGGGCGATCCGGAGACTGTCGGTGCGGCGGTCGAGGAGGTCGACCGGACCGTCAAGATACTCGACAACCTCATCCGCATCGCGCGGGCCGAGGCCGGTGACCAGACGGTCGCCTTCGTGCCGACCGACATCGCCGCCCTCGTCGAGGACGCCGCCGATCTCTACCGCCCCCTTGCCGAAGCGGAGGGCCTCAGCTTCGAGGTCGTGACCGAGGCCATGGTCCGCCCCGTCGAGCGTCAGCTTCTCGCGCAGGCGGTCGCCAATCTGATCGACAACGCGATCAAGTACGCTCCGCCCGATGTGGGGCGGATCCGCGTGACGCTGCGCGCGCGCCCCGACGGGCGGGCGGAGATCGCAGTGACCGACAACGGGTCCGGCATCCCCGAGGCTGACCGGGAGCGCGCCACGGCCCGCTTTGTCCGCCTCGAGCCGTCGAGGGGCGGCGAGGGCGCAGGCCTCGGCCTCTCGCTCGCGGCGGCGGTGATGCGCCTCCACAAGGGCGATCTGATCCTCGGCGACGCGGGGCCCGGGCTCGTCGCGAGGCTCCTCTTCTGAGACGTCGCGCATCGCAGCGGCCGAGAGGACGCTCTGTGTGGTGGAAGGCGCGGATGCGTGTGGGTGAGCGCGGCGCCGACAGCGCGCTGCCTCGAGTGTTGCCAGAGTGCACAATGTTTGGCGAATGCGGAGCGCGACAGCCCTTGGCACCCGTCCTGCGCGGGAAAGACCTGCGGGCTCGCCTTGATGGCATCTAAAGATGGCGGTGCGGGAGGAGGCCCCGAATGACCGACCGAGACACCCGAGATGCGGATATCCCAGCAGTGCCGAAGCGCAAGCTCATCGATGCAGGGTTTGCCGTGGTGATCGCCATCGCCGTCCTGAGCGGGGCGGGCGTCTGGATCACTCAAGGCGCTGGGCGTTTTTTTGAGATCCTGGGGCAGGATCTCCTCTTCGCCGCGGCGCTTCTGCCGAAAATCCTCGGCGGCATTCTCCTCGCCACGGGCCTGTCGCTCCTGATCCCGCGAGACCGGGTGCTGGCGGCGGTGGGACCCGAGAGCGGTCTGCGAGGGCTGGCGATCGCGGCTGCCGCGGGTGCGATCCTGCCGGGGGGGCCGGGGCTGACCTTTCCCCTTGCCGCAGGGCTTCTGGCCTCCGGGGCCGACCTCGGCGCGGGGATTGCGATGGTCTCGGGCTGGGTTCTTCTCGGCGCGAACCGGACGCTGATCTGGGAGCTCTCGTTCCTGCCGCCGGATCTCGTCGGGCTCCGCTACGCGTTGACCTTCTTCGTGCCGATCCTCCTGGGGCTTTTTGTGCGCGCGGCGCTCCGGGGGCGGGCATGAACATTCTCATCGGCACGGTCCTCATCTGGGCCGCCGCACTCTGGGTGATCCGCCGCCTTGCACGAGAGGAGGGGCGGATGGCGGTGTTCGGCCGGCGGGCCCGGGAGACGTTTCTCTACATTCTGCCCCGTGTCGCCGTCGGTCTGTTGAGCGCCGGCTTTCTTGCGGCCCTTCTGCCCGAGGAGCGGGTCGAGGCGCTCTTCGGGGCCTCTGCCGGCGTTCTCGGGCTTCTTTTGGCGAGCGTCTTCGGGGCGATCACGCCCGGCGGACCGTTCGTTGTCTTTGCCATCGGTGCGTCAGCGCTGAAGGCCGGGGCGAGCGAGGGCGCGATCGTTGCCTATGTCAGCGCCTGGTCGGTGGTCTGCATCACGCGCACCCTGACCTATGAGGTCGCGATGATGGGCGCTGCGTTCACGCGGGTGCGGATCCTCGTCTCGCTGCCCGTGCCGATCATCCTCGGCCTGATCGTCAACGCGATCGGCTAGCGCCAGACATGGGTCGTCGGCCGGTCGCCGAGGCGCATCATCGGCGCAAAGTGGCGCATGTCCTCGAACGCGCAGAGCTCAAACGGCCCGAGCGTGAAGACCGGCGCCCGCGCAATCAGCGTCTCCGCCGCCGTCTGCGAGCGGGCGATGACCTCCTCGATCTCCACTGGTGCGAGCCAACGCAGGAGGTAGCCGAGTGTGATGTGGAACGGGTAGGCGTCGTGGTCGGGTCGGCGGAGGCCGAGTGCCGCAGAGATTGCGTCGCGCCCGCGGCGGAGCCGGGCCTCCTCGCCTGTGTCAGCCCCCGTCATTTCGACGGAGAAGCCACCGAAAATGCCGGTTGGGCGGACCCTCACTTCACGGGGCACCGTCGTGAGCCGGCGGAGACGCTGGCGGGCCGCGTCGCGGACCTCTGCCATCTCTGCATCGAGGGGCAGGTCGACGATCCACTCCCCCTCCGTGCGCCGGTAGTCGATGACCCCGTCAAAGAGTGTCATGTGAAAGCTCTCGGGCGGCAGAAAGGTGAACGCGTCCGCCCCCGGCGCGGCGGCGAGGGCTGCCTGCGCCTCGACAAGCGCCGCGTGGGCGCCGCTGTCCTTCGGCACATGCGCGAGGGTCGTGATCCCGGGGCAGGAGAGCGCCTGGCCGTCCGGCGTGAACTTCCGCCCGATATGCGCGGGGCGCCGCCCACCCTGGAGCCGCCCGGCGAGGTAGCGTCGCTCCCGATCTCTCATGAGAGTGCCACCCGGGGTCGCAAGATCAGCAGCGCCAGAAGCCCGGTCGCGGCGAGCCCCGCAATCCCAAAGCCGAGACCCGTGGCCGTCAGACCCGCCACTTCCGCCGTCACGCCGAAGGTGAACGCCCCAAGGGCCGGCGCCACACGAAAGACAATGGTGTAGAGGCTCAGGACGCGGCCCAGACGCTCCGGCGGGGTCTGGATCTGAACATATGCGAGAGCTGCGATGTTCGACGCGGTCATGGCTGCGCCGTGCACCACGAGCACGAGAAGCGCCAGCCAAAAGACCCCGGTTACAGCAAAAACGAGGAGCGATGCGGCAAAAACGGCAGCGCTGCTCAGGATTTGGACCAGCGCCGCACGCCCCTCCTGCGTGCGGGTGAAGGCCACGGCGCCGATGATCGCGCCCGCGCCGAGCGCTGCGTTGAGGAGGCCGAGGCCGTCGGCCCCGCGACCGAAGCTGACCTCCGCATAGGCCGGGAAGAGCTCGCTCGCCGGGCGGATCAGCACGCCTTGCGCGAGCTGGAGAAGGATCACGCCAAAGACAGCGGGGGTCCGCACGAGGTCGGCGAGGACCCGGGCCATGTCAACCGGCGGACCCGGCGGTTGCGCCGGCGCCTGGCGCGGCACATGGCGGATCGCGTGGAGGGTCCAGCAGAGGACCAGAAAGCTCAGCGCCGCGAGGGCGAAGACCACAGCCGCCGAAGCCCAGATCAAAAGCCCCGCCGCAAGCGCCGGCCCCAGAAGACGCGAGACGTTGAAGCCCATTGAGTTGACCGCGAGGGCAGCGGGCAGGAGTGGGGTGGGCGCGAGGTAGGACGCCATTGCGAGGCGCGCGGGCAACAGTGCGCCCATCACGGCGCCGAAATAGCACATGAGAACCAGGATCGGCGTCGGAGTGAGCAGTCCGGCCCAGGAGAGTATCGCGAGCGTCAGCGGCGCGAGACCGCCCGCCACTTGCCCCCAGAACATCACCCGCGTCGATGGATACCGATCCGCCAACCACCCCCCGAAGAGCGCCGTGAAGATCGACGGAAAGAGCTCAGCAAAGGCAACGAGGCCGAGCCAGGCCTCAGACCCCGTCAGCTCCCAAACCACCCAGCCAAGCGCGATCCGCTGCATCCAGAGCCCGTTCGTCATCGCCACGTTGCCGATCGAATAAAGTGCGAACGGACGAACGGCGAAGACAGCGGTCAAGTCCGAGGCGCGCGCACGCGCGGCGTGCAGAATCTCGGCCCGCATCAGTGACCTGTCAGGCGCCGCTCAGGGGCGCCGGTCGGAACGGTGTCAAACAGAGGCTTCTCCCGGAGCACATCGGGCAAGGACAGTATGGTCGCAGGGCGACCATACTTAACGCTTAGGTCACGTGCGCCGCGCCGGCAAGGCCAAGAGCGGCCGATTCGGCCAGGCCCTGCAGGTAGACGGTCGATCTCTTGTGTCGACAAAGGCAGCCTCGCGAGTGCGCGCGCCTCCTCGGGGCTTAACGGCGCTGTGCCACGTCGGTCGGGCCATCGACCTCAGTGGTGTGGGTCGCAGCCAGACGGCCTCGGGTCACGGCCCTGTCTGGATGGCCCGTCGTTGGCCGTCTCACGCCACCAGTCCCGGTGGGTCCGGAGGCGTGAGCGCCAAACGCTCCGAAGGCCAAAGGAGGTTCCCGTTCCGACGCCCATCGCGCGAAGCGGCTCCGCAAAACGGGTGTGGGGCCTACGGTGCGGTGGGACCCCGTGGTTTGGGTCAGGCGGCGGGGCGGGGGCCGAGGATCCGGACTGTGTTCTCGCGGATGAGGGCGCCGGTGTCGATTGGCAGCTCCATCACGGCAAGCTTCTTGTCGATGATCAGAAACGACATGCCGTGGACCATCGTCCAGAGCGAGAAGGCGCGATCCATCACCTCCCGATCGATGGCTGGCTTGCGGAGATAGAGCCTGACCTCCTCAATCACCACGCCGAAACACCTCTCGCCGGCACCGGGGAGGTCCTCCCGCTGATCATGTCCCCGCGTGAGCCCAAAGGCGAGACGGAAGACGCCCTCTTCGGCCACGGCGAACGCGATGTAGAGATCACCGAGCGCCGCAATCGCCTCAGCCGAGCCGCGCGCATGCTTGCGGACCGTTTCTTCCATTTGGATCCGCTGCCGCTCCATCCCGTCGATCGCAACGGCGAAGAGCATGTCGGTCTTTGTCTCAAAATGGCGGTAGGGGGCTGCCGTGGAGACTCCGGCGATGCGACAGGCCTCCGACACTGAAAACTTGTCGGGGCCCTTGGTCTCCACCAGCTCACGGGTCGCCGCGACGAGCTCCGCCCGGAGGTCTCCGTGGTGATATCCCTCTTTTTTTCGGCGCTTGAGCGTTTTTTCAGCGATTGCGGTGATCCTTGAGCGTGACGGGGACGTAACTGTTGCCAAAGTTAGGATCTCTAACATATGTTAGCAATGCTAACATGAGCAACTGAGGACGAGGCCACCGATGCTCAACCCGCGCACCATACTCCGCCGTCTCGGCATTCTCGCCGCGACAACCGCCACTGTGGCCCTCGCCGTGGGCATGGTCAGCGGCCTGAGCGGCGCCATTTCGGCCCGCGCCACGGGGATTGAAGTCCCGACCGCAGCGCCGCCGGTGCCGGTCTCCGTCACGCCGCTCGCCCGCGTTGAGGGCTTCACTGCGATCCGCCGCTTTACCGGCCAGGTCGAGGCGCGCGAGAGCACAACGCTTGCCTTCGAACGGGGCGGAACGCTTGCTGAGATCCGCGTGGACGAGGGGCAGGAGGTTGCCGGGGACGCTGTCGTTGCCCGCCTCGACACCCGCGCGTTGGACGCCGAGGCAGTGGCACTGAGGGCGCAGCGCACGGCGCTCGAGGCGCAGGCAGAGCTTGCGCGCCTGACCACGGAGCGGCAGGCGGAACTCGAAACGCGCGGGTTCGCTGCGACCCAACGCCTCGACGAGGCGCGGCTCGGGCTGGCAGAGCTGCAGGCCCGCATCGCCGAGACCGATGCGCGACTTCTTGCCATCGACATCGAGCTCGACAAGTCCGTTCTGCGAGCCCCCTTCACCGGTCGCGTCGGCACGCGCCTCGTTGACACCGGAGCCGCGGTCAGCGCGGGCACGCCACTGCTCGAGCTTCTCGAGGAGAGCGCGCCCGAAGTCCGCGTCGGCCTGCCGCCGCACCTCGCCGCGACGCTTGCCCTGGGTGAGAGCCTGGAGGTGGACATCTCAGGGCGCCGCTACACAACGACGCTCACCCAGCTTCGCCCCGATCTCGACCCGGTCACCCGGACGCAGACGGCGATCCTGACGCTGATGGAGGGCGAGACGCCCCTCTACGGCCAGATCGCGACCCTCCTCCTGCCGGAGGAGGTCGCGGCGGCCGGGGCCTGGGTGCCGACGGCGGCGCTTCGCCCGGGACTGAAGGGCCTTTGGACCGTGCTCGTGGCCGTCGATGGGCCGGACGGCGCAGTGGTCGCGCAGGAGGCGGTGGAGCTTCTCTACACCGATGAGGCCCGTGCCCTTGTCCGCGGAACCTTTGTCGACGGCGCCCAGCTCATCAACGGTGGCACACATCGTGTGACGCCGGGCCAGCGCATCTCGACGCGGGAGAGTTGAGATGGAGACGCTTTCCTTCCGCCAGCCCCGCCTTGTCGCGCTGACCATTCTGGTTCTCATCGCAGCCGGTCTGTCCTCCCTCCTGTCGATCGCGCGACAGGAAGACCCGACGATCACCAACCTTTTTGCGAGCGTCACCACAGCCTTTCCGGGCGCCGACCCCGCGCGCGTCGAAGCGCTGGTGACCGCCGAGATCGAGGAGCAGCTTCGCACGATTGCGGAGGTCGACACGCTCGAAAGCACGTCGTCGACCGGCGTCTCCATCGTTCAGGTGGAGCTTGTCGAAACGATTGATCCAGACCGGATCGAACAAGTCTGGTCCGAGATCCGCGACGCGCTCGAGGACGCACGCCGCGAGATGCCGCCGGGCGTTTTGCCGCCGGACTTCAACAGCGAGGCCTCAGGGACCTACACGGCGATTGTTGCTCTGGCCGCAAGCCACAGCGACGTGCCGATGGCCATTGCCGGGCGCTATGCCGATGCCCTCTCCGACCAGCTTCGGAACATTCCGGGGACCAAACTGGTCGAGACGTTTGGGACACCGGAGGAAGAGATCCTGGTGACATTGGATGCGGAGGCCGCCGCTGCGCTCGGTCTGACCGCCGATCAAGTGTCTGCGGCGATCCTGGCCGCCGATTCCAAAGTCAGCGCGGGGCGTCTGCGGGGCGATGGGCAGGATCTGGTCCTGGCTGTTGAGGGCGAGATCGAGACGCTCGAGCGGCTGTCCGAGATCGTCGTGCGGGAGGATGCCGCCGGCCGGCTGACCCGCCTCGCCGACATTGCCGTGATCGAACGGGCGGAACGGCGCCCGGTGCTCGAGCTTGCGCTCGATGCCGGTCGCGACGCGATCCTCGTCGGCGCCCGGCTCGAAGAAGGTCTGCAGGTCGACGTCTGGATGGGCTATGTGCGCGAGGAGGTCGCGGCGTTTGCAGCCGATCTCCCCGCATCCCTCGAGGCCGATCTAGTCTTCGATCAGTCGACCTACACGTCCGACCGCCTGACGGAGGTTGGCACCAACATGGCCATCGGCGTCGGCCTCGTTGTCGCTGTTCTCTTCCTGACACTCGGCTGGCGGTCTGCCGTGATCGTCGCGGCGATCCTGCCGCTTGTCAGTCTCGCAACGCTCGCGACGATGAACATCATCGGCCTGCCGATCCACCAGATGTCGGTCACCGGCCTCATCGTGGCGCTCGGCCTTCTGGTCGATGCAGCAATCGTGATGACCGATGAAGTGGGGCAACGTCTCCGCGCGGGGCGGAGCCGGGTGGAGGCCGTCGGCGGCTCCGTTCGCCGCCTCTTCGGCCCGCTCCTTGCCTCGACGCTGACGACAGTGCTGTCGTTCATGCCGATGATCCTGCTGCCGGGACCGGCGGGGGACTTTGTGGGCTCGATCGCGCTTGCCGTGGTGATGATGCTCCTCTGGTCGTTCGTGCTCGCCATCGCCATCACGCCGGCGCTCTCTGGCTGGCTCCTGAACGGACGCTCGGGCGGCATTCCGGGCGGGCCGGTGGCGCGGCTCTTCCGCGCGTCGCTCTCTTGGGCCATCGCGAACCCGGTGAAGTCGGTGGCGCTGGCGCTTGTGCTGCCGGTGACGGGCTTCGCGAGCTTCCCCTCGCTCACCGCACAGTTCTTCCCCGGCGTCGAACGTGACCAGTTCCACATCGAGGTGGAAATGGCGCCCGGCACGGCGATCCGCGAGACGGAACGGACGGCACGTGCGATTGACGAGGCGCTCCGCGCCCAGCCGGAGGTTGCTCAGGTGAGCTGGGTGGTCGGTCGATCCGCGCCCGCGTTCTACTACAATATCGTCGGCGGGCGGGACCGCGCGCCGGGCTTTGCCCAGGCTCTGGTCACCACGCAGTCGCCCGAGGCAACGCGAACGCTCCTCACCCGGCTTCAGGACGATCTGAGCCGCGACTTCCCCGCCGCGCGGATCCTCGTGCGGGGGCTGGTCCAGGGCCCACCGGTCAACGCACCGGTCGAGCTCCGCTTTGTTGGTCCAGAGGTCGAGACGCTCCAGGCCCTTGGTGCTGAGGCGCGCCGGATCGTGGCCGGGCTCGATATGGTGACGATCGTTCGGACGTCGCTCCCCGGCGGGGCGCCCAAGGTCAACCTCGCGGTTGACGAGGCGCAGGCGGAGATGCTCGGCCTCGACCTCGGCCAGATCGCACGCCAGCTCGAGGCGGCACTGGAGGGGGTCACAGGCGGCTCGCTCCTCGAAGGGACGGAGCGTTTGCCGGTGCGCGTGCGGATGGGCGAGGAGATTCGGGGCGATCTCGCTGCGATCCGGGACCTTGCGATCCTGCCGCCGGGCGCGGCGGCGACCTCGGCCGAAGGGCGCTATCCGGGGGTTCCCCTCTCGGCGCTGGCGGATGTGACGTTGGTGCCCGCCGACACCGCCATCACGCGACGGAACGCGGAGCGGGTCAACACGGTCCAGGCTTTCCTGATCCCCGATATCTTGCCCGAGGAAGCGCTCGTCGCGGTGCGAGAGACGCTGGCGGCAGAGAACTTCACGCTGCCCGAGGGCTACCGACTGGAGATCGGGGG
>JBCDHQ010000097.1:0-13341 GCA_038749815.1 Pseudomonadota bacterium | reverse complement strand
TCCATGACGGCGGCAAACCGCTCGTTCAAAGCGGGATCATCGAAGCCGCGTGTGGAGACGGTGATCGGCAATGCGCTGCCGCCGAATCCCGAGTAGCTCAAACGGATGCTGTCCATTAAGTCATCGACGTCGAGCCCGGAGCGGTCGAACATCGTCTCGAGCGGCTTGAACGACATCTCGACCGCATCCTCGAGACCGGCCACCAATTGCGCCTGCCTCTCGGACGCGATCTCCATCGTCAGCTCGAGGGTCGCAATGTCGGTCTGCAGCCGGTCGAGATCGGTTCGGGCTGTGTCGCGCGCCACAACGGCGGCATCGAGGGCAGAGGTCAGCGTGGAGAGCGCGCCATCGAGTTCCGCGGCCATCACACCCTCTTTGGCCTCTTCACGGAGCACCGCGAGATGGTGGGAGAGGTCTTCGATTTCGGCCTCAGCCTCGCGCCGCGCGTCGACCGCGGATGTGAGCTGTGCGCGCGCAGCATTGACGCGTCCGGAAAGCTCCGTCCGCTCCCGCGCCAATGCCATGACATCCGCCTCGCGCTTTGAGATCTCCGCCAGGGCCGTGCCGAGCCGGGCCGCCGTTGCGGCCTCCGACTTGCGGTAGGCGTCACGCTCAGCGGTCAGCGCCGCGATCCGGGCCTCATAGGCTGCGGCGACCGGACTTTCGGTGGCCCGATCGCTCGGCTCACCGATCAGGCTGATCACGATATAGGCGCCGGCGCCGAGAGAGAACGTCGCGAGCCCACCGATGGCCCCGCCCAGCGCCAAAATCGCCGTGCGCGAGACTGTGAGGGTTCGAGTGCCCGTCCCGGCTGCGCGGGAGGGTGTCTGGTCGGCGTCTGGGATATGCGCGCGTGCGGTCTCCGTGACGATGGAATTGTCCGTCATTCTTCTACCCATTCAAGTCCGCGCCGGGATTGTTTCCCGTTCGCGACTGCCCTGCCGTATGGAGGATGGATAGGTCAAGAAAGTGTGAACGCGCAACGCTTCCGGACAAAATTTTTCTCAATATCGGCGGGATTTTGCCGAAATTAGGAAGTGGCTGCCAGCGGCCAATAAAAATCAGGCGGAAGGCCCGCTTCGGCGCGCTTCTCCACGTTGAACGGCGGCTTGAGACTACCGTGAAAGTAGTGCTGCACCAGCTCATGAAAGCGATCCTTGGGGTCCCTGTTATGCCTCCCGCAGAGGAAATGGAACCACTTCGAACCGTAGGCCACATGGCCCACCTCCTCGGCATAGATGACGTTGAGAGCCGCGACAGTCTCAGTGTCGCCGGCCTTCTCGAAGAGCTCGATCATGCCCGGCGTCACATCCAGGCCGCGTGCTTCAAGGACCATGGGCACGACCGCAAGCCGCCCCTCGATGTCGTTGGCGGTATCGGCGGCGGCCCGCCACATGCCGGCATGCGCCGCGAGCGCACCGTAGTGGCTGCCGAGGGTCTCGAGCCGGTCGGCGAGCAGGGTGAAGTGTTTCGCCTCTTCGTCGGCGGCCTGCACCCAGTCGTCATAGAACCCGGGCGGCATCTCCACGTCCGTGAACCGCGCCAGGATGTCGAGGTGCAGATCGACGGCGTTCAGCTCGATATGCGCGATTGCATGCAGGATCGCGATCCGTCCTTCCGGAGAGCCCGGGCGGCGGCGCGGAACATTGCGAGGATCGAGGAGGACCGGCGCCTCCGGCCGCGCCGGCGCGGCGGGAGGGTCGGCATGCCCGATCTCGGGCAGCGAGCCGTCCTGCCGGGCTGCCCTCCACGCCCGCGCCAGAGCCCGGGCGGCGGAGGTCTTGGCGCGCGCATCCGCGGTTTCGAGAACCTCGGTCGCAGCGACCGCCAGCGGGCTCACAGCGCTTTGACCGCCTCCAGGACGGCGTCGGCATGGCCAGGCACCTTCACTTTGCGCCAAGCTTGCTGGATCGTGCCGTCGCCGCCAATCAGAAAGGTCGAGCGTTCAATGCCCATGTACTTCTTGCCGTACATCGACTTCTCGACCCAGACGCCATAGCGCTCACAGACATCGCCCTCTTCGTCGGACAGAAGCGGCATGCCGAGCCCATGCTTCTCGATGAACTTCTCGTGTTTCTTCACACTGTCCTTTGAGATGCCGACAACCTTGGCTCCGGCGGAGGCAAAGTCGTCGAGGAGGCCGGTGAAGGCCACGGCCTCCTTGGTGCAGCCCGAAGTATCATCTTTGGGGTAGAAAAAGAGGACGAGCGGAGCGCCCGAAAACTGCTCGAGCGTGACGGTGTCGCCCCCGTCGCGTGGCAAGGAAATCTCGGGTGCTTTTTGGCCAATCTCGGCTAGTGTGTCTGTCATGTCGTGTCCCTCACATCACGATCTGCTCCAAGCGCGAGATATGTCGCGATGATCAGCGAGAGCAAGGCGATCCCCCGCGAGAAGCGGCGGGCGCGGTGAAGCAGCACTGGCGTCTTCAAAGGGCGGCACCTCCGCCACCTGAGCCCGTGCGTCGCCGCCCGACATCGGGCGTCTGCACCTTCGTTCTGCGTGAGCTTGGCACGCTTGTGTCAATGGCAATGACGGCCGCGGTCGCTCTTGGCGTGCTTCTCCACGTGATGATCGACGACGGGGAAGTGGTGCTGCCGCGATTGACCGGCGATCTCGGTCTTCTGATGGGTGACGGCTCCGCGCCTCGGATCAGCATCGGCGGCGTCGGGTTCAGCCTCGATCCAAAGGCAGCGTCGGCCGGAGTGCGTTTCGACGACGTGCATCTCTCGCAGGACGGGGTCGATGTTCATTTGCCGAGTGTCGTCGCGTCGGTCGACATCCGGGGCGGCCTTGACGCGACCCTGCGCCCCCAGGGCATCGATATCGACGGCGGCGCAGTGCGGTTCGCGAGAGACCTCTCGGGCGGGTTCTCCATCGGCGCAGCGGCGAGCGGTGGGATGACGCCGCTTTTCACCGAGGGCGGTGCCACGGGTGAGCGGGCCGATGTCTCCGCGCTCGTCGCCGATATAGGCGGGTGGCCCGGCGGCAAGGTGTTTGACGCGCTCGAGAACGTGGCGCTCAGCGGCATCGACATCACCTACACCGACGCGCGCCGAGATCGGGTCTGGCACGCGCCGGCCGCGGCGGCAAAGCTGACGCGCCAGGACGACAGCGTGCAAGCGCGTCTCGTGGCCACCGTTGACGGTGGGGGTGAGACGCCGACGCAGGTCTCCGCCGTCCTCGACGCCAACCTCGCGCGCGGGACGACGGCGCTCCGCCTCCGCTTTGAGGACGCGCGCCCGGCAGATCTCGCCAGCCAGTTCAGAGCCCTCGATTGGCTGTCGCTGATCCACGCGCCGGTCGATGCTCACCTGACCCTCGCCTTTGATGGGGCAGGGGAGGTGACCGCGATGGAGGGTGTGCTCGAACTTGGGGCCGGTCAGGTCACCGGCGACACAGGCAATCCGATCTCGTTCAGCCGCGCCAAGGCCTATTTCGGGTATGATCCGGATGACGATGTCCTGCGGATCGACTTCGTTGACGTGACCACTGAGATCGGCGCGTTGAGGGCAAGTGGGCAGATCTTGCTCAATCGCGGCGTCGATGGCGCAGTGGATGATCTGGTCGCGCAAATGCGGCTCTACGGCTTGACGACCGTCGTCCCCGCCCTGCCGCGTCCGCTCGCGTTCGAGGGCGGCCGCGCCACGGCTCGGATCAGCGTGGATCCGCTGCGCGTCGAGATCGGCGAGGCGGAGTTGGTCGAGACCCGCGGAACACTGAAGGTTGCCGGCAGCGCGTGGACCGAGGATGACGGATGGCGCGCCGCCCTCGATCTCAGCGCGGCGACGCTGCCTGCGGCCGCTGTGTTCGACTACTGGCCCGAGGCCACCAGACCTGGCGTCCGACGCTGGCTGGAGAGACGCTTCCATGCGGGCGACCTGGCAGATGTCGGGGTGTTTCTTCGCCTCGGACCGCAACCCCGCTTCGGCATGGACTTCGATTTCTCGGGCGCGGCGCTGCGCTATGTCGACAGCCTGCCGGAGATCGAGGACGCAGCGGGACACGCCCGGCTGATGGCCGGGAGGCTCGACATCGACCTGACGTCGGGGCGAACGCTCGGTGCGATTGATCTCGCGGGCTCGCGCTTTGAGATTGCGGATCTGGGGGCGCGGCCTGCGACGGCTCGGATCGACATCGCCGCCGCTGGTGAGATCGGGCACGTTCTCGATTTCCTCGATCATCGACCGATTGCGCTGTCGGACCGGGTGGATCTTCCGGACGAGATCGCGACAGGACATGCTGCCCTCTCTGGCGACGTTCGAGTGCCGATCACCCCCGATCTGACAGTGGCCGACATCGGCTACCGCTTCACATCACAGTTGACCTCGGTTGAAGCGATGTCCGTCGTGCCTGGGCGCCGGATCACCGCAACGGCCCTGAACCTCGATGTGAGCCCGGAGGAGCTGTCGATCACGGGGCCGATCCGCCTCGACGGGGTGCCGGTCGACATGACCTTCGCGCGCCGCCTGCGCGACAATCCGGCGGGGGAGGAGATCGTTGCGGGCAGTTTTGCGCTGAGCCCTGAGACCCTTGAGGGCCTCGGTGTCCGCGTTCCGGCGGGGCTCCTCACCGGCGAGGGTCACGCGCGCTTTAGGCTCGCGCGCGCCGATGGGGTGGCGACGGCCTACCGGCTGGAGGCGGATCTCACCGGAACGGGCCTCCGGGCCCCGCCCCTCGGCTGGTCCAAACCGCCGGGGCGGCGCGCTGACGTGACGCTCGAGGGCACGCTCGGCGGAGATGTCGAGCGGTTGGTCTTTGACGGGGGTGGGCTCCGCGCGGACGGACAGCTTGATTTCGGCCCATCGGGCCTTGAGGCGGCCCGTTTCTCGCGTCTGGCCGTCGGCGACTGGCTCGACGCGCCGCTCTCTTATCGGCCTGGATCCGGCACGCCCAGGATCGACATCGCGGGAGGGCGGATCGACGCAAGACGGCTGCCTGAGCCCGGCGGTGGCGGTCGCCCAATCGAGATCTCGCTCACCGACACAAGCGTACGCGTGACGGACGGCATCGACCTCACCGGGGTCTCGGGCGACATTGCCGCAGGCTCTGGCCTGCACGGACGGTTTCGAGGGCGGATCAACGGCGCCGCGCCGGTCACCGGGGTCCTTCGCGACGGGCCCACAGTCTATCTCGAGGCCCGCGACGGCGGCGGCGCCCTTATGGCCGCCGGACTGCATGAGAACCTGAGGGGCGGGACCCTCCGCGTCTCGCTCAAGAGCCTTGGCTCCGGTGTGTTTGACGGGCGCTTCTCGCTCCAGGACACGTGGCTCGTAAATGCGCCGGTCCTGGCGGAGATCATGGCGGCGGCCAATCCGATCAGTCTTCTCGAACGGTTGAGCGGGCCCGGCATCCGGTTCGAAGACGCTCAAGGGTGGTTCACGCTGGCGCCTGGAGAGATCACGGTGGCACGCGCACGCGCCACCGGCCCGGCGCTCGGCTTGCGCCTGTCCGGGGTCTATCGGCCCGAAGCCGATGCGCTGGCAATCGAGGGCGTGGTGTCACCGCTCTACACGCTCAACGGCTTGCCGTCCCGGATCCCGCTCCTCGGACAGGTTCTGGGCGGGCGGCCGGGGGAGGGGATGTTTGGCGTCACGTTTCGGCTCTCCGGCCAGGCGAGCGCGCCTCAGGTCGCCGTCAATCCTCTCTCGCTTTTGACACCGGGCGCCGCGCGAGACATCTTCGCGACCAGACGAGATGGATCCTAAGGCGGGCACAGGACCGGGATGATCGGCGGGCGGCTCTCGGATTACGACTTCGACCTGCCGGAGGAGCTGATCGCCCTGCGCCCGGCGCGTCCGCGGCGGGCAGCGCGCATGCTCGTGGCCACGCATGACACACTCTCGGACCGCAGGGTCTCCGATCTGGCGACCATCCTGCGGCCGAGCGATCTTCTGGTGTTCAACAACACCAAAGTCATTCCCGCGCAGCTCTCCGGGCGGCGTCGGCGGGACACGCCCCACGGCAGCGGCGAGGCGCGGGTGCAGGTGCAGCTCCTCGCCCCGCTCGCGTCTGGGGCATGGCGCGCGTTGGCTCGTCCTGCCAAACGCCTCGCCCCGGGCGATCGGATCGAGTTTGCGCCCGAACTCGCCGCGGACGTGGTCGGAAAGGGACAGCGAGGAGAGGTGACGCTGGCATTTGAGAGCGGCGCGCCGCTCGACCATGCTCTCGAGGCACATGGCGCGATGCCGCTGCCACCCTACATCGCGCGCCGGCGGCCGCCAGATGCGCGCGACCGCGAGGATTACCAGCCGATCTTTGCGCAGATCGCCGGCGCGGTGGCGGCACCGACGGCGTCGCTCCATTTCGACGAGGCGCTGCTCTCGGATCTGGCGCATACAGGGATCGAGCATGTCGAGGTGACGCTTCATGTTGGGGCGGGCACGTTTCTGCCGGTGAAGACGGACCTTCTGAGCAATCACAAAATGCACGCAGAGCGAGGCGACGTGACACCTGCCGCGGCGGAGGTGATCCGGAGCGCCAAAGCCGAGGGGCGCCGTGTGATCGCGGTCGGGACCACCGCCCTCCGGCTTCTGGAAACCGCAGCGGCCGACGGAGCGATGGAGGCGTTCTCAGGCGAGACCGACCTCTTTGTCACACCGGGACACCAGTTCCGGGCAACGGATGGCCTCCTCACCAATTTCCATCTGCCGAAGTCGACACTTCTGATGCTGGTCGCAGCACTGATGGGCCACGCCCGCGTGCGCGAGATCTACGACCATGCCATCCGGGAGCGGTACCGCTTCTTCTCCTACGGCGACGCCTCGCTCCTTCTGCCGTGAGGGCTGAAAACGACGCGCGCCTGTCGCGCCGTTGCGATCGCGTTTGAGCGAATCCTGCGAGATGCGCGGCAAGACAGGAGGCGCTCCATGATCCGCATCTTCTTCGACGCATGGCCCCTGCTTCTGGGTATGTTGCTGCTGATGATCGGGAACGGCCTGCAGGGCACGGTCCTCGGCCTGCGCGGTGCCCATGAGGGGTTTGACGCCCAGACCATGTCCTGGGTGATGTCGGCGTTCTTTCTCGGCTTTCTCGCAGGCTCAAGCATGACGCCGCGTCTCATTCAGCGGGTCGGGCATGTTCGGGTCTTTGCGGCGCTCGGCTCGCTCATTTCGGCTGCCCTGATCCTTTATGCGGCCGTGCCGAACCCGATCGTCTGGGCTGCGATGCGGCTTCTGGTCGGGTTTTGTTTCGCCGGTGTCTATGTCGTCGCTGAAAGCTGGCTGAACGCGCGCGCAACGAACGACACCCGCGGGCAGACCCTCTCGCTCTATGTTATCGTGCAGATGACCGGGATCGTGAGCGCGCAGGCACTCGTCAATCTCGGCGATCCGGCGGCCTACACCCTCTTTGTCGTGATGTCGGTCCTCGTCTCGGTGTCGTTCGCGCCGATCCTCCTGACAGTGAGCCCCGTGCCGGTGTTCGAGACGGCCAAGCCGATGAGTGTCGGACGGCTCTTCCGCGTCTCTCCCTTTGCGATGGTGGGAACGCTGATCCTCGGCGGCATCTTCGCTGCCATCTTTGCCATGGCGCCCATTTATGCGACGGAGACCGGGCTCAGCGTCGCGGAAACCACCCTCTTCATCGCGACGATCTATGTTGGCGGCGCCCTCTGTCAGTTCCCACTCGGATGGCTGTCAGATCGCATGGACCGCCGCCGGCTGATCATCGCAGCGACCGCCACCGGGGCGGTGATCACCGTGCTAGCGGTGCCCGCGGCGGGGCATTTCGGCGCACTCCTCATGATCGGGTTCGTCATAGGTGGCGTTGCGAACCCGCTCTACTCCCTCCTGATCGCCTATATGAACGACTATCTCGAGCAGGACGACATGGCCGCGGCCTCCGGTGGGCTGGTGTTTGTGAATGGCCTTGGCGCGGTCGGTGGGCCGATTGCAATCGGGTGGATCATGTCGCTGATGGGTCCGGTCGGGTACTTTGTCTGGATCGCAGCGCTTTTTGCCGCGATTGCCGCCTTCGGATCCTACCGTGCGACGCAACGCGCGACACCGTCGGACACGGGCGCCTACGCGCCTGTTCTCGCGCAAGCGACACCGGTTGCGGTCACTGTGGCCGCAAGCCTCGGCTATGAGGACGCGGAGACGGAGGGCAAGGATGCGGGCCGCGACGGCGCCGGCGCGCCCGGCTAGGCCCGCGTCCGATGCAACCCGGGCCTGCCCGTTTGGCAGTTCCCCAAGACCGCACGACGCGGTAAAAGCGCGTTATGTCGAGCCAAACGCCTCCCCCCCGCGACCTCAAGGACCGCAGCCAGCGGCATCCGGAGAAGGCGCATCGCCCTGACACGCCGATCCTGAAGAAACCGGACTGGATCCGTGTCAAAGCGCCGACCTCCAAAGGGTACCGCGAGACGGCGAAGATCATGCGCGACAACAACCTCGTGACCGTCTGCGAGGAAGCGGGTTGCCCCAATGTGGGGGAGTGCTGGGCCCAGGGCCACGCCACCATGATGATAATGGGGGAGATCTGCACCCGGGGCTGCACCTTCTGCAACGTGGCCACCGGCCGACCCGAAGCGCTCGACGTGTTTGAACCCGCGCGCGTCGCGGCCGCCGTCGCGAAGCTCAGCCTCTCCCATGTTGTGATCACATCGGTGGACCGCGACGACCTCGCCGATGGCGGGGCGGATCACATTGCCCAGACCATCCGTGCCGTCCGCCGGAAATGTCCCGAGACCACAATCGAGGTCCTAACCCCGGACTTCATTCGGTGTCCGGACAGCGCGCTCGAAGCTGTCGTTGACGCGCGCCCTGATGTCTTCAACCACAATCTCGAGACGGTGCCCGGGCTCTACCCGGAGGTTCGCCCCGGCGCGCGCTACTTCCACTCCGTCCGCATTCTTCAGCGAGTGAAGGAGCTTGACCCGCTCACCTTCACCAAATCCGGGATCATGGTTGGCCTCGGCGAGAACCGCCAAGCGGTTCTTCAGGTGATGGATGACATGCGGGCGGCCGATGTCGATTTTCTGACCATCGGTCAGTACCTGCAACCCTCTCCCAAGCACCACGCGGTCGACCGCTATATCACGCCGGACGAATTCGCGAGTTATGAGCGCTCGGCCTACGGCAAGGGGTTCCTGATGGTCTCCGCGACGCCGCTGACACGGTCGAGCTACCATGCCGGCGACGATTTCGCGCGCCTTCGGGCCGCGCGGCAGAGGGCCGGAACGCGCGGGCCTGGCTCACACAGGACGCCGTGACGGCCTCGCTGACGAAGCTCGCTGGCAGGACGTTCATCCTCGGCGTCGGCGCTCAGAAGTCCGGGACCACCTGGCTCTACAACACGCTCCGACAGCACCCGGCAGTAACGATGTCGCCGATCAAGGAATTGCACTACTTCGACGCGATGTACGGCCCTGACACCGCGACCAATCACGACCGTCGGTTCTTTGCGCGGGCGCGAAAGATCATGGCGCGGGTGGAGGCAAAGGAGGGGCTCGCGCGCCGTCGCGCGGCCGGGCAGCTGGAGGACGTCCTCGACCGGATCCGCATGACTGTGAATGAGGCAGCCTACATCGAGTATTTCGACCGGATCTTGAAAGCAGGCTGCACCCATTGCGGAGAGATCACGCCTGCATACAGCGCCCTGCCGGAGGAGGGATTTCTCGCGTTTCGCCGCCTGACCGAGCGAGCGGACATGCAGCCACGGGTCGTCTTCCTGATGCGTGACCCGGTGGATCGCCATCTCTCGGCCATCCGGCACCGGTTGAGGAGCGATCCCTCCCTGAACCTCGATGCCCTCTACGCCAAGGGCCTCGGGACCGCGAGCGTCAAAGGACGCGCCGGATATCTGGAGACCATTCGAACCCTCAACGCGGTCTTTGCCCCGGGATCCGTCTGCTACGGCTTTTATGAGACGCTCTTCACGCCCCCGGGCGTTGCGCAGATCTTTGCGTTCCTTGGTCTTGAGCCGAGCGAGGTCGATTTCGGCACGCGTGTGAATGCGTCCCCTCAGACGATGATGCCATCGCGTGAGAACGTCGCAGCCGCCCTGGAGCGATTTGCGCCGGTCTACGAGGGGTGCCGCGAGCTCTTTGGCGATGCGCTTCCCGTAGCGTGGTCGCGTCCCCTGGAGGAGCGCGTCGCGCAGTAGCCGTCACTCTGTGAAACGGACCTTGCCGATGAACGGCAGGTTTCGGTTCCGTTGCGCGTAGTCGATGCCGTAGCCGACGACAAATTCGTCCGGGATCTCGAAGCCGGTCCAAGTGGCCTGGATGTCGACTTCGCGCCGCGCCGGCTTGTCGAGGAGGGCGCAGACCTCCAGCCGGGCCGGGCTGCGCGCGCGCAACAGGTGGAGGACATGGGCGAGCGTGTGGCCCGTGTCGACGATGTCCTCGACAACCAGAACGTCGCGTCCCTCGATCTGGCCGCGGAGGTCTTTGAGAATACGGACCTCACGGGTCGACACTGTGCCCGATCCGTAGGAGGAGGCTTCGATGAAATCGACCTCCACCGGCAGATTGAGCTCTCGCACCAGATCGGCGATGAAAATGAAGGAGCCTCGGAGGAGACCGATCACCACCAGCTTGTCGGTGCCCTCGAAATGAGCCGCAATGTCGCGGGCCAAGCCCTCGATCCGGGCCGCGATCGATTTGGCAGAGATTAAGCTCTCGACGACGTAAGCCTTTTGTTCCACACACCTGATCCTTATGTGCGACCCAGCACCAAAAACGCGCCCTCCCGAGAGACCACAGCAGTTTCGCGATGCCGACCCATAGTGAAAAGCGCTTTCTGCCCTATGCCCCCGATGAAATGTTCGATTTGGTGGCGGACATCGAAAGCTACCCTGAGTTCTTGCCCTGGTGCGCCGCCTCGCGTGTGCGCGACCGCCGCGCGCGCGGTGAGACGGAGATTGTCGACGCCGACCTAGTGATCTCGTTCAAGGTCTTCCGGGAAAAATTCGGGAGCCGCGTGAAGCTCGACCCCGGGGCGCGGCTGATCGTGGTGGAGTATCTCGATGGCCCGTTCCGGTATCTCAACAACAACTGGTCCTTCCGCTCGGTCAATGGGGGCACCGAAGTCGAGTTCTTCGTGGATTTCGAGTTTCGGTCCCGCGCCCTCCAGGCTGTGATCGGCGTGGTCTTCTACGAGGCGATGCGACGTGTGGTGCGGGCGTTCGAGGCTCGGGCGGCCGCTCTCTACGGCGCAAGCTGAGGGGCTTGAGCGGTTTGCCTCCCATGTGCTGCTCACGCTTGGGCGAGGAGCGAGAGGGCATGCGCGACGGCGACGCGACGGATCTCCGATCGGCCGAGTGAGCCAAAGCGGACCGTCTCGGTGGTCACACCGTCAGCCGTTGCGAGGCCGAAGGCGACAGTGCCCACGGGTTTCTCCGCGCTGCCGCCATCCGGACCGGCGATGCCCGTGACAGAGACGGCCACATCCGCGGTCGAGCGTGCGAGGGCGCCCGCCGCCATCTCGGCGGCAACCGGCTCGGACACCGCCCCGAAGCGCGAGAGCGTCCCGGCTTGAACGCCGAGGAGCTCTTCCTTGGCCGCGTTCGAATACGTCACAAATCCCCGGTCAACGACATCCGACGCGCCCGGGACGTCCGTCAAAGCCGCCATGACGAGCCCGCCCGTGCAACTCTCGGCCGCCGTGACCGTCAAGCCGCGGGCGCGGAGGCGGGACAGAACCTCCGGGCCGGTCACAGAAACAGTCCGTGCGCGAATGCGGCCGCCGCTGCCACGCAGAGGGCGGCGAGGGCGCCCGCGATGAGATCGTCGAGCATCACAGCACCGGGCGTCCCCTTCCGGTCCGCCCAGCCGACCGGTCCGGGCTTCAAAATGTCGAAGAGGCGGAAGAGCACAAAGGCGCCAACCCATCCCGGCCAGGGAAAGAGCGTGGGCGACGCGCCTACCGCCCAAAGCCCCGCAGACAGAGGCCAAAGCGCCACCCACTGCCCCGCAACCTCGTCGATGACAATCCAACTCGGGTCAGCCGGGCCGTCGGCGGTCAGAACACGCGTTGCGTGCCACCCGAGAAAGGCGACGCCGCCGGTCGCAATCAGAAGGAGGGGAAACCCGCCGAGGATGTGGAGCCCGTAGGCGAGCGGGATCGCTGCGGCGGAGGCGAGCGTGCCCGGTGCCACAGGCGCGTGCCCGATCGGGCCGAGGCTGGCGATCTGGCGGATCACGGACCGATCAGCGTGGCGGTCGCTTGGGCGGCAATCCCCTCGCGCCGGCCGGTAAAGCCCAGTCCCTCGGACGTCGTGGCTTTCACGCTGATCCGGCTCGGCGCCACGCCGAGGACGCGGGCGAGTGTGTCGCGCATCGCGGGTGCGTGCGGGCCGATCTTCGGACGCTCGCAAATGATGGTGCAATCGACATGGGCGATGCGATAGCCGCGCACCGCTGCCCGTTCGGCCGCCTTTTCGAGAAAGATCACGCTGTCGGCGCCGTGCCAGGCGGCCTCCGTTGGTGGGAACCACTGGCCGATATCGCCCTCCGCGAGCGCGCCGAAGATCGCATCGGTGACTGCATGCATGGCCACATCCGCGTCGGAGTGGCCCGACAGGGTCGCGTCATGGGGGATCCTCACGCCGTTCAGCACGACGGAGTCGCCTGGGGCAAAGGCGTGCACGTCATAGCCGATCCCGGTTCTCACATCCATTGCGCCCTCCAGATAGCGCTCGGCCCGGTTGAAGTCTTCGGGCAGGGTGATCTTGAACGCATTGCCGTCCCCGAGAACAAGCGCGACCTTCAGACCCGCCTCACGCGCGAGCGTGACGTCGTCCGGCGCGCCGGCACGCCCCTCGCGGTGAAGCTTCAGGATTGTCTCGAACTCAAAGCCCTGCGGCGTCTGCGCGCGCCAGAGATCCTCTCGCGGCACGGCGCTGCCGACCGATCCGTCCTCCGACTGCCAGAGCGCATCGACGATCGGGAGGGCCGGCAGAACGGCCGGCGCTGTCACCAGGGCGTCGAGAACCCGGTCGATGGTCGCCCGCGACAGGAACGGACGCGCGGCGTCGTGGATGAGAACCCGCGCCGGCGGGTCATGCGCCAACGCCTCGAGGCCCGCGCGAACGGAGGATTGACGTTCGACCCCGCCGGGGATCGGAGGGCCGAGACGGCGATCGTCGATCGCAGCGCACGCCTCGGTGTAGGCAGCGTCGTCTTCGGGGTGGATCACAACCCGCACAGTGTCGATGCCCGGATGGGCGAGAGCGGCCTCCACAGTGTGTGTCAGCACTGGGCGACCGCCGATCGCGCGGTACTGCTTGGGCACGCCGCCGCCCGCCCGCCGCCCACGCCCGGCAGCCACGATCAAGACGGCAACGCGCATCGCTCTCCCCGGTCGTTCGGGATCTTCTATGGCAAAGATGAAACCCCTT
>JBCDHQ010000096.1:0-13487 GCA_038749815.1 Pseudomonadota bacterium | reverse complement strand
TGGGAGCTCTATCGCTACCTCCCGGCGGGTGGCAGCGACCGCATCCGCAGCCATCAGCGCACGGTCCGTGAGGCAATCAGCCGCGTGATGCAAAGCGACCCTGAGATCCGGCTGCCGGAGCCCTGCGAGAAGCCGGTCATCCGCCATCTGAAGCGCGCCCTGGACGAGGGGCGGCAGGAACGGACCTCGCAGCTTCTCGCGGCTCTCGAAGCGGTCCTTCCAAGTCTCGCCTGGCTCTACGGGTATGAGAAAGTGCCGAGAGGTCTCGAGAACCGGTTCGCCTTTGCCGAGCTTGCCGGTCCTCGCGGGCCTGTTGTGACAGAGCGGATCATCCTCGGCTTGGTCCTTTTCGCACCGAGCTGCACCTACCCCGCGCACGCCCATGACGGCATCACGGAAAGCTACATTTGCCTCTCGGGCGCTGTGAGCGAAAACCACCAGGGCGTCTATGTGCCCGGATCCTTCATCCTGAACCCGCCCGCGCATCTCCACCGAATCACCGTCGGAGAGCGGGAGCCGGCGCTCCTCGCCTATGCCTGGGTCGGGCGCCCGGAGGACCTCCTCGAGCAGAAGATGGTCTTCACGCGGAGCCGCAAAACCTAGCGCAGCGCACGGATGTTGGCGCCGTAGGCGGCGGGCCCGCCGCGAAACACCGCCGACCCGGCGACGAGGACGCGGGCGCCGGCCTCCACGCAGAGCGGCGCCGTTTCCGGCGTCACCCCGCCATCCACCTCGAGCCAGATCGGCCGGTCGCCGATCATGGCCCGGGCCGCGCGGATCTTGCTGAGCACCGCATGCGTGAAGGCCTGCCCGCCAAACCCCGGGTTGATGGTCATCAGCAAAAGGAGGTCGAGGCGGTCGAGGCAGTGCTCGATCACACTCAGCGGTGTTGTGATGTTGAGCGCGACCCCCGCTCCGCAACCAAGCGACCGTATCGCCTGGAGCGAACGGTCGAGATGCGGTCCCGCCTCCGCATGGACTGTCAGAATGTCAGCGCCGGCCTTGGCGAACGCCTCGAGATAGGGATCGACGGGCGAGATCATCAGGTGGACGTCCATCACGGTCGTCACGTGGGGTCGGATTGCAGCCACGACGCCGGGTCCAAGCGTCAAGTTCGGGACGAAGTGCCCATCCATCGGGTCGACATGGATCCAGTCTGCACCCGCCACCTCCACCGCCCGGATCTCCTCTCCGAGCTTTGCAAAATCGGCTGAAAGGATCGACGGCGCTATCTTCAGGCCGGCATCGAAGACGGGCGTCGGCATTGGGGGGCTCCTCTGGACGTGTTTGGCGAGGCCATACCAACACCCCTCCCCAGATGTCCAATGGGCGCCGCGCGACGCCCTGGCCGGCGCCTTCGCGGGACATGGGCGTGTGTCCACACAGGAAAGGTCCCTCCTGCGAGATCCGGAGGCGCCGTGATCCAAGGTCGCCGCCGCATCCAGACAACGGGGCACACCTGCGTGATCCGCGGCAGGAAGGTGTGCGACGCCACCTGGATGGCCCCTCGCCCGAGAGCGCCTGACCCCGCCGGAAAACCTGCTTGCCGCTTCGGCACAGCAACTCTGCTTCGTGCTGGGAGGACGGACCGTGTGCCGCTCGGCCCGATGGGTCAAGCCCCACGCCCGAGCGCCTCGCACGACCGCCGGCGCCACCCATGCGGCAACGGTCCCCGCCACTTTCCTGGGGTCCCGGCCATCGCATACGCCACGTGCCGGTTCAAGGCCAAGACCTGGAGGGGGTCGAGCCGCCGCTCAGCTCTGACGGGTCAGCCTGCGCATCAGGGACGAGGTGTCCCAGCGGCCGCCCCCCATGGACTGGACGTCCTTGTAGAACTGGTCGATCATCGCAGTGACCGGAAGTTGAGTGCCGTTGCGATCGGCCTCCGCGAGGCAAATGCCAAGATCCTTGCGCATCCAGTCAACGGCAAAGCCAAAGTCAAACTCATCCGCCAGCATGGTCTTGCCGCGATTGTCCATCTGCCAGGAGCCCGCCGCGCCCTTGGAGATCACGTCCAGCACCGCCTCACCGTCAAGGCCGGCCTTCGAGCAGAACGTCATGCCCTCCGAGAGCCCCTGAAGAAGGCCGGCAATGCAGATCTGGTTCACCATCTTGGTGAGCTGCCCCGCGCCCGATGCGCCCATAAGGCGGCATGACTTGGCGAACGCGTCGATCACCGGCGCAACACGGTCATAGGGCGCCGCATCGCCGCCGCACATGACCGTGAGCGCGCCGTTCTCCGCGCCGGCCTGGCCCCCCGAAACCGGCGCATCGATGAAATCAAAGCCCTTGGCCTTCGCTGCAGAATAGAGCTCACGCGCCACTTCCGCGGAAGCTGTGGTGTGATCGACAAAAACCGCACCCGATGCCATCGCCGCGAACGCACCGCCCTCCGCCGTTGTTATGCTCCGGAGGTCGTCGTCGTTTCCGACGCAGGCGAACACGATCTCAGCCCCTGCGGCGGCCTCCGCCGGGGTCGCGCGGTGGCTGCCGCCGCACTGCTCAACCCAGGCCGCCGCCTTTGCGGCGGTGCGGTTGTAGACCACAACCTCGTGGCCCTTGGCGGCCAGATGCCCCGCCATCGGGTACCCCATGACCCCCAATCCCAGAAATGCCGTCTTGGCCATGTGAGCCCTCCCAACGCGCGCTTTGTCGCCCACCTGCCCTCCTATGGCTTGCGGGTCAAGCGGCGGCGCGCCAAGCTCCGCGCGATGGTTTGGCTCTTTCGCTGGTTGGTTCGGCTTCTGGCCGGTGCCTTCGTCCTCGCGCTTCTGGCAGTGGGGTTGGTCTACTACCTGGCGACACGCTCGCTCCCCGACTACGACGCAACCTGGGAGGTTGCGCGGCTGGACCGACCGGTTGAGATCGTGCGCGACAGCCATGCGATCCCACATATCTTCGGCGAGACGGATCGCGACGTCCTCTTCGGGCTCGGGTTTGCACATGCGCAGGACCGGCTCTGGCAAATGACGCTGATGCGGCGGACCGCGGAGGGGCGGCTGTCGGAGCTCTTCGGGGCTGAGACCGTCTCAATCGATCATCTGATGCGGGCGCTCGATCTTTACGGCCACGCGCTTGCCGCGGCGGAGCGGCAAAGCCCCCGGGTCACGGCCGAGCTTGAGGCCTATGCGGCGGGCGTCAACGCCTATCTCGATCTGATCCAGGAGGAGGCCCTCGGCCGCGGCGCGCCGGAGTTTTTCCTGTTCGAGCCTCGGGTGGCGCCCTGGACGCCCGCCGATTCGATCGCGATCCAGAAACTGATGGCCTTCCAGCTCACGGACATGGCCTCACGCGAGGTGTTGCGGGCACAGCTCTCCCTCCGCCTCGAGCCTGAACGGGTCGAGGATCTGATGCCCGAGCCGGCGGACGGGGTCATAGCGCTTCCCGACTACGCAGAAACACTCGGACCGGTGCAGTTTGCCCGCGTCGCACCTCTGCCGCGGCACCCGCTCTCCCCCGTGGCCGAGGCCGGGTTTGGCGGCGCATCGAATGCCTGGGCGGTGGACGGCTCGCGCGCGGCCGCCCGCGCCCCGCTCCTCGCCAATGACCCGCATCTGCCGCTCTACGCTCCGGGGTGGTGGATGCTGGCCCGCCTGGAGTTTGCCTCGGGCGGCGTGATCGGCGGCACGATCCCGGGCTTGCCGGCGGTCCTTGTCGGCCGGTCCGAGAAGCTCGCCTGGGGCCTGACCACAGCAGGCCTCGACGACCAGGACATCTTTATCGAGCGATTGGGCGACGACCCAGACACCTATGCAACGCCGGCCGGACCAAAGGCCTTCGTGACCCGCGACACGATCATCAACATTGCGGGCGCTCCGCCCCGGACGCTGACGCTCCGCTGGACGCGGCACGGACCGGTGATCCCCCCCCCGCACTACAACGCGGCGGACGTGACGCCCGAGGGGCATGTGGCGGCGCTCGCATGGACGGCACTGACCTCCGACGATCGGACAATCGAGGCGATGCTCGACGTGATGCGCGCGCCCTCGGTCGACGCGGCGCTGGAGGCGAGCGTCAAGGTCGTGGCGCCCGCTCAGAACCTGATGCTGGCCGATCAAAGCGGGATCGCGATGCGTGCGCTCGGCCACGCGCCCCGCCGGGATCCAGCCTCGCTCAGCCAGGGGAGACTGCCCTCGGCCGGATGGCTCGCCGAGAACGACTGGACGGGCAGCTTCCCGGTGGACAGCAATCCAGGCGTTCGCGCGCCCAGCTCCGGCGTGTTGGTCAACACGAACAACCGCATCACCGACGCGCCCTTCCCCAACCACTGGACATTTGATTGGGGCGACAGCCACCGGATCCGGAGGGCGACGCGGCTGCTGAATGGGCGGGAGTTTCACACGCTCGAGAGCTTTGTGGGCATCCAGACCGATCAAATCTCACCGGCGGCCCGCGCCCTCCTGCCGCTGGTTGCGCGCGACCTCTGGTATCAGGGCGAGCCGGCGGCGGAGGGCACGCCGGCCCGGCAGCGTCAAACGGCCCTTGCGGCCTTGGCTGCCTGGAACGGGGAAATGGGGGAACACGCGTTCGAGCCGCTGATCTACGCGGCCTGGATGCGCGAGCTCCAACGCCGCCTGATTGTGGACGACATCGGCCCGCTGGCCGCGCGACGCCGCACGCCTGTCCCCCTTTTCATCGAGCGGGTGTTTCTCGACGAGAACGGCGCATCTGCCTGGTGCGACATCCGCCAATCGGCCACCGTCGAGACCTGCGAGACCATTGCCCGCCTTGCGCTCGACGCCGCACTTGTCGAGCTGACAGAAGCCTACGGCGCGCGGATCGAGAGCTGGCGTTGGGGCAGTGCGCACACAGCGCTCCACCGGCACCAGTCACTCGGCCAAGTGCCGGGTCTCGGATGGCTGGTCAACATCCGCCAGCAGACGCCGGGGGGCGACCACACGCTTCTGCGCGGCGCGATGCGCAATTGGGGCGAGGCGCCCTACACCAACGTGCACGGCAGCGGCCTTCGGATCGTGGTCGACTTTGCAGATCCCGAAAGCTCAGCGATGATGATCGCGACAGGGCAATCGGGGCATGTTCTCTCCCGCCACTACGACGACCTGTCGCTTCTCTGGCGGCGGCTCGAGTACATTCCAATGACGCTCGATCCGACACTTGCGCGAGGGGGCGCCGTCGGTGTGACACGGCTCCGGCCCAAGGGGTGACGCGGCGCGGCGCATCGCTTAGCGTCCAAACCGGTCGTCATTTGCTTTGGGAGTAGGCCATGACCTTCGATCTCGCCATCCGGACAGCACTTCTTCAGAAGTACGCCGATTTCCAGACCCGCAGCCCGCGGTCGGAATACTGGTGGTTCGCGCTCTTCACGCTGCTGATCAGCATCCTTGGCAGCATCCTTCAAGCGGGGCTCGGTGGGTTCGGCGCAGTGATCTCGATTATCCTGAACCTCGGGATCCTGATCCCCTCGATCGCGGTCACGATCCGCCGGTTTCACGACATCGACATGTCCGGGTGGTGGATTCTGATCCTGCTGATCCCACTCGTGAACATCATCATGATCCTGATCTGGTTCACGCGCCGAGGCTCGGAGGGCAGCAATCGGTTTGGAGAAGACCCGCTCTCACCCGGTGTCGACGTCTTTTGACGCTCAGGCAAAGAGCTCGTGGCAGGTCTCGAGCGCATCGACAAGCACGTCGATCTCTTCCTTCGTGTTGTAGAGCCCGAAGGAGGCACGACAGGTCGCGCTGAGACCCATATGCTCCATCAACGGCTGGGCGCAGTGGTGGCCGGCCCGAACCGCGACACCTTTTCGGTCCACGACCGTTGAGATGTCGTGGGGGTGCCCGGCCCCGTCCATCGTGAACGAAAAGATCGCGCCCTTGTCCGGGGTCGTGCCCTGCACCTGGAGCCAGTTGAGCCCGCCGAGACGCTCGGTCGCGTAGTCGCGCAGGCCCGCTTCGTGGGCGGCAATCGCCTCCATCCCAAGGCCCTGCATGTAGTCGATCGCGGCGCCGAGACCGATCATCTGGACGATCCCCGGGGTCCCCGCTTCGAACTTGTGGGGTGGATCGTTGTACGTGACAGCGGTCTTCGTGACCTCACGGATCATGTCGCCGCCGCCCATAAAGGGGCGCATCTCGGCCAGGCGAGCCGAGGCCACATAGAGCGCACCGGAGGAGGTCGGGCCATAGAGCTTGTGGCCCGTGATGGCGTAGAAATCGCAGCCGAGATCGCTCACGTCGACCGGCATGTGCACTGCCGCCTGGCTGCCATCGACAGCGACCGCAATCCCGCGGTCTTTCGCGGCGGCCACAATCGTCTTGATGTCGACCACGGTGCCGAGAACATTCGACAGATGGGTGAGCGAGATCAGCTTTGTGCGCGGCGTGATCGCGTCGATCACACGCTCAGGGTCGAACGCACCGGTGCTGTCCACGTCCACCCATTTGATCACCACGCCCTGCCGCTCTCGCAGAAAATGCCAGGGCACGATGTTGGCGTGGTGCTCCATGACCGAGAGGATGATCTCGTCCCCCTCCGAGAGGCGTGGCGCGGCCCAGGCGTAGGAGATCAGGTTGAACGCCTCGGTCGCACCCGTGGTGAAGAGGATCTCCTCCTCCCGCGGGGCGTTGAGAAAGGCGCGGAGCTTTCCCCGGACGGCCTCGTAGGTCTCGGTCGCGATGGTCGAGAGATGGTGGAGGCCGCGATGGACGTTCGCGTACTCCTCTCCATAGGCGCGGGTCACAGCGTCGATGACCGCCTGCGGCTTTTGGGCCGAAGCGCCATTGTCGAGGTAGACGAGCGGTTTGCCGTGGACGGTGCGGGAGAGGATCGGAAAGTCCCGCCGCACCTCATGAACGTCATACATGGTCTAAAGCGTCTCCGCCGGTTGGATCCCGAGTAGTCCGGCAACTAGGCTGAGCAGGACCGAGATCACGAGCACTGTGACAATGAGGCCGCCGAAAACGGCCCAACCTCGATCAAAGTCGTGTGTTTCGGCGATAAAGGCCGAAAGGGCCCAGAACACCCAGACGACAAAATAGGTCACGACAATGCCGCCGAGGATCGGGACGACCAGGAGCACAAGGGTCTGGACAATCGACAGAATGGTCGAGACCACCTGGAACCACGCCATAAGGCCAAGCGCGTCGCGAAAAGTGCCGGTGCCCCCTGTGTTTCGACCGATCACGACGATCAACGCCGTTGAGCCGAGAAAGATCACAATCTGCACAATCGCCCACAGAAGCGGATTGGCTAGGATCCCCAGGAATGGCAACGCGGAGGTCGCCGAGGGATCCGGGCGGAAGAAAACGGCACTGATCATGGTGCCAACCACGATCGACAGCGTTCCAATCTGGAACGCTACCTCCACGTCAAGTTGCCATTCCTTGATCCGCTTGGCGGCGTGTCTCGGGCGCAGGAAGCTGGTCAAAACCAGCCCCGGCCAGTCGTCAGTCATGTCAGAAGCCGGTCAGCCACATCACTCCAGCCACAACAATCGCAATGATGGCGAAGAGAAGCAACACCTGAAAGGCGGTCCTCGTCGATGCAAAGCCCTGCGCCTCAGCCAGACCGAGGCTCACGAACCAGACGAGCGGCAGAAGCCCGAGGATCTGGAGGAGTGCGCCGAACCAGGCATCGCTGACGATTGGCATGTCGGGCGCAAAAACCTGGAGCATGATCGCGATCAGCGCCATCAGAAGGCCGAACGGTGCGGCGACGAGGGCCGCCCAAAACACACCTGTCCGTGTGTCCTTCCAACTGCCCTTGCCGCCGGCAACCCGCGCCGCAAACGTGAGGAGCAGCGAAAACGCGTACATCGCCGCCGTCCTGAGGAAAAGAGACCCGATCAGCACGAGACCGATGGTGAGCGGCATCTCCTCCGGCATGCCCGCAATGGGCGAGACCGCGGCGCGGAGCGAGGCCGAAAGGAAGAAAACAATGTCCGAGAGAAGCACGAAGAACACGAGGCGCTGTTCTTGCGGGTTTTCCTCGATCAACTCGCGCGTGGCGGCGCGCATGTTGACCCAGCTCGACCAAATACGCGAGCCAAGGCCCTTGCGCCTCGAAAGATACTCATCATCATCAACGATACTGCCGGGGACCCGCGTGACCTGATCCATCTCCGCCTCCCAAGACCCGATGCTCGGCGACGGTTTGTCCAACCGGTCGCCCTGACGCTCGCCCTCAAGGTCGGTCGCAAAGGTGTCAAACTGATTAAATCGGTCCCCCATATCTGCGATGGGCCGCGACGGGGGCATTTCTGTCAACCCACGGGTGGGCGCGTCACACCCCGCAGGCGGGCAACCGCCAGCCAGAGGAAGAACAGAAAGGTCACAGCGCCGAGAAAAACGTCAGCGATGACCGGCAAGCGGCTGCCGATCCAACTGAGCGCCACGAGCATCGGCGCCGCCAGAAGCAGTGCGCCAAAAAGCGCGACCCGCACACGGTGCGAGGGAACCGGCCGGACCATCAGGCGCCAGCCAATCGCGATCAGACCGGCGCACACATAAAGGAGAAGCGGCAGCAGGAAGACCGCCCCAAAGAGCCGCCCGGCGAGGACACCGGCGACGGCGTCCTCGATCTGCAGCTCAGACGCTGCGTCGAGCGCGCTCGGCACGCCCGCCAGGAACCCCGCGACGCCGGCGATGAGCGCCCAGAGGAGGAGACGCCCCTCGCTGATGCCGGCCGCCGCTTGTTTCGCCGCAAATGCGGCCGGCGTTCGGTAGGCGGCCAGGATCACCTTCGGCGCGCGAGCCAGGCGGCGAGCCGGGTCCGGATCTCGTCGGCGAGCGCGTCGTCCTCGATCTCCTGGATCGCCTCATCGACGAAGGCGAGAACCAGCATGTCTTCCGCCTCGCTTTTCGGCACACCCCGGGAGGTCAGGTAGAAGAGAGCCTCGTCATCGACGGCGCCAACAGTCGAGCCGTGGGAGCACACAACGTCATCCGCGTAGATCTCGAGCTCGGGCTTGGCGAGGAACTGGCTGTCCTCATCCAGAAGGAGGCCCTGGCTGATCTGATAGCCGTCCGTCTTCTGCGCGCCCGGTTGGACCAGGATCTTGCCTTGAAAGGCGCCAACCGCCCCGTTTCGAAGAACTTTCTTGAAGACCTGGCGGCTTTCGCAGCGAAGGCCGTCATGCGTGATGAAGACCGTGTCATCATGATGAAACGCCCCGTCCCCGGCCGCCGCGCCCGCGACATGGGCCTTGGCGTCGTCACCGGTGAACGTGATCACGTGCTCGTTGCGTGTGAGCGCGCCGTTCACAGTCAGCGTAAAGGACTTGTACTCGGACCCCTGGCCGAGGCGCGCGAACATATGAGTGGCTGCAAGACGCTCATGGTCGCGCCCCTGCGCCCTCACGTGATTGAAGCGCCCCCCATCCGCAACGTCGATCTCCATGCACTTGTTGAAGCGCGCGGCCGCCGGACCGTTCTCGAGCACCGTCAGTTCCGCGCCGGGCTCCACCCGGACAATGTGGTGGAGGACGGCATCCGAGACCCGATCCCGGTGAAAATAGACCAAGCTGATGGGCTTTGAGGGCGTGCCGGTTGACCGGATCGCGACGCCGGCGGAGGCGGTGGCCGTGTTCAGCGCCGCAAAGGGGCGCACCACCGGAGTTTGTCCGGCCGCCTCCAGGGCGCCATAAAGGTCCTTGGCCCAGTGGATGTCGCGCGACAAGGCGTCGGTCAAATGCTCGACCTCGACGCCCTCAAGCGAGAAATCGTCCGAGAGGTCTGGTTGGAACACGCCGTCGATGAAGACGATCTTGAGGCGCTCAAACGCGCTGAAGACCGGAGCCTCATCGGTGACGAGGACCGCGGCCGCCGCCTCCGGATCTGTCAGCCGCGCCGGGTCAGTGAACTTCCAGTACTCGTCGCGCCGCACCGGGGCGCCCATGGCGACCAGACGCGCGCGCGCCTCCGCCCGAGCGGCCTCGGCCCAGGTCGCGCCTTTGGGCGGTGCCGGATGCCGACCAATCAGCGCGTCGGCGGGGGCGGCGGCAGGCGCAGGTGTGGCCATCACGCCACCTCCTCAAAGGCTTTGTAGCCATTCTTTTCGACCTCGAGTGCGAGGTCCGGGCCGCCCGTTTTCACAATCCGTCCCGCGGCCATGATGTGAACGACATCCGGTTTGATGTGATCGAGGAGGCGCTGATAGTGAGTGATCACCAAGAAGCCGCGCCCCCGATCGCGGAGTGCGTTCACGCCCGAGGAGACCAGTTTCATCGCATCGACATCGAGACCGGAATCGGTTTCGTCCATGATGCACATCTTCGGCTCAAGGACCGCCATCTGCAGGATTTCGTTGCGCTTTTTCTCACCGCCGGAAAAGCCCACATTGACCGCGCGCTTCAGCATGTCATCCGAGATCTCAAGCGCGCGGGCTTTTTCCCGGACGAGCTTCAGGAACTCCGCCGCCGAGAGCTCCGCCTCGCCGCGCGCCCGGCGCTGGCCATTGAGGGCGGTCCGCAGGAACGTCATGTTGCCGACACCCGGGATCTCAACGGGATACTGGAAGGCAAGGAAAAGACCGGCCGCGGCCCGCTCCTCCGGTTCCATCTCCAGGATGTCCTCACCGTCGAGTGTCGCCGAGCCTTCGGTCACGTCGTAGCCGTCCCGCCCTGCCAGCACGTAGGAGAGCGTCGATTTGCCGGAGCCATTGGGCCCCATGATCGCGTGCACAGTGCCGGGGTCCACAGTCAGATCGACCCCTTTGAGGATGGCCTTGTCCTCCTCCTCGAGCGACACGTGGAGGTTCTTGATGGTCAACATGGGGTCTACTCCCTGATTTGGGGCAAGCGTCCGACCACAGGTCGGAAGCGATCATTTGGCTGACTGGCCGCCTGCACCTCGTCGGCGGGTGGCAGGGTCGGCAATTCTGTATCTCCGTCCGGCGTCTCGAGCCGCTTCGGCCGCTCCGCCCGAGGGGGGAGCTCGGCCGTGGCGGGCAGAACGGGCTGCCCGGGCTCGGCCACGGACGGCCTTGGCGCGGGCGGCGGCAGCTCCGCTTCGACGGCGCGGCGCAGATCGGCCAGAAGCGGATTGTCGGAGAGCATCGTCTCGAGACGCGGGCGGAGGCCGGGATAGGTCGTCTCGATCCCGGGTGCGACCGCCAGGATGTGGTTTCCGAACGGCACCCAGATGAGCGCGCCGATCACCGACGCCCAGCCAATCACGCTGCCAAAGACGAGATGACGCACCGCCAGCACCACGAGCGCGCCTGCGATGGCCATGGCGACCACCGTCGCAAGCCCCCCGCCTGCAAGGGCGCTTAGGATCGCGCGCAGACTGAACGCCGCGAACTCGCCGCCCAGCCAGAGCATTGCCACCACAAAGCCGAGCCCCGCCGCAACGAAGACGGTCATCGCAATCATCCCGAAGGGAGGATGCTGTTGGGGGCGCCCGATCGGTCGCGCCATGGCTCAGACCGAGCTCTCCTCCCGCACCTGGTCGAGTGCGGGACTGCGATCGAAGAGGTGGCGTTTCTCCGGTTGGTCGATCCGGTACCACCCGAACAGCTTCGCGGTCCAATTGTGGACGTAGTGGAACAGGGTCGAGAACACCGCCGTTTTCAGCACGGCCTCAATGAAGGCGCCGAAGGTCGTCTGCTGCGGCCCGTCAAGGAGCATCGACGAGACGAAGTTCAGAACGAAGAATATGATCGCCGCGATGATCGACGCACCGAGAAAGGGCATCAGTCTGCCTCCACCGTCACAGATGTGCCCGAGGCCGAGACCATGAGCATCGAGTTGCCAACAACTTCGTAGTCGAGATCGACACCGACGACTGCGTTGCCGCCGGCAGCGCGCGCGCGCTCCTCGAGCTCTCTTATGGCTGTCTCACGCGCCTCCGCGAGGCTCGCCTCATAGGCCGAGGACCGGCCCCCAATGATGTCGGTGATGCCCGAGAAGAGGTCGCGGACGATGTTTGCGCCGAGGATCGCCTCACCGACGGTCACGCCGTGATAGGCGGTGATCCGGTGACCCTCGATCGATGGTGTGGTTGTGACGATCATGTCAGGATCCTTTCAGCTCATCCGGGAACGCGTCCGAGAGGGCGTCCTGCACACGCGGGATCTCAGTCAGATAGGCTGTGTCCATGTCGCCGGCCTCCACGCGCCGCAATCCTTCCCGAAGCCAGAGGGGATGCGCGATCCGCCGCCCCACACTGTAGAAGTAATCGTAGAACTTGAAATTTCCGGCCCCGCCAACCCAAAGATTGGGGATTTGGTACGCATCGGCAACGACAAGCCCGTGGAGCGACGATGAGAGGATCGCCTCACAGGCCGCAATCTCAGCCACCACGGCCCATGGATCCGGGTTGCGGACATCGATCAGTTTGTGTCCGCTCTGTCGAATGCGCTGAATTGCCTCGGGTTTTTTCCAGGTGACCCGGTGGGGCACGACACCGATGCCAGACCGCTCCGCCGGAGGCGGCAGGATGCGCGGGCAAAGGAGGCCTGCATCCCCGAGCGCGCCGCGAAACTTGGGAAGCGTCACGGCGGTGAGGGCGCCCCGCACGGCGCAAAACCGCCCCGCCTCCTCAATCTCGCTCAGAAATGTCGGGGGTTGGAGCGCGCCCGCCCCCCAGACAAAGGGGAGAGGCGCGCGCTCAAACCGGGCGCGGGCAAACCCGAGAACGCTGCCAATGGCAAGCAACTCCGCCTCCGCGGCGGGGACCCACAACACCTCCCGCCCCGACACGTGGGCCACAATCGCCGGGTTGATCGCATCACCGAAATTCGGCTCCGCATTCCACCAGTAGAGCTTCAGGGGCTCGGTCACGGGGCCGGCACGCGGCGCGGGCACCGGTCAAGCATGCGCTTCAGAGCACCGCCGAGGACGGCCAACGCCAATCCATCAATTGGTCGCGTGCTGACAGTGCCGATTGGGGAGCGCACGATACCCGTCTGGTCCTCTATGAGCCCATTACACTCTGTTGCCCGAGCCCTGCGCACCGCTCCGCCCCGGATCACGTCAGTGGTCGCGCGTCCGGCGATCGGAGTACGACGTACTGGGCGAGCCGGATGCCCTTTCTCAGCTCCGTCCCGAAGCTACGCTTCAGTCCGGCCCGCTCGGCGAGCTCATCCAGCGGCGAGCACACAATCTTACTTGCAAACTCAATTCCAAAAACGGGAACCGACAGAGCCTTGTCACCCTTTTGAACGCTTTCGTAGCGTCTCAAAATGGCGGCAGCCTGATCGATGGTCATCGCGCGCTGGAGCTCCCGCTCACATCACCCGACCGAGCCCTCGAGGCTGATCGCGACCAGCTTTTGCGCCTCCATCGCAAACTCCATCGGGAGCTCCTGGAGGACCTCCTTGACGAAGCCGTTGACGATCAGCGCGACGGCCTCCTCCTCATCCACGCCGCGAGACTGGCAGTAGAAGAGCTGGTCCTCGTCGACCTTTGAGGTCGTCGCCTCATGCTCGACGCGGCTCGAGTTGTTCTTGCACTCGATATAGGGGACCGTGTGGGCGCCGCACTGGTCGCCGATCAGCAAGCTGTCGCACTGCGTGAAATTGCG
>JBCDHQ010000095.1:0-13529 GCA_038749815.1 Pseudomonadota bacterium | reverse complement strand
CGGATCCGGATCAGGCGTGGGATCTGGGGCAGGCGCGGGATCAACAACAGCGTCGCGGGCCTCGATCACGTCGAGCTTCACGTTTGCGCTGCCAATCGTCACGGTGGTCTCATAGGCCCCGTCGAGATCGCCGCCCTCAAAACGCACCGTGTAGGTCCCGGGTTCGAGCGCAAGACTGTAGCCGCCCGCGTCCCAGGTCGAGGTCGCGGCCACGTCCTCGTCGTTCCAGGCCGTGATGCGAACCTCGCCGAGGCCCTCCCCGACATCGTAGAAGAGATCTTCGTCGAGATCGTCGGTCACAACGCCGGTCAGGTAGACAATGCCGCGATTGCCGAACTTCTGCGTGACGTAGCTGCCGGTGTTGCCGGAGGTGAAGCCAACCCCGATCTCACGGTAGCCGGAGCTCAGCATGTTGCGCTGGTGCCCGTCCGAGCCCCAGAGGCTCGCGTGGCGGGCCGAGATCTGACTGTCGCTGTAGTCGTTCGCTCGGCTCGACCAGGCGAGGTTCTCGCCCACACCCGCGCCGTAATCAAACCGCGCCGCCCGCGTTGTGGGAGAGCTTCCATCGAGGCCCGTGTGGCTGAAGTAGTCCTGCGCCTCCATGTCGTCCGAATGCGCCTGCGCGGCGGCGTCCAGAGGTGCGACCACGGCCAGCGGCTGGACCCCCGAACTGGGTGAGCCGGAGGCGAGATCATCCGAGAGGCGCGCCGCTTCGGCCGTCGGGTCGGCGCGCGCCCGGTTGATCAATTCGACCATCAATTGCTCGATTGCATCCGGTCCGGCGAAGTCAAGCGCATAGGCGCTGTCGGGCAGGGCAGGCGCTGGCACAGCGTGTCTCCAAATCTGTCTTGCGGCCCGGAGAGGATGCGTCAGCGCGCAGGCAAAAGAAAGGCGGAGGCCGCAACAGTGCCCCCTCGTGGGCAGGTTTTTGCCGGCTTCGTCAACAGATTACAAAGATCGGGCTCAGGACAGGCCCTTGCCGGAGCTACTCGCTCGGGCGGAACGGTGTGCGCCCCATCCAGGGTTGGATCTGCAGGTTCTCAAGCCAATCCTTGACCGAGGGGATCCAGCCGAGGTCGTCGGTCACGTGCTGCTCGCCCACGGTGCGCACCGGAACGGCGCGTCCCTCTGCGTTCGTCAGCGTGACGCCGAAGATCGCCTCGCAGAGGAAGATCCCCTCCGAGTGATGCCGGAGCGCGCGGTGCCGGATATCGGCGATGTGCGCCTTGCTCTCGTCGAACCAGGCGTGGACCGCCAGATAGTCCTCCGGCACACCCCCGAAGAGATGCGCCGAGCGGACCGCGTGCTTATAGGGGTGGGCCATTGTAGAACGGCGCGTCCGGATCGTCGGTGACGGTCATTGCCTCGAGGTCGAGCCGTGCACGGCCGTAGAGTTCGTACTCGCCGGTGCCATACCCCGCTCCGAGGAGGAGAGAGGCGAGGAGGACAGGCACCTCGTGTTCGAGGAGCAGGCGGGCTTTCTCGCCGATGGTGCCCATCGTATGGGCCGGGGCCGCGTGCCAGAGCGCCGCAAGGAGGTCGGTGTCCTCCAGCAGGGCGTCGAGCGCGATCTCCTGCCCGTCCGCATCCGCCATCGCGTGCAGCTCCGCGAAGCCTTCGTCGTGGCCCCCGTGATAGACAATCCAGCAGGTGCGCAGCCCCGCGGCCTTCAATGCGGGCACGACGGTCTCGAGGACCTGTCGGTCCCGTTTGGAGAGGCGCATGCTGAACGGGCCGTCGCCGCCGAAAAACCGGGCCAACAGCCCCGGTTTCGCGTCGTCGAGGACCTTTGCCGCACCGCCCGCGTCGCCGAGAGCCGGCGCCTCGTACGAATAGTCCTCCGCACCGGGCGTCCAGTCGTCGCCGACCGTCTCCCAGTCCACCCGATCGAGATAAACCGTGAAGGGCATCCGACCTACCGCTTTAGGATCGAGCGGCCGGCGTAGATCGCGGAGCCGCCCAGCTCCTCCTCGATCCGGATCAACTGGTTGTACTTGGCCAGCCGGTCCGAGCGGGAGAGGGAGCCGGTTTTGATCTGGCCGCAATTCGTGGCGACGGCGAGATCGGAGATTGTCGTGTCCTCGGTCTCGCCCGAACGGTGCGACATCACACAGGTGAAAGACGCGCGGTGGGCCATGTCGACAGCCTCGAGCGTCTCGGACAGGCTGCCGATCTGGTTGACCTTGACGAGCATCGAGTTGCCGCAGCCCTTTGCAATGCCATCGGCGAGCCGCGTGGAGTTCGTCACAAAGAGATCGTCGCCGACCAGCTGACACCGTCCGCCGATTTTGTCGGTCAGCGCCTTCCAGCCGTCCCAGTCATCCTCGGCCATCCCGTCTTCGATCGAGATGATCGGGTACTGGTCCACAAGCGCCGCGAGATAGTCGGCATTCTCGGCCGAGGAGAGCGTCTTGCCCTCACCCACCATGTCGTAGACCCCGTTTTTGAAGTACTCTGTCGATGCACAGTCGAGCGCCAGATAGACCTGCTCACCCGGCTTGTAGCCGGCCTTCTCGATCGAGGTCATGATGTAGTCCAGCGCCTCCTTGGTCGATGAGAGACCCGGCGCAAAGCCGCCCTCATCGCCGATGCCGGTGTTGTGACCGGCCTCCGACAGCTCCTTTTTCAGCGTGTGAAAGATCTCCGAGCCCCAACGCACTGCGTCGCGAAGGGTCGGCGCGGCAACCGGCATCACCATGAACTCCTGGATGTCGATCGGGTTGTCCGCATGCTCGCCGCCATTGATGATGTTCATCATCGGAACGGGGAGCGTGCGGGCCGCGGTGCCGCCCACATAGCGAAAGAGGGGCAGACCCACGCTCTCGGCGGCTGCCTTGGAGGTGGCGAGGCTGACGCCGAGGATCGCGTTGGCGCCGAGGCGGCCCTTGTTGGGGGTGCCGTCGAGCTCCCGCATGGCCTGGTCGATGTCTTCCTGCTCGGTCGCGTCCTTGCCGATGATCACATCGGCGATCTCGGCGTTGACCGCCTCGACCGCCTTCAGGACGCCCTTGCCTTTGTACCGGCCCTTGTCGCCATCGCGGAGCTCCACCGCCTCATGCGCGCCGGTCGACGCCCCGGAGGGCACCGCGGCGCGGCCGAGGCTGCCATCCTCGAGCGTCACGTCGACCTCGACGGTCGGATTGCCGCGGCTGTCGAGGATCTCGCGCGCGGTGATGTCGATGATGGTGCTCATTGGGGCTTCTCCTCCTGACGGTCCGGGCCGCGCGCCACCTTTAGCGACCCCGCGCACGATCACAAAGCCCTCACATCCGGCGCGGTCGGGCTCAACTCTTCGTGGTTGCGCTTTTCTTGGGGGCGTGTCGGCGGCATGTCCTGCTCAAAGCAACCCAACCCGGAGAGCCGATCATGAAGTCAACCCGTCGCACCGTCCTGACCGCAGCGCTCGCCCTGCCGGCACTGACCGTCGTTCGCCCAGCGCTCGCCATGACCGACGCGATCTATGCGGAAGGCGGCGTCGCCATCGACGGCACCGACGCCGTGGCCTACTTCACCGAAGGAAAGCCCGTTGCAGGCTCGTCCGACCACACGTTTGACTGGAACGGCGCGACGTGGCGCTTCTCATCGGCCGCAAACCGCGACACGTTTGCCACCGATCCGGAGGCCTACGCCCCGCAATATGGCGGCTACTGCGCCTGGGCGGTCAGCGAGGGCTACACCGCCTCCACCGTGCCCGACGCCTGGCGGATCGAGGAGGGCAAGCTCTACCTCAACTTCTCGCGCCGCGTTCAGCGCCGGTGGGAGCGGGACATCCCCGGCAACATCGCGCGTGCCGATGCCAATTGGCCGGGCGTCTTGAACTGAGACCGTGCTAGCATCGCATCGGGAGGGACCGGTGCGATGCTGACAGTTCTGACGGCCAGCAAGGATTTCAACGATCGCTGGGTCGGCCACCGCTATCTCAACGCGCGCGGTCTGCACCGCGGGCGCGTGCGCATGGCCGATCTTGCGCGGCGGCTCCGCACAACACAGGCATCGAGCGACATCACGCGGGCCCTCGCCGCCGATGGCTGCGTCGCCGTTGAGCGGTTCCTTCCCGAGGCGACATTCGGCCGCCTTCGGGACAGCGTGGAGGCTCGGGTTGAGGCGCTGAGCCGCGCGCATCCCGCGGGCGACGGGGGCGACGGGTTCGGATCGAAGCGCCCCTTTCCCGGCGGCTTCGATCGCCACGATGGCGGCACGCTCAACCGCTTCATCGAGATCGACTGGGAGGCCATGCCCGAGGCGGCCATCTTTGCTGCGGATCCGCGGCTGGCCGCGCTCTCGCGTGTTGCCGTTGGCCGTAGCTTTCCCGCGCGGCGGCTCTCGATCTATCTCACGCGCTCCGGGGCGGAGGGGACGGGTCACGACATCCAGTCGGACCTCCACCGCGACACGTTCCACGCGACGCTGAAGTTCTGGTACTTCCTCCGCCCCGTGACGCGTGAGGACGGCCCGTTTGCCTATGTTCTAGGCAGCCACCGCCAGACCCGCGCTCGTCTGGACTGGGAGGATGCGGAGGCGCGTCGGGTCACGAGTTGGCCGCGCGGTAAGCGCCACGGCGCGTTTCGGATCGATCCCGCACGTCTGTCCGACCTGGGTTTGCCGCCGCCGCGGCTGTTCGCCGTCCCCGCGAACACGCTGGTGCTGGCCGACACCGTTGGGTTTCACAACCGGACGCCCGGGCATTCGGGTGCGGAGCGGCTCGCGCTCTACGGCGCTCTGCGCCCTTGGCCCTTCGCGCCGGTCTGAGCGGTCAGCCCGCTTTCTCTGCGCGCTTCGCCGCGTCCCAGAGCCGGTCCATCTCCTCCAGGTCGCTGTCTTTGGGCGCGCGCCCGTCGGCGGCGAGAGCGGCCTCAATCGCCTCAAACCTCCGGGTGAATTTGGCATTGGCGCGGCGGAGCGCGGCTTCGGGGTCGATCTTCATGTGCCGCGCGAGATTGGCCACCACGAACAGGAGATCGCCGAGCTCCTCCTCCCGCGCGTCCTCAGTTTCGGCCTGAATCACCTCAGCCGCCTCCTCGGTCAGTTTCTCAAGCACGTTGTCCGTCGTCGGCCAGTCGAACCCGACCCGCGCCGCCCGCTTCTGGAGCTTGACCGCGCGCAGGAGCGCGGGCAGCCCGAGCGCCACGCCCTCCAGGACACCCGCAGGTCCCCTTTCCTGGGCCTTGATGGTCTCCCAGTCGCGGACTTGATCCTCCGCCGTCTTCTCGCGGCTCTCAGTGCCGAAGACATGGGGGTGGCGGCGATACATCTTCTCGGCCACCGCCTCCGCCACCTCGTGGAAGTCGAAAGCGCCGTCCTCCGAGGCCATTTGCGTGTGGTAGACGACCTGGAGGAGAAGATCGCCGAGTTCGTCCTTCACCTCCGCCATCGCGGCGCGCTCGATCGCGTCGGCGACTTCGTAAGCCTCTTCGATGGTGTAGGGTGCTATGGTCTCGAACGTCTGCTCGATGTCCCAGGGACACCCGCTCTCCGGGTCGCGGAGACGGCGCATGATCTCGAGGAGGCGGGGCATGCCGCCGCCCGGGGTCCTTACGATGTCGTCGGATTGTGTCATGACGCCGGACCATAATCGTCGCAGCGCGCGATGCAATTCCGCCTTGCTCCGAAGGACGGCTTAGGGTCCGATGACCGAAACCGGAACGCAGGATCCCATGCCCGTCATCAACCGCATTGCCGACTATGCCGCCGATATGACCGCATGGCGGCGCCACCTCCACGCCCGCCCTGAACTTCTGTTCGAGACACATGAGACCGCCGCATTCGTGGCCGAGCAGCTGCGCACCTTCGGGGTCGACGAGATCCACGAGGGCGTCGCGACGTCCGGGGTCGTTGCCGTGATCGACGGACAGGGCCCAGGCCCGACGATCGGTCTTCGTGCGGATATGGACGCGCTGCCGATCACGGAGACGCGCAACCTCCCCTACCGCTCTGAGCGGCCGGGCAAGATGCATGCCTGCGGCCATGACGGCCACACGGCCATGCTCCTCGGGGCCGCGCGGTATTTGGCTGAGACGCGGAACTTCTCGGGCCGCGTGGCCCTCCTCTTCCAACCGGCGGAGGAGGGCGGCGGCGGCGGCAAAGTCATGGTCGACGAAGGCGTGATGGAGCGCTACGACATCACCCGGGTCTTCGCGCTCCACAATTGGCCGGGGCTCGATTTTGGTCGGATTGAGCTGACTGCGGGCCCGACAATGGCCTCCGGCGATCAGTTCGACATCGAGATACGCGGCCGTGGGGCTCATGCCGCCTATCCGCACAACTCAACAGATCCAATCGCGATTGCGATGACCGTCGCCCAGGCGATGCAGACGATCGTCGCGCGCACCGTGAACCCGCTCACACCGGCCGTTGTCTCGATCACACGGATCGATGCCGGCACGACCTACAATGTCATCCCTGAGGTCGCTCGGCTCGCCGGCACAGTCCGGACCCTCGACGAGGAGGTTCGCCAGGAGGTCGCCCGCCGCATTGAGGGGCTGGCGACGCGGATTGCGGAGGGCTTTGGCGCGACGGCTGAGGTCTACTACTCGTTTGGATATCCGGTGACCGTCAACGACGCGGACGCGGCGGCCTTTGCGGCGGAGGTGGCGCGCGACGTCTGCGGGGACGCGTCCGTGCGCGATGATCGCCCCGCCGAGATGGGCGCGGAGGACTTTTCCTACATGCTCAATGCGGTGCCGGGTGCCTATGTGTTCCTCGGCCAGGGCGACAGCGCCGGTCTTCACCACCCGGAGTATGACTTCAATGATGCGGTGGCGCCGATCGGCGCCTCCTATCTTGCGCGCTTGGTCGAGCGGGCGCAGCCCCGCCAGGACGTCAAAGCGTGATCTGAAGCCGCTCAAGCGCGCGGAAGTGGTAGCGGTCCGCGAAGCGGGGTGCCTCCGCCAAGGCGAGCGTCGGATGACAGGCGAAGAGCGTCTCGAGCGCAATCTGAAGCTCAAGCCGCGCCAGAGGGGCCCCGACGCAGAAGTGTATCCCGGCGCCAAAGGCAAGGTGCGGCGTCGCTGACCGGTTCGGGTCGAACACGTCCGGATCGCGCACCGCCTCCGGATCCCGCCCTGCAGCACCCAGCACAAGCGCAATGCGCTCACCCGCGGCGAAGCGCTGGCCGTCGATCTCGACATCCTCCCGCGCGCGCCGCTCGAACACATGGAGCGGGGGATCGAAGCGCAAGATCTCCTCGACGAGCCCGGACCCGCCCCGCCGCCCGCTCTCGAGCATCACTTTGGCTCCGATTGCGATTGCGTTGACCGTCGCCTCGTGCCCCGCGTTGAGAAGGAGGATGACCGTCGCGACAAGCTCAGCCTCGGAGAGCCTGTCCTCCGCATCTCGTGCCGCAATCAGAGCGGACAGGAGGTCGTCTCGCGGAGACCGGCGCCGCTCCTGCAGCAGCGTGCCCAGATAGCCTTGGAACGCCTCGACAGCCGCCAGGGTCGCGTCCTCCACCGCGCGATCCCGGCGGCTCTGATACATCGCGACCATTGCATGCGACCAGGCGAGGAGGTCTGGCGCCCGCTCCTCCGGCACCCCGAGCAGGTGCGCGATCACCCGGACCGGCAGTGGCTCTGCAAAGGCTGGGATCAAGTCGGCGCCGGGTGTGAGCCCCTCCGCCAAGCTGCGGGCAAGCGCGCGGATCTCGGTGGCAAGCGCCTCCACCCTCCGCGACGTGAACGCGCGGGTCACGAGCGACCGGAGGCGCGTGTGGACGGGCGGGTCGCGCTCCAACATGGAGTGATCGTCGATTGCGTAGAAGGGCGCGAGGTGGGCCGGCCGGCGCGCCCGCTCCGCCGCCGGGACCTCGCGTCCAAAGCGTCGGTCCCGGAGGATGCGGTCGACCATCTCCAGCCTGGCGGTCGCGGCGCAGTCATAGGCCTCCCACCGAAAGAAGGACGTCGCGCGCATCCCCCGGTACGCCGGGTATGGGTTTTGAACGAACTCGGGGTCGCGTGGCGAGACGGCGCACGGGGTCACAGCAGAAGCAGGCTCCGGATCAACTCCCAAAGACCGTGAAGCGCCGTCGCGCCGCCCGCAACCTCAATTGCGCCCGACGTCACGAGCGTTGCAATCCCGAGAACCCGGGCAGCAAACCGGTAGCTCGCCGCGCGGGGCGGAGTGTCCCCGCCCGAGTGCGCGGCATCAGCCGTAAAGGTCTCGAAATCGGCCCGGATCTCGTCTTGGAGCGTGGGCTCCGCCACGCTGAGCGCCACGTCGAGCCGCGCCTCAAGCTCCGCCCGCTCGTCTGCGGAGGCCTCCTTCATTCGAAGCCGCGCCCGGTCGAGCTGAGCCGCCGCCACGTCCGGGTGAAGCCGCCGGATGTCGAGCGCCGCCCGCTCAAGCGCCCCGAGGAGATGCCGCGCCACTGGCACATCCGGCAGATCTCCTTCTGCAACCGATCCGGCGATCGCGCGGTGCATGTCGACAAACACATCGTGCACGCGCTGCGGCCAGTCCCTGAGTGCCGTGAGCGCCCCCGTAAGCATCTCCGCCTCAAAACTCCCCGCACCGAGCACATTGCGCGCCGTCGCCTGTCGGAGCGCCATATCGACGCTGCCAAGCGCCCCCTCATAGCTCGTCAAATCCCGCACCGGAACAGGCACGGCCCGGACAAGATGCGTCTCTGGGTCCACCTCCAGCCGCTCGCCGTAGTGCATGCGCCCGCGGTCGGCCTCCATCTCCAACTGGGCAATCCCCGCAGCGACATGCTTCGGCCCTCGATCCCAGTCCTCATTCGGGATGAGTGCAATCCGCTCGAGCAGGTCCCAGTCGTGCGGCTGGCCTCGCAAGTGACGCTCGTACCACTCAATCCAGAAGCGCCAGTATCCATCACGTGACAGGATCCTCTTTAGCGGGAGCCACGCAACGGGTTCTCGGCCTTCAATTATCGGTCCCCAAAGTGGTGAATCGAAGATAAGTCGCGGATTTGCCACCTGCAGTGACAAGCGTGCATCACTCATCTGAAGTAGGGCGAAATGATAGTCGCCTTGTCTTGTTCCAAGCGCATAGTCGGTTGCGCTGAGAACTGCACTCGCAGAAGCTGATCGACTGGCAACAAAGGAAACGGCGTCCGCCGCCGAATAGCGGGCGGCACGATCATCGCCGCCTTCCGCGGGCACTGCGGTCTTGATCGCGTCTCGAGCAGCCGTCCGAAGGGCCTCGGTGCTCCGAACGGCAATACAAGATGCCGTCGCCAGCCCTCGAAACACCTCAAGGGTGATCCTCTCTGCCCGCGCGGCGACGTCGGGGCTCGAAAACGTTGTCGCGAGTGTCGGCAAAGCGCGAAGCGAGATTCGGGTCACAATAGCTTCGGCAATGCCGGGAGGCCTCTCGCCAAACCACGCATCGGCCTCGAGCGGATTCGAAAAGTCCGGCAAGTCCATCCCGGCTGTGCCTCCTTGGCATGTGTCCGCGGGCTAGTCAGCTAGGGCTGTCTTCAAGTCGTCCAGGAGGTCCTCCGCGGCCTCTATTCCCGTCGAGAGGCGGAGGAGGCGGGGGTTTATGGCGGGCTCTATGATGTGGCGGTGCTCGATCAGGCTTTCGACGCCGCCGAGGGATGTCGCGGGCAGCCAGAGGCGGGTGGCGCGGACCGTGCGGGCCGCGGTGTCCTCACTGTCGCAGAGGAGGCTCAGCATGCCTCCGAACCCCTCGGTCATCTGGCGCGCGGCGACGGCGTGGTTCGGATGGTCGGGCAGGCCAGGGTAGAGGACGCGCTCAATCCGGGGATGGGTCGTCAGCGCTTCGGCGAGGGTCAGAGCAGTGGCGGAGGCCCGGTCCCACCTCAGAAACAGTGTCCTCAGGCCGCGGATGAGGAGCCACGCCTCGAAGGGGCTGAGAACACTGCCCATCAAAGTGCGGAGGCCGTGGAGCTCTTCCCCGAAAGCGGCACTTCGGACAGAAAGGACGCCGGCGGTGAGATCTGAGTGCCCCGAGATGTACTTTGTCGCGGAGTGGAAAGCGATGTCTGCCCCGAGCGCCAGCGCCTGGAGCGTCGCGGGTGGCGCTGCCGTGCAGTCGACGGCGAGGCGCGCGGCGTTCAGCGTTGCGATGCGCGTGGCGGCACGGATGTCGATGATGTCCCACGTCGGGTTGACCGGGGTCTCGATCCAGATGAGCTCCGTCTCCGGCGAGACGGCGGGGGCGAGGGTCTCGATGTCGCTCGGATCGAACAAGGTCAGGCGGATCCGCCCGAGGCGGTGGAGCCGGTCGAGCCAAGACTTGGCGCCGTGATACATCACGGCCGGCGCTGTGACGGCCGCGCCGGGGCTCAGGCTCTCGATCAGGGTCGTGATCGCGGCCATCCCGCTCGCGAATGCAAGGCTCCGCGCGGCGCCGTCGAGATCGGCGAGGACGGCCTCGGCATGAGCCACCGTCGGCCCGCCGTCGCGGGCATAGATCCAGGGTGCGCGGGGGGCGTAGTCGGCGTCCCGCACAAAGGTCGCGGAGAGCTCGATCGGCGGGCTGACGCCCCCAGAGGCGGGATCGATCTTGCCGAGCGCTTGGGCAGCGCGGGTTGCGGGGGAGAGGGGCATCTTGGGCTCCGGTTGTCGGCGGCGCTCCATGCTGGCCGCCGGCGCTCGCCTTGACAAGGGCGCGCGGCAGCGGCTTTTGGCACCATGCGTGCGCGACTGTCCTTGGCGCTCGGCGCCCTTCTCATCCTCGCCCTTGCGGCTGCGGGGGGGTGGCGGCTCGGCCGCGGTGAAGCCATGGAGGAGATGACGGCGCAAGGCACAGCAGTGCTTGAGCTCGCGGTCGATCGCCTCCTCGGGCAGCTCGACCGCTACCGCGATCTGCCAGGGGTTCTGGCGCGCCATCCGGTTCTGCTGGCTGCGCTCGCGCCCGATGGGCCCCGCGCGCAGGCGAACACCCTTCTCGCCGATCTGGCGGAGCAGACCGGCGCGCTCGACATCTATGTGATGGACGCGACAGGGCTAACAGTGGCGAGCTCGAACGCGTCGCTCGAGCGGAGCTTTGTGGGCCGTCGGTTCAGTTGGCGTCCGTACTTCGTGCAGGCCCGGGCGGGCGGGCGTGGCTTTCACCACGCAGTGGGCACGACGTCGGACCAGCCTGGGTTCTACTATTCGGCGCCGATTGGGGCGTCCGGCGTGATTGCGGTCAAAGTCGACCTCGACACGCTCGAAGGGCGCTGGCGTGGGTTTCGGGATACGGTCTTCTTCACTGACGCGGCGGGCGTGGTCTTTCTGTCCAACAGGCAGTCGCTGATCCTAAGGAGCCTCGGAGTGCCGCCCGTGCGCGCGGCGCTGGCCGATCCGATGCAGTACGCGCGACGGGAGATCGTGCCGCTCGACGTCCAGAACGGGCCGATCTGGGCCGACCCGGGGCTGGAGCATGGGCCGGCGCGGGCGATTTGGCTTCGCCAGGAGGTTCCGGAGATCGGCATGACGGCGCATGTCCTGCGCGCTGCAGCGGGCATTGAGCGACAGGGGATCGAAGCGGGTCTCCTGGCCGGTGGCGCGGCGACCCTCATGATGCTCGGCGCGGGCGCGCTCTGGCAGCGGCGCCGCGCTTTGGCGCTGCGCCTGTCCTTGGAGGAGCAGGCGACGGCGCGACTTGAGGGGGAAGTGGCGGTCCGAACGGGTGAGCTCCGCCGCGCCAATGCAGCACTTGAGCGGGAGAATGCCGTGCGCCGCGCCGCTGAGGACAAGCTCCGCCGCGCGCAGGAGGAGCTGGTTCAGGCGGTCAAGCTCCGCGCCCTCGGCGAGATGTCGGCGGGCATCAGTCACGAGCTCAACCAACCGCTGGCCACCATCCAGACACTTGCAGAGAACGGCCAGATCTGGCTCAGCCGCGGACGGAGCAACGCCGTTGGCGAGAACCTCGGGCGCATTCAGTCAAGTGCGGAGCGGATGGCCGAGATTGTCCGCACCCTGCGCGGTTTTGTGCAGCAAGAGGCGGGGGAGCCGCTCAGCGATGTCGACTTGGGCGACCCGATCCGCGATGCGCTCAGCCTCGTTGAGGCGCGCCGGGTTGAGACCGGCGCGGTGATCGAGTGGACCCCGCCTTCCCCGCCGCTCCTGGTGCGGGGCGGACGTGTGAGGCTCGGGCAAGTGGTGCTGAACCTCATCTCGAACGCGCTCGACGCGATGGCCGAGGGGCCAGCGCCGCGGCGGGTCGACCTGAGTGTCGCGCGGGACGGTGCGGCCGTCCGCCTGATCGTCGCGGACACTGGCCCGGGCATCGCGGTGCCGGAGCGGGTCTTCGATCCCTTCTACACCACAAAACCGGGGGCGGGGCTCGGCCTTGGGCTCTCGATCTCCTTCGCAATCGTGCGCAGCTTCGGCGGCCATATTCGAGCCGGGCGCGCGCCGGAGGGTGGTGGTGCCTTCACGGTGGAGCTGGTGGCGGCCGAAGCTGAGGAAGTGGCGCTCGCGTGAGGCCGGACCGCGTGATCTTTGTTGACGATGACGCCGATCTTCGAGCGGCAATCGGGCAGAGCCTCGATTTGGCAGGATACCGCGTGACCCTCTGCCGGGCTTTCATCGAGGCCATCGACCACCTGACCCGTGGGTTCTCGGGGGTCGTTGTGACGGACGTGAGAATGCCGGGGCGCGATGGCTTTGACATGCTGGCACGTGTCCAGAAGATCGATCCCGAGATACCGGTGATCGTGTTGACGGGCGCGGCGGATGTGCCGATGGCCGTCCGGGCGATGGCGGCGGGTGCGTTCGACTTTCTGGAGAAGCCGTGTGCGACGCGCGTGCTGACCGACGCTGTCGCGCGCGCACTGGCGCATCGCGCCGGCGCCCTCGCCGCGCGCCGCGCGACAGTGGCCGGCGTCGTCAAGCCCCCCTCGACGGAGCCGTTGGCCACGCGGCTCGACGCGCTGGAGCGACTGATGATCGAAGAGGCGCTCACCCGTCACGGCGGCCGCGTGACAGAGGCAGCGAAGGCGCTCGGCCTGCCGCGCAAGACCCTCTACGACAAGTTGAAACGCCACGGACTGGACGCTGCCCGGTTTCGCAGCGAGCTGTGATTCGATCCCACATTTTGTGCGGATTGTCGGACATTCCGACATCGACATGTGTTGTCCGACATGACCTAAGAGCTTACCGGTAATGACAAAATAGGAATGGACGGCATCTTAAGAAGTTCCGGTTCACGGTCGACTGCCGGTTCCGCTAGCGTCACCCCAGGGTCGATCCACGGCCTGACAAGATCGACACAGTCGACAGAGGGAGCGTTCTATGAAACTCGTGAAACCCATTGCCGCCGCAGCGCTTTTTGCGCTGGTCGGCACGCCGGTGCTCGCGGCCTGCGATCCTGGCGAAATGGTTATCAAGTTCAGCCACGTCACCAATGCCAGCCCGCATCCGAAGGGCGTCGCAGCGACCCTCCTGCAGGAGCGTGTGAATGCCGAGATGAACGGCACAGCCTGCATGGAGGTCTATCCGAACTCCACGCTCTACAACGACGACCAAGTCCTTGAGGCGATGCTGAACGGGGACGTTCAACTCGCGGCGCCATCCCTGTCGAAATTCGAGGCCTTCACCAAGGTGTTCCGGATTTTCGAT
>JBCDHQ010000094.1:0-13574 GCA_038749815.1 Pseudomonadota bacterium | reverse complement strand
TGGGCCAGCGCGGTGATCGTTGCATGTGAGTGTGTGTGGTGGCCGGGCCGCGCTTGTGCTTGATCACCTTTTGTTCCACGCTTTCCGCGGTGACTCGCCGGCGCACTGCGCTATGTCGCCAGCGGACGGAGGGGGTCTCATGCCGGAACTCAAGAACATCGAAATCCGCGGCGCGCGGGAGCACAATCTGAAGTCGGTCGATGTCGACATCCCCCGCGACAAGCTGGTCGTGATCACCGGGCTTTCGGGCTCCGGCAAGTCGTCCCTCGCCTTCGACACGATCTATGCAGAGGGGCAGCGCCGGTACGTGGAAAGCCTCAGCGCCTATGCCCGCCAGTTCCTCGACATGATGCAAAAGCCCGATGTCGATCACATCTCGGGTTTGTCGCCGGCCATCTCGATCGAGCAGAAAACGACCTCCAAGAACCCGCGCTCAACCGTCGGCACGGTGACCGAGATTTACGACTACCTCCGGCTTCTCTATGCGCGGGTCGGCACGCCCTACTCGCCCGAGACGGGACTGCCGATTGAGGCACAACAGGTCTCCGACATGGTCGACCGGGTGATGGCGATGGCCGAAGGCACACGCGCCTACCTGCTCGCCCCGATCATCAGAGACCGAAAGGGCGAGTACAAAAAAGAGTTCCAAGAGCTCGCCAAGCAAGGCTTCCAGCGCGTGAAAGTCGACGGGGAGTTCTATGAGCTCGACGCGGCACCGGTGCTCAACAAGCGCTACCGCCACGACATCGACGTTGTGGTCGATCGGATCGTGGTGAAGGCGGGTCTCGAGACGCGGCTCGCCGATAGTTTTCGGACCGCGCTCGATCTCGCGGACGGGATCGCTGTCCTCGAGACCGCGGGCGACACGCCCGAGCGCTCCACCTTCTCCGAACGGTTCGCGTGCCCCGTCTCCGGCTTCACCATCCCCGAGATCGAACCGCGCCTCTTCTCGTTCAACGCCCCGTTCGGCGCCTGTCCCGATTGCGACGGTCTCGGCCATGAGCTGTTCTTCGACGAGCGCCTCGTGGTGCCGGACCAGAACCTGACACTCGTCGGTGGGGCCATCGCACCTTGGGCCAAGACGAACTCCCCTTACGTGCGCCAGACGATCGACGCACTCTCAAAGCACTACGGCTTTGACAAGCGGAAGAAGTGGAAGGATCTGCCCGAAGAGGTTCAAAAGCTGATGCTTTATGGCTCCTCGGGTGAGAAGATCCAATTCCGCTACGATGAAGGCGGGCGCGTCTACGAGATCGCCCGTCCTTTCGAGGGCGTCATTCCGAACATCGAGCGGCTCTACCGCGAGACCGAAAGCGACATGCGCCGCGAGCAGTTCGAGCGCTACCAGAACAACCGCCCCTGCGGCACCTGTGGGGGCTACCGCCTCCGGCCCGAAGCGCTTGCGGTCAAGATCGCGGGGCTCCACATCGGCCAGCTTGTCGAGATGTCGATCCGCGAGGCGCGCGATTGGGCCGAAGCGGTTCCCGAACAGCTCAGCGCCCAGAAAAACGAAATCGCCCACGCCATCCTGAAGGAGATCCGGGAGAGGTTGGGCTTTCTCGTCAATGTGGGGCTCGATTACCTGACCCTTTCCCGCGCCGCGGGGACCCTCTCCGGCGGAGAGAGCCAACGGATCCGGCTTGCCTCCCAGATCGGCTCGGGCCTCACGGGCGTCCTCTATGTTCTCGACGAGCCCTCGATCGGGCTCCACCAGCGGGACAATGACAGGCTGCTGACGACGCTCAAGAACCTTCGCGACCAGGGCAACACCGTCATCGTGGTCGAGCACGACGAGGAGGCGATCCGCGAGGCCGACCATGTCCTCGACATCGGCCCCGGCGCCGGCGTCCATGGCGGTCAGATCATTGCCGCCGGCACGCCAAAGCAGATCGCGAAGACCAAGGGTTCCATCACGGGGGAGTACCTGACCGGCAAACGCGAGATCAAAGTCCCGGCTGAGCGCCGTCAAAGCACGGGCAAATCGCTCCGCATCGAGGGTGCGACCGGCAACAACCTCAAGGACGTGACTGTCGACATCCCGCTCGGCGTCTTCTGCTGCATCACCGGCGTCTCGGGTGGCGGCAAGTCGACACTGACCATCGAGACGCTCTTCAAGACCGCGTCCATGCGCCTCAACGGCGCCCGCCAGACGCCGGCGCCCTGCCGCACGATCAAGGGGCTCGAACATCTCGACAAGGTCATCGACATCGACCAGCGCCCCATCGGCCGCACCCCGCGCTCGAACCCCGCGACCTACACCGGCGCCTTCACGCCGATCCGCGACTGGTTCGCCGGACTGCCCGAGGCCAAGGCGCGCGGCTACAAACCCGGCCGCTTCTCCTTCAACGTCAAGGGCGGGCGCTGCGAGGCCTGCCAGGGCGACGGCGTCATCAAGATCGAGATGCACTTCCTGCCCGACGTCTACGTCACCTGTGAGAGCTGCCAGGGCAAGCGCTACAACCGCGAGACGCTGGAGGTCCTCTTCAAGGGCAAGTCCATCGCCGACGTGCTCGACATGACTGTCGAGGACGCGGAGGAGTTCTTCGCCGCCGTCCCCGCGATCCGCGAGAAGATGACGGCCCTGATGCGCGTCGGCCTCGGCTACATCAAGGTCGGCCAACAGGCCACGACCCTCTCAGGCGGCGAGGCGCAGCGCGTGAAGCTCTCGAAGGAGCTGTCGAAGCGCGCCACGGGCCGAACACTCTACATCCTCGACGAGCCCACGACGGGCCTTCACTTCGAGGATGTCCGCAAGCTCCTCGAAGTGCTCCACGAGCTCGTCGATCAGGGCAACTCCGTCGTCGTGATCGAGCACAATCTCGACGTGATCAAAACCGCCGACCACATCATCGACATCGGCCCCGAAGGCGGTGATGGCGGCGGCGAGATCGTGGCCACCGGCACGCCCGAGGAGGTGGTTTCCGCCGAGCGGAGCCACACCGGCCGCTATCTCAAGCCTTTGTTAAACCATCGCCGGATTGCCGCCGAATAAGTAAAAGCGCCCCTCGGCCATTAACCTCTCGTTAGAACCTCTGCGGCACGCTCAACTTTGTAGGGAGTTGCGTGAGGATTGCACGATGGATCAACTGGTCTCGCTTGGCTTTGTCGCCTGTGCCGCTGTGGCGATGTTTGTCTGCCTGAATGTCGAGGGCATCCGCGAGGACGGCCTCAAGACGGTGATCGTCAGCTACGTCAGCTGATCGCGCAGACGGGCCAGAACGGCGGAGAAATCCTTGCCCCGCCCGCCCGTTGCGACGAAGGCCTCATAGAGCTCGGTCGCCCGACGGCCCATCTCGGTCTGCCCCCCCGCCGAGATGGCCGCCTCCTGGGAGAGCTTCAGGTCCTTCAGCATCAGCTCGGCCGCGAACCCCGGCGTGTATGCGTTGTCTGCCGGGCTCTTCGGGCCGATGCCAGGTGCGGGACAGTAGCTCGTGACCGACCAGCAGGCGCCAGACGACGTGCTGACCACGTCGTAGAGCGCCTGCCAATCGAGGCCGAGCCGCTCGGCGAGATCAAAGGCCTCGCAGACGCCGAGCATCGAGATGCCGAGGATCATGTTGTTGCAGATCTTCGCCGCCTGACCGCTGCCGGCCGGTCCGCAATGGACCGTGCGTGCGCCCATAACCTCAAAGAGTGGCCGTGCCGTCGCGACGGAGATCTCGGCGCCGCCGACCATAAATGTGAGGGTTCCGGCTGCAGCACCGGCGATCCCGCCGGAGACCGGCGCATCGACAAAGCCGATCCCGGCGGCCTCCGCGCGGGCCCCCACGGCCCGCGCCGTTGCGACATCGACTGTAGAGCAATCGACAAGCACGGACCCCGGCGCCATCGCCGGCAGCACGGCGTCCGCCACGGCGTCGAGGATCAGTCCATCGGGCAACATGGTCACCACGATCTCCCGCCCCCCGGCGGCCGCGGCGGCACTCGCTGCGGCCGCCACACCGGTCGCGCTGACGGCCGCCGTGTCAAATCCGGTCACATCATGACCCGCCGCGGCGAGGGTCTCCGCCATCGGCCGCCCCATGTTCCCGAGCCCAATAAAACCAATCTCCATCAGCGCTCCCTCACGCAAGGCCCGCCCACCCCCTCGGGGCCGCGGGTGGGTGGGTGGGGCGGCCCCGAGGGGGTGTTGTGCTCACGACGCCTCCAGTGCCGCAACGCCCGGAAGTGTCTTCCCCTCCAGCCACTCGAGAAACGCGCCCCCCGCCGTCGACACATAGGAAAACCGGGCCCCGGATCCGGACCCGTTGAGCGCCGCGACCGTGTCGCCGCCCCCAGCCACGGTCAAAAGCGCGCCCGCCTCCGTCAGCGCCGCCGCATGCGCCGCCGCGGCATCCGTCGCGGTGTTGAAGGGCGGCACTTCAAACGCGCCAAGGGGGCCGTTCCACACCAATGTCTTCGCGGTGTCGAACGCCGCTCGGATCGCAGCGACGCTCTCCGGCCCCGCATCGAGGATCATCGCATCCGGCGGGCAGGCCGTCACTGAGACCGTCTCGGAGGGCGCCCCCGCTTCAAACGCGCGCGCCACGACAGCATCGCTCGGCAACACCAACTCGACACCCGCCGCCGTTGCTTTCGCCATGATCTCGCGAGCCGTATCGCCCAACTCATGCTCGCAGAGCGACCGCCCCACATCGATCCCTTGAGCCGCGAGAAACGTGTTCGCCATGCCGCCGCCGATCACGATCCGGTCGACCCGGTCCAACAGATTGCCGAGAAGCGCAAGCTTGGTCGACACTTTCGCCCCGCCGACAACGGCCACGACCGGCCGCTCGGGCGCCCCGAGCGCCCGCTCGAGCGCGCTGAGCTCCGCCTCCATCAACCGCCCGGCCGCTGCGGGCAGAAGCCGCGCCAACCCCTCCGTCGACGCATGGGCGCGGTGCGCTGCTGAGAACGCATCGTTGACATAGACGTCGCCGACAGCCGCCAGAGCCTCAGCAAAGGCCGGATCGTTCGCCTCCTCGCCCTCGTGAAAGCGTGTGTTCTCAAGGAGCAGCACTTCGCCCTGAGCAAGCGCGCCGACAGCCGCGCTTGCCGCCGGACCGATGCAGTCCGGCGCAAACATGACCTCTCGCCCAAGTGCGTCGGCCAGCGGTTGGCGCGTGACGGCAAGGCTCATCTCCGGCACCGGTTTGCCCTTCGGTCGGCCAAAATGGGCCAGCAGAATTGGCGTGCCACCTGCCTTCAGGATCGCGTGGATGGTCGGCACGATCCGCTCGATCCGAGTGGCATCGGTCACACGGCCGTCCTCGACCGGCACGTTGATGTCGACGCGGGTCAGCACCCGCTTGCCGCTGAGCTCCATGTCCTCGAGCCGCTTCCAGGCCATGGGCCCCTCCCCTACCGCCAGACCGCCATCCACTCCGTCACGCGAAAGAGCTGCTTGCCGAGCGTGCTCGCCACGCCCCAGCCGAGAAAGTGCACGTCGATCGCCCAGAGCGCAAAGACCGTGCCGACAAGACCGAGTGCGTGCCAGAGCCGCATGACACGCCTAAAGCATCGCCTCCACTTTCTCCACCACGCGCTCGGACGTGATGTTGAAGTGGCGATAGGCATCCTTTGCCGGTGCCGACGCGCCGAAGGTCTCCATGCCGACGAAATCGCCCTTTTCGCGGCGCCCCCGCTCGCCATAGAGCCAGCGATCCCAGCCAAACCGCACGCCGGCCTCGACGCCGACCCGCACCGGGCCGCGAGGCAGCACGCGACGACGATAGGTGTCGGGTTGCTCCTCAAAAAGCTCCCAGCAGGGCATGGAGACCACGCGCGTGCCGACGCCCTTGGCCTGGAGCGCGTCTCGCGCAGCGAGCGCGATCTCAACCTCCGATCCAGTTGCGAGAAGCACCGCCTGCAGCGTCCCCTCGGCCTCCCTGAGGATATAGCCCCCACGCTCCACCAGGTTCTTCGAGCTGAACTCCGTCCGCACCGCCGGCAGCCCCTGACGCGAGAGCGCCAGGACCGAGGGCGTGTTCATCGTGCGGACTGCGATCTCCCAGGCTTCCATCGTCTCGGTGACATCGGCTGGGCGAAAGACGCGGATGTTCGGGATCGTGCGAAGGCTCGCCAGATGCTCCACCGGTTGGTGCGTCGGTCCATCCTCACCGAGGCCGATCGAATCATGGGTCATCACATAGACGACCCGCAGACCCATCAGACAGGAGAGCCGGAGCGCCGCGCGCGCGTAATCCGTGAAGACCAGGAACGTCCCGCCATAGGGCAAGATCCCACCATGGAGCGCCATCCCGTTCATCGCGGCCGCCATGCCATGCTCGCGGATGCCGTAGTGAATGTAGCGCCCTTTGGTGTTCCCAGGCTCGTGCACCCCGAGATCGGATGTCTGCGTGTTGTTGGAGCCTGTCAGGTCAGCCGAGCCGCCAAACGTCTCCGGCAGCACCTTGTTGATCACTTCGAGCGCCATTTGCGAGGCCTTGCGCGTGGCAACTTTCGGGTGGCTCTCGGCCACGGCACGCTTGAAGCTCCGCACACCGGTCGCAAGCGCGCTCGGTATGTCGCCAGCGAGCTGGCGCTCGAAGCGGGTCCGGCGGCGGGCGGGCACTTCGGCAAGCCGCGCCTGCCACTCCGCCCGCGCAACCTGACCGCGCCTGCCGATGGCGACCCAAGCGTCGCGGATCTCACTCGGGATCTCGAAGGGCGGATGGGTCCACCCATAGGCCTCCCGCGTCGCGGCAACCTCTGTATCATCCGTGATTGCGCCATGCGCCTTTGCCGTGCCCGCTGCGATGGGCGCGCCGATCCCGATCTCGGTCTTGCAGGCGATCATCGACGGGCGACGGCCGGTCTTGGCCTCCGTGATCGCCGCATCGATCGCCTCTGGGTCGTGTCCGTCGACCTCGGAGACCGCCCAACCGGCCGCGCGAAAGCGGCGGATCTGGTCGGTCTCATCCGCGAGCCCGACCTCCCCGTCGATCGAGATGTTGTTGTTGTCCCAAAGCACGATCAGCTTGGAGAGCCGCTGCCGGCCGGCGAGGCCGATCGCCTCGTGACTGACGCCCTCCATCAGGCATCCGTCACCGGCTATGCAATATGTGTGGTGATCCACCAGCCCCTTGCCGTAGCGCGCAGAGAGCACACGCTCCGCCAGTGCAAATCCCACGGCATTGGCAAGGCCCTGGCCGAGAGGGCCGGTCGTCGTCTCGATCCCGGCCGCATGCCCGAACTCCGGATGGCCCGCGGTCTTCGCCCCGAGCTGGCGAAAATTACGGATCTCCTCGATCGGCAAGTCCGCATAGCCCGTCAGGTGCAAGAGCCCGTAAAGCAACATCGAGCCGTGCCCGGCCGATAGGATGAAGCGGTCCCGATCCGGCCAGTCCGGCGCGCCCGCGTCGAATTTGAGGTGGCGCTCGAAGAGAACTGTCGCCACATCCGCCATGCCCATCGGCATCCCCGAATGCCCTGAATTCGCGGCCTTGACGGCGTCGAGTGCCAGCACCCGCAAAGCGACCGCCTTCATCCAATGGTCCGGGTGTTTTTCGCGAATTTCGGCGATTTTCACAGTCTGGTCTCTCGATTTCGGGTCAAATCCCGGCGGTCAGTGTTGGGGCATGGATACCGCCGCGACAGGTGGGGTCAAGCGGCGGGCCGCGAAAAAAGCGGTCGGCAGAGTGGGAATCCTCCGCTAGGCTCAGTGGTGTGCGCGTGCCGGTGACGGCGCGCGCAGATGGCAAGGAGAGCACAGGAGATGAGGGATCTCGAAGCCTTGGAGGCACGTCTTGAGGCGGCGACCGGACGTATCGTGGCGGCGCTGACGGCCTTGGCGGAACGTCGGGCCGACGGCGATGCGGGTGCCGACCAGGACGCGCTCGCCGCTGAGAACGCACGCTTGACCGAGGCGCTCGCCAAGCTCGAGGCGGAGCGTGCGCGGGATGTCGCCGAGATCGACACGCTCATCGCCCAGCTCAAACCCCTGGTGGAGGAGGCATGATGCCCGAGGTGAAGCTCGAGATCGGCGGTCGCGTCTTTCCCGTTGTGTGCGAGCCCGGCGAGGAAGCTCAGCTCGCCCGGGCCGCCGCCCTTCTCGACCGGGAGGCCACCCGCCTGCTCGACCAGCATGGGCGGATCCCCGAGACGCGGATGCTGCTGATGGCCGGGCTGATCATGGCCGACCGATCCATAGAGGCGGATGCGGTGCGGGAAAGAGCCGATCGCCGTATCGCGGCCTTGCAGGAGGATCTGAGCCGGTCGGAGGCCACTGGCACATCGCGCGACGTGCTCGACGCCGCGAGCGCCACCGCCGATGCCGCGAAGGCAACCCTCGGACGGGCCGCCGACCGCCTGGAGGCGGTCGCGGACATGATCGAGGCGCTTTAGCCGCCTACGCCGGCTGATTGGCCTCGCGGATGCGCTCGGCCGCCTCTTTGTCGAACGTGACACCTTTCTCGGTCAGCATCTGGTCGAGCTCCCCCGACAGGGTCATCTCGATGACGATGTCACAGCCGCCCACGAACTCCCCCTTCACGTAGAGCTGTGGAATGGTCGGCCACTCCGAGAACTCCTTGATGCCCTGACGGATCGCGTCATCGGTCAGCACGTTGATGTCCCGATACCCGACACCCATGTAGTTGAGCACGCCGGCCACTTTCTGGGAAAAGCCGCATTGTGGCATTTGCGATGTGCCCTTCATGAACAGCACCACATCGTTCTCACTGATTTCGGTCTCGATGGCCTTCTGCGCATCGGTCATAGACGGTCTCCCGGTCTGGCGTCGCCCGGTTGGCGGTTCTCACCGGGATCGTCGCTGAAATGTTTCGGCAGGATCGTTGTCAGCTTGCCATCTTCGTGCAGAACCAAGTCCGGAGAGGCGCGCGTCGATCGCTCATGCCGACGGATCTTTTTGAGATAGAACAGAATCACGCCCACAAGAACTCCGGTGGCAATCAGCCCCAGAACCCACCACTCCCACGGCATGTCTCACCCCTCCGCTGGTCGTGTCGTCAATGCCAAGGCGTGCAGATCGCCCGCTGGGCCGTCCATCTTGCCCTGGAGCGCTGCGTAAACAAGTTGGTGCTGTTTGACCCGAGTCAACCCCTTGAATTCCTCGGCCACCACCGTCGCTGCATAGTGGTTTCCGTCGCCGGCCAGATCCTTGATCTCAACCTCGGCCGTCGGAAACGCCGCCCGGATCAGCTTTTCGATTTCGACGGCTTCCATGGCCATGGACACATCCTTCTGGCTGTCCACGCGAGACTAGGCATGCAGGCCGAAACACGCAAGGGATCACACCAGAATGCGGTCTAGAGCACGGGCATGAAGATCGCGTAAATCGCTCAGCTGCCGGGCACCCGTGTCTCCGATCGCGACCGTCGCTCCTCCGAACCGGCCGATCTCGCGCATCGAGGTAGCGTCAAGCACATGCCCCAGATTCTCCGGCGCGACCGCGAGGAGGTACCGGCCCTGATCCTCGCCGAAGAGCTCCGCGAGGCCGGTTGGATCGAGCGTGAGACCCACATCACCGGCAAGCGCCATCTCCACGGCAGCAAGGGCGATGCCGCCGTCCGAGACGTCATGGACCGCAGACAGGCGGCCGGCCTCCGAAAGCGCGCGCACGATTTCGCCGCGCTCCCTCTCGAGCCTCAGATCCACCGGCGGCGCGTCACCGGCGGCGAGGCCGCAGCACTCTGCCAGATAGGCCGATTGACCGAGATGCGTGCCGAGGTCGCCCAAGAGGACAAGCGCATCGCCGGCCCGCGGTGCCATCGACAGGCAGTTTGACAGCTCATCGATCAGGCCCACCGCCCCGATCGTTGGCGTCGGCAGGATCGCGGCGCCGTCGGTCTCATTGTAGAGGCTGACATTGCCCGAGACCACAGGCATGTCGAGCGCGCGGCACGCGGCACCGATCCCCTCGATGCAGCCGACGAACTCCCCCATGATCTCCGGACGCTCGGGGTTCCCGAAATTCAGGTTGTCGGTCACTGCAAGCGGCCGCGCGCCCGTTGCGATCAAGTTGCGATACGCCTCCGCCACTGCCTGGCGCCCGCCCTCGACCGGGTTCGCGCGGCAATAGCGCGGCGTCACATCGGCCGAGAGCGCCAGCGCTTTTGTCGTGCCATGGACGCGCACGACAGCGGCGTCGGTGCCGGGCCCCACCACCGTGTCGGCGCCGACCGTGTGATCATACTGCTCCCAAACCGCGCGGCGGGAGCCGTAGTTTGGGCTCGCCAGGAGGCTCACCAGCGCCTCCATCACGGGGCGCTCCGGCACCCGGTCGACAGGGCCGGGCGGCACCCTCGGGGTCCAGGGCCGATCGTACTCGGGCGCCTCCCCCGAGAGCGCGCGAAGCGGCAAATCCGCCTCAACCCGGCCCTGGTGCTCGACCAGGAACCGGTCCTCGGCGATCGTCTCGCCGATCACCGCGAAATCCAGATCCCATTTCGCAAAGATCGCGGCGGCGACGGCCTCCTTCTCCGGGTCGAGGACCATGAGCATCCGCTCCTGGCTTTCCGACAGCATCATCTCATAGGCGGTCATCGCCGCCTCACGCACGGGCACAGCGTCAAGATCGAGCCGAATGCCAAGACGGCCCTTGTCGCCCATCTCGACGGCCGAGCATGTGAGACCCGCCGCCCCCATGTCCTGGATCGAGATGACAGCGCCCGAGGCCATCAACTCCAGACAGGCCTCCAGCAGCCGCTTTTCGGTGAACGGATCGCCCACCTGGACGGTCGGGCGCTTCTCCTCCGCGTTCGAGCCGAACTCGGCAGAGGCCATTGTCGCACCACCGACACCGTCGCGCCCCGTCTTCGCGCCGAGATAGACCACCGGGCGCCCCACCCCGCTCGCCGCCGAGTAAAAGATCGCGTCCGCCCGGACGATTCCCACGGCCATCGCATTCACGAGGCAGTTGCCGTTATAGGCTGCATCGAAGCGAAGCTCGCCGCCAACCGTCGGCACGCCGAAGGCGTTGCCGTAGCCGCCGATCCCTTCGACCACGCCGGAGAGGAGGCGCCCGGTCCGCGGATGCTCCGGCGCCCCGAAGGAGAGCGCGTTGAGGCACGCCATCGGCCGTGCGCCCATGGTGAACACATCGCGGAGGATCCCGCCGACACCGGTCGCAGCGCCTTGATAGGGCTCAATGAAGGAAGGGTGGTTGTGGCTCTCCATCTTGAAGACCACCGCAAGCCCGTCGCCGATGTCGACGACGCCCGCGTTCTCGCCCGGCCCGCAGATCACCTGCGGGCCCTCGGTCGGCAGCGTGCGGAGCCACTTTTTTGAGGACTTGTAGGAACAGTGCTCGTTCCACATCGCCGAGAAGATGCCGAGCTCCGTGAAGGAGGGCGGCCGGTTCAGCAGGCGCAGGATCCGCCCGTACTCGTCCTCCGAGAGGCCGTGCGCGGCGACGACCTCTGGTGTGATCTCAGGGTGCATTGCTGTCCTCCGGCGCGACGCTTACGGCGCGCGGCACTAGAGGACAAGGGATCAGCGACCGCGGGGCACGGTCGGACGGGGCGCGAAGGTCCGCCGCCGCTCCTCCTCAAGACGCTGGAGCGGAGAGGGCGCGCGCAGCGCGTCGTGGTACATCTGAACCATGGGAGACCTCCTCAACGGGGGCGCGGCGCAGGCGGCGCCGGCGGTTTGGTGCGAGTGGCGACATGCATTGCAGCGGCAAAGATTGGAAGCATGGCTTTCATCCTCTTCAGCGTTGATGAGGAGAATATGCTTGTCAGGAAGCGCAGAATCGAGTCAGGAAGATTTTCAAACTGATAGCTGAGATTTCATATGGATTGGAGCCGCCTGCCCTCGCTCTCACAACTCAGGGCGTTCGAGGCCGCCGCTCGCGGGGCGTCCTTCTCGGCCGCGGCGCGCGAGTTGAACGTGACGCCCGCCGCGATCGGGCAACAGGTCCGGGCGCTCGAGCGGGAGATCGGTTCGGCCCTGATCGAGCGGGTGGGGCGGGGCATGGTTCCGACCGAGGTGGGGCGGGAGCTGGCGGATGCCCTCTCGCGCGCGTTCGGCACGATTGCCGATGCGGTGGAGCGGGCCTCAGCCGACGCTGCGGCGCGGCCCGTGCGGGTGACGATGACGCCCATGTTTGCGTCCTACTGGTTCATGCCCCGATACGGCGACTTCAGAACCCGGTACCCGCAGCACGATCTGGTCGTGCACCCCACCGGAGCAATTGTCGACATCGCCGCGGGCGCCGCCGATGTGGCCGTGCGCTACGGGGACGGGGCGTGGGACGGGCTCGAGGCGAGCCTTCTCCAGCCCTCGGATTTTGTGATTGTGGGTGGGCCCGACCTTCTGCCCGCGGATTTTGACGTGACGCCCAAGGATCTCCTGTCCCTACCATGGTTCGAGGAACTCGGCTCGCAGGAGATCTGGCGCTGGTTCCAGTCCGTCGGGCTCGATGTCGGGGCACGGGCGAAGGTGACAGAAGTGCCCGGCCATCTCATTCGAGAGCTCCTCCGCGAAGGGCATGGCCTCGCGACCGCCGCGCGCGTCTTTGTTGCGGACGATCTGGCGGCCGGCCGGCTTCGTGTGTATTGGGAGGCGGAGCGTCCGTCCGGCGGCTACTGGGTGGTGCATCGGCCCGGGCCCCAGCGCGAGGGCGTCACGGCGCTCGTCGATTGGCTCCGGGTGCAGGCCGGCCAAAAAAAAGGCCGGCTCACAGGCCGGCCTAGTCCAACAGGGAGGTGAAGGCTCGCGCCTTCACGTCCAGAGCTAGGCCGCACCTGCACATGTTGCAAGCGCGCGCACTGCATATCGGCCATCGCAAAACTGCATGACGGCAGAAATGACACAACCTTATGCGGGAGCAGCACCTCCACGCTCAACCTCGAGTTGGTACTTTTTCTTGTAGTCATTGATCTCTGTGAGCATAAAGTCACGGAACGCCGCAACTCGACGCGACTGTCGCAACTCTTCCGGGTAGGCCAAATACACGGGAACTGTCTTGCTTTCTTCATGGGGCAGGACACGAATCAATTCAGGCACATCAAGTGCCACGTAGTTCGGCAGCGCGCCGATCCCGAGACCGTGACGCACGGCCTGAAGGATCCCGAAATAATTATTGACGGTCAAAAGGCTGTCGGGCTTTGCTGATAAAAAAGGCGCAATCCAATTCATGCCCTCGCTGACCTGCCGACTGGCGACGGATTGCGCGACAATTCGGTGGTGGACGAGGTCGTCGACCGAGGTGGGCGTGCCGCTCCGCTCCAGATACTCCGCCGAGGCGAAGAACTGCATCCGCACCTCCATCAGGCGCCGGCGGACGAGGTCGGCTTGGCTCGGCTCCTTCATCCGGATGGCAAGGTCTGCCTCACGCATGGGCAAATCGAGCACGCGCTCCTCGAGGATCAGGTCGATCTTGAGCGTCGGATAGGCCGCATAGAGCTTCGGGAGGCGCGGGGCGAGCCAGAGCGTGCCGAAGCCGATGGTCGACGTCACGCGGAGCTCGCCATAAATCCCCTCGGCCGAATCGCGGATCCGCGCCTCCGCGGTGTCGAGCCGCTTGCTCATCGCCTGGGTCGCCTCGAACAGGAGCTCCCCCTGCTCGGTCAGGATCAGACCGCGCGCGTGGCGATGAAAGAGCGTGGCGCCCACGCTCTCCTCGAGCGCGC
>JBCDHQ010000093.1:0-13586 GCA_038749815.1 Pseudomonadota bacterium | reverse complement strand
CTCCGCGCCGCGATCTGCGCGGTGGCGACGTCGATCTCCGCCCCCACTTTGCCGGTGAGGAACCCGCTCGTGTCGCGCGCGACCTGGCCCGAGATGAAGACCAGATTGCCCGAGCGCACGAAGGGCACATAGTTGGCCGCGGGGGCGGGAGCGTCGGGAAGGGTGAGGCCCAGCTCGGTCAGTCGGGCGTCGATGGTGCCGGTCATGCTCTCTCTCACGTTTCGCGGAAGGCTTTGCGGAAATAATCCGCGAGCGGTTTCGTCAGGTAGTTGAGCGGCGTGCGCTCGCCTGTGTTGATGAAGCTCTCAACCGGCATCCCCGGGACCAGGGTGACGCCGCCGAGGCGGTCGACCTCCCCCTCCTGGGGCAGGATCTCGGCGCGGTAGTAGGTGTATCCGGTCTGGTCGTCGGTGAAGGCATCGGCCGAGACGCGAGAGACATAGCCGAAGATCTCGGGCGTCGTGCGCTGGTCGAAGGCCGAGAAGCGGAGCGCGGCCTCCTGGCCAACGCGCACTTCGTCGCGGTGGATTGCGTCGATCCGGGTGGAGATCACCAGCGGGATGCCGTCGGGAACGATGTAGAGGATCACATCCGCCGGACGGATCACCATGCCTTGGGTGTTCACCTGGCGGTCGTAGACCGTGCCGGCGGTCGGTGCGCGGACGTCGAGTTTGGACAGCGTGTCGAGCTGGGCGAGACGCCGCTCGCGCAGTTCAAGCTCACGATACTCGATGTCGCGAAGCTCGGAGATCGCCTGCTCGCGGAGCGTGGTGTCGAGGCCGAGAACTTCGATGTCGATCTCTGTGATTTGGCCGCGGAGCCGACCTTCCTGTGCCTCGAGCTCGCCGATCGCTCCCTCGATCCGGGCCTCCTCGCGCTGGAGCGCGAGGACGCGGCTCGCCTGAGTGAGGCCGCCTTGAAGGAGCTGCTGCTGATCGGCGAGCTCCTGCCCGATCAGCGCCAGTTGCTCGGCCTGGCTTTCCCGCTGACGCATCACGCCGCCGATCTGAGTTCGGATCTGGCCGATGCGTTCGCCGAGGCGCTGTTTTTGCTGCCCGAAACTGACGCGGCGTGCCTCGAAGAGGCGCATTTGCCCCTCCATCAGGTCGCGGACGGCGGGACGTGCGCGGGCGATCTCCTCAAGCTCGGGGGTGAAGCTGAGGCCGGGTGCGCTGTCCCGCTCCGCCTCGAGGCGGGCGCGGCGGGCCATGATCTCGAAGAGCTGGCTCTCGACAATGGCGAGCTCGGCGCGGATTTGAGTGCCGTCGAGACGGACGAGGACGTCGCCTGCCGCAACACGCGCGCCATCCTCGATCAGGATTTCGCCCACCGTGCCGCCCTGGGGATGCTGCACCGGCTGGCGGTTGCCCTCGACGATCACCTGGCCGGACCCGACGATGGCGCCTGAGATGTTGGCAAGGGCGGACCAGCCGCCGAGGCCCACGATGAGCACAATGAGGGCCGAGACCCCAATGATCATGGGCTTTCGGGTCGACCATTTCGCGTTCATGAGCGTCTCTCCCTATTCGGCGGCGTCGAGGGGGCGGGTCGGTGGCGTGCCATCTGGCGCAGGCTCCGCCGGAGGGGTGGCCTTGGCGCCGTCCTTCGGCGGTCGGGCGTCCTTGGTGATCGAGCCGGCGATTTGCTCGTAGTTCTTGATCTGCGAGCGCAGCACCTCGTCGCGGGGTCCAAAGGCTTTGCCGATCCCTTGATCGATGACGAGGAGGAGGTCGCACTCAGCGATGGCGGCCGGCCTGTGGGCCATGATGATGACGGAGCGCCCGCTCGCCTTGGTTTGGCGGATTGCCTGGTTGAGCGCGGCGGAGCCGGCGGAATCTAGGTTGGAGTTCGGCTCGTCGAGGATCAGGATCGCCGGGTCGCCATACATCGCGCGGGCAAGCCCGATCCGCTGCTTCTGGCCGCCCGACAGGCGGCCGCCGCCGGCGAGCCGTGTGTCGTAGCCCTGGGGCAACTGCAAGATCATCTCATGCGCGCCGGCCTTCTTGGCGGCCTCGATTACCTTGGCGTCGTCGGGCGTCTCTGCAAGGCGGGCGATGTTCTCGGCGACCGTTGCCGAGAAGAGCTCAACGTCCTGCGGCAGGTAGCCGACATGCCGTCCCAGCGCCTCGGCCGAGTACTGGTCGAGAGTGGCGCCGTCGAGGCGCACTTTGCCCGAGGCCGGCACCCAGATCCCGGTCAGAACCCGGGCCAGCGTGGACTTGCCGGACCCGCTGGTGCCGATGACGCCGAGCGCCTTGCCGGGCTCGAGCTTGAAGGACAGTGCGCGCAGCGTCGGCGCTTGTTCGCCAGGTGGAACCACGGTGACCTGCTGCGCTTCGAGGAAGGCCTTTGGCGGCGGCAGCTCCGTGTGGGGGCGGGGCGGGGGCACGGTTTCGAGCAGCTTGCCGAGCTGGCGCCACCCCAACCGGGCGCGCTGGAAGAGCGCCCATCCGCCGATCGCCTGATCCACCGGCGCGAGGGCCCGGCCCATCAGGATGGAGCCCGCAATCATCGCACCGGGCGTGAGTTCGCCGCGGAGCACGAGGAGCGCGCCGAGCGCCAGCATCGCCGACTGGAGGAAGAAGCGGAACGTCTTCGACGTGGTGGTGAAGACACCGGTTTTGTCGGAGGCGTCGATCTGTGCCTCGAGCGCCTTGTCCCGGCTCTTGCGCCAGCGCGAGAGAACGGCGGGCCGCATGCCGAGCCCCTGCACGATCTCCGCCTGTTCGCGCACGCCATCGGCGAAGGCGTCCGATGCTGTGGATGCTTTCTGCGCATCCGCCTGCGGTTTGCGCGTGAGGATTTGGTTGGCGAGCGTGACGATCACCAGCATCACGCCTCCCGCGACCGCGAGCCACCCCATGAGCGGGTGGAAGATAAAAATTGCTAGAATAAAAATGGGCGTCCACGGGATGTCGAAGATCGCAAAGAGGACTGGCGAGGACATGAACTTCTGCACTGATTCGAGGTCGCGGAGCCCCGTCGCGGGCCGCGCCCGCTCCTGCGGGGCTGTCGCGCGGCGGAGCAGAACATCGAAGACGCGCGCATCGAGGGTCGACTGAAACTCCGCCCCAATCCGCGCGGCAACTCGCCCGCGCGCATAATCGAGAAGCCCCATCAACGCATAAAGAAGCCCCACAAGAAGGAAGAGCGCCGTCAGCGTCTCGTTCGAACGGCTCGCCAGGACGCGGTCATAGACCTGCAGCATAAAGAGCGGGCCCGTCAGCATCAGCAAGTTGACAAAGATCGAAAACACGCCGATCGCCCAAAACAGGCGCGGTGCCTTGTAGAGCGCCTGCCGCAGCTCCTGCTGGCCGGGTGGCACGGGCTCCGCCGGGCGCTGCGCCGCCGACGCCTTTGGCAAAAACGACTTTGGCGCCTTTGGCAAAAACGAGTTTGGCTTGAACGATTTCGGCTTAAACAAAGCTCGGTCCTCCTGCCGTCTGGTTAGGCACAGCGCCCGACCCGGGCCCACTCACGCTACATGTCGGTAGGTTGAGGAAAGGTCACAAAACGGTTCTCGCTCTGGCGCGCCCCCTCCTTACCCATATATACACGCGGCGGAAAGAGGTGGAGGGTGCCAGCCATGGGAGTGCGCATATTCAGCCGATGGGGGGGCGCCGCCCTGCTCCTCGCCGCCGCCGCGTGCACCGCCGGGCCGGATCCCGACGACCCTTATGAGGCCACGAACCGCAGCATTCATGAGTTCAACAAGGCGGTCGACCGGAACGCCCTGCGCCCGGTCAGCGACGTCTACGCGACCGCCGTGCCGCGTCCCGCGCGCACGGGCGTCTCGAACGCGGTCTCCAACATCGGAGAGCCCGTCGCCTTCATCAACCACACGCTTCAGGGCGATTTCGACGATGCCGGCGCGACGTTTTTCCGGTTCGCCGTGAACACGGTGTTCGGCTTTGCGGGCCTCCTCGATGTCGCGACGGATGCCGGCATCTTTGAACGCGAGACCGACTTTGGCGAGACGCTGGCCGTTTGGGGCGTGCCGCCCGGCGCCTATCTCGAAGTGCCGTTCTTCGGTCCGAGCACCGAGCGCGACCTTTTTGGGACCGCCGTCAACATTGGCATCAACCCCACGACTTATTTGCTTGGCGGCCAGGAGAGCCTCGCGCTTGTCGGCGCGCAGGCCGCAGACATTCTCAACCAGCGCCAGGAGTTCGGTGCGATCATCGACGCGCTCTTCTACGAGTCGGCCGACAGCTACACGGCGGCCAAGATCGCGTATCTTCAAAACCGTGCACAGGCCACAGCGGCCGACGGCATCTCGGAAGACATTCTGGAGGATCCTTATGCATTCGAATGAGCTCAGCCGCCGCACACTGCTCGGCGCCGTCGCAGCCCTCGCCGTCGCGCCACAATTGGCCCGCGCCGCTACGACGGATCAGGCGGTCTCCTTCGTGAACCAGATCGTGGGCGAACTGATGCAGATCGTCCGCTCGAGCCAGAGCCAGTCAGCCGCGCTCCGCCAGTTTGAGCAAATGTTTGATCGCTACGGCGATGTCCCGGTGATCGCGCGCTCGGTTCTGGGGCAGCCCTGGAACTCGATGAGCGGCGGCCAGCAGAGCGCCTTTGTCACGGCCTTTCGGGGATATGTCGCGAACAAGTACGGGTCGCAGTTCCGCGAGTTCCAGGACGCGCAAGTCCAAGTGACGGGCGCGAAGGATTTCGGAGAGAGGGGTCTCGTGGTCTCGAGCCGGGTCAGCTACGCGGGCAGCAGCCCCGTCGCTGTGGATTGGCAGGTCAGCGATCGGTCGGGCAGCCTGAAGATGTTCAATGTGCTCATTGAGGGCGTCTCGATGCTGACGACCGAGCGGAGCGAGATCCGCGCGCTCTTGGCGCAGAACGGCAACAATGTCGATGCGCTGATCGCCGACCTCCAACGTCGCGGCGCCTGAGCGTCGTCAGCCACACGCGCGGCGCCCCGGGGCCATCGCCGCGTGAAACGCGGCGCCTGCGGCGCTGCCGCAGGGCTCACGGGCACGCCCGTGAGCATGGCCCTTGCCCCGTGGCCGGCCACGCTCTGCTCGGAGAGCTATTGTGAGGTTTGAACGGCGCGGAGCGCGCGCAGCACGGTTTCAGCGGCATCCCCAGCGGCGCGGCGGTCGGCCGCAGTCGAGTGCAGGGATGGAAGTGGGCGCGCCGGCAGGCCGTCATGGGCGCGGATCATGGTCTCGCGCCAGATGTCCGCGGGCAGACCGCCACCGGTCGTCCCCGTGAGCGGCCGATTGTCGTCGTAGCCGAGCCAGACACCCGCGACGTAGTCGGCCGTAAACCCGATGAACCACGCGTCGCGGGCCGAGTTGGTTGTGCCGGTCTTCCCGGCGGCCTCTCGCCCGGGCAACCGCGCGCGCCGACCGGTGCCGGTTTCGACCACCTCTTGCAACATGCCGATGAGATCGCTCGCGGCGACTTCCGTCATCACTGGCACCGCGTCCCCGCGGTCGGACCCCATCAGCGGGGATGTCTCGGATTTGAGGCGAAGGCGCTCCATTCCGTAGGGCGTTGCGCGCCGTCCGGCGTTCCGGATCCCCGCATAGGCGCCTGTCAGCTCGAGGAGCGTCATCTCTGAGACGCCGAGCGCCAGTGCAGGCCCGGCGGCGATGTCGGAGCTGATGCCAAAATCCTCCGCGATGGCGCGCACACGGGCGCGCCCCGCCCGCTCCGCCACTTTGACGGCGACCGTGTTGATGGAGGCCCGAAACGCTTCTGTCAGCGTCACCTCGCCGCGGTAGGTCCGGTCGTAGTTCGCCGGCGACCAGGGCGCGGACCCCGCCACCTCGAGCGTGATCGGTGCGTCATAGAACGTGTCCTCGGGCGACATGCCCGCCTCGAGCCCCGCTGCGTAGACGATTGTCTTGAAGGCCGACCCCGGCTGCCGGAGGGCTTGCGTCGCCCGGTTGAACTGGCCGGCGGTCCGGGACTGGCGCCCGCCCACCATGGCCCGCACCGCTCCATCTGGTGAGAGCACGACGATCGCCGCCTGCGCCTTTGAGCCAGGGCGGACCTTCTCGGCAAAGACGCTGGCCAAAGCGTCCTCTGCTGCGCGCTGGAGGCGGGGATCGAAGGTTGTCTCGATCACCACGTCCTCGGTGGTCGCCGCTGTGAGAAACGCGGGTCCCGCCGCCATCACCCAATCCGCGAAGGCCGCACCGCGCCGGGCAGAGGCCGCGTAGGACAGAGTGGCAGGGGCAACGCGGGCGGCGTTGGCCTCGGCCGCAGTCAGGTGGCCCTGGCGCTCCATCAGCCCGATGATCACCTCCGCCCGGGTCTGGGCGGCCGCGATGTCGCGGGTCGGCGCAAAGCGCGATGGCGCCTTAAGAAGCCCCGCCAGCATTGCCGCTTCGGCCGGCGTCACCGTGCGCGCGGATTTGCCGAAGTAGCGCTGCGCGGCGGCCTCGAACCCTTGCGCACCCGCGCCGAGATAGGCGCGGTTGAGGTAGATCGAGAGGATGTCGTCCTTGGAGTACTTGAGCTCCATCGCCAGCACATAGGGCACCTGCTTGATGTGGCGTTCGAGGCTTCGCGTGTTGGAGAAAAAGAGGATCTTCGCAACCTGCTGCGTGATGGTGGAGCCGCCCTGGACCACCCGCCCGGCGCGAAGATTGGCGGCGAGCGCCCGCGTGATGCCGATCGGATCGAGGCCGATATGGTTGTAGAAGCGACGGTCCTCAGTGGCGATCACAGCGTTGATGAGATGCGGCGAGGCGGTGTCCGCCCGCACCAGCTGATACTGCTCTCCACGCCAGGCAAAGACCTCGCCGTTCCGGTCGAGGAGCGTGACCGACCCTCGCTCCCGACCGTCGAGGAGCTCTTCCATGTCCGGCAGGGCCGCATAGGCCAGGAGGGTCGCTGCGCCGACGACAATGGCCACAACGGCCCCGACGCGGACGCCGACCCACCACGTGATGCGCAAAAGACCGCCAAACGCGCGTCTCAGCGCGCGTTCGAGCAACCCTGGTTTGTGCTTTCGACGCGATGTGCGCGTCTTTCGCCTGCTCTTCCGTGCCATCCTCGCGAACCTCTTTCGGGTCGCTCATAGGCTGATCTTAGCTGAGCGTCCGGCGCTTGTGGAGCAAAAGCTTGGCTTTTTCTCCCTGCCCGAATTTTGGGCAAATTCCGCGCCACTTGCTCAGAGCATTGAACATTGGCCGCATTGCGTCCGGATTCTCGAAGAATCTACGCAAATTTCTGGCTCCTGCGGCGTCTCGCCCTGTTGTTGACGCTCAGGCGTCGGTGCCCCCGGCGCGCTCAACCTGGCGAGAGGGACCAATGAAACTGATTATCGCCGTCATCAAGCCGTTCAAGCTCGAGGAGGTGCGCGAGGCGCTCACCGGCATCGGGGTGCAGGGTCTGATGGTGACCGAGGTCAAAGGCTATGGCCGCCAAGCGGGCCACACCGAGATCTACCGAGGTGCCGAATACGTCGTGAACTTCGTTCCGAAAATCCGGCTTGAGGTCGTCGTGGACGACGGCCTTGTCCAGCAAACGATCGACACGATCTCGGAAACCGCAAAAACAGGCAAGATCGGCGACGGCAAGATTTTCGTGCTGTCGGTCGAGCAGGCCGTGCGGGTGCGCACCGGCGAAACCGACGAAGACGCCCTCTGACCCCGCGACCTTCAAAAGACGAGAGACAGGAATGTTGAAATCGATCAAAATTTCGGGTCTGGCCGCGTTGGCACTGACCCTTGCGGCGCCGGTCCTCGCGCAGGACGATGCCGCAGCCGTCGTCAGTGCGGCACCGGGCGAGCAAACCGCCTGGATCCTGACCACGTTGCTCTTCCTCATCGGTGGCTTCCTGGTGATGTGGATGGCGGCGGGCTTTGCGATGCTCGAGGCGGGTCTCGTCCGCTCGAAGAACGTCACGATGCAGTGCACGAAGAACATCGGGCTCTTCTCGCTTGCCGCGATCATGTACTACCTCATCGGGTACAACCTGATGTATCCGCTCGGCACCTGGATGATCGGTGGTGAGACCTCTGGGTACTTGTCGGGCGTCTGGGGTCCGGCTGTTCTTGAGGCGGTGGGCGTCGCATATGATGCCGTCGATGATGCGGCCTATGCCTCGACGGGCTCGGACTACTTCTTCCAGCTCATGTTCTGTGCCGCGACGGCGTCGATTGTCTCGGGCGCGCTGGCCGAGCGGATCAAGCTCTGGCCCTTCCTAATCTTCGTCGCGATCCTGACGGCCATCATCTATCCGATCCAGGCCTCCTGGAAATGGGGCGGCGGCTTCCTTGAGACCGGCTGGGGCAATGAAACCCTCGCGGCCGCGGAGCTCTCCTACTTCTATGACTTCGCAGGCTCGACTGTCGTGCACTCCGTCGGCGGTTGGGCGGCACTGGCCGGCGCCATCATCCTTGGCGCGCGGACCGGCAAGTACAACAAGGACGGCTCGGTCTCGCCGATGCTCGGCTCCAACATGCCGCTTGCGACGCTCGGGACGTTCATCCTCTGGCTCGGTTGGTTCGGGTTCAACGGCGGCTCGCAGCTCGCCATGGGCACCGTTGGGGATATCGCGGATGTCTCGCGGATCTTCTCCAACACGAACACCGCCGCTGCGGGTGGCGCGTTTGCTGCATTGATCCTGACGCAGGTGATGTATGGCAAAGTCGACTTGACCATGGTGCTCAACGGTGCGCTGGCGGGCCTGGTGTCGATTACGGCCGAACCGCTGACGCCATCGCTCGGGATGGCGACGATCATCGGCGCGATCGGCGGCGTGATCGTTGTCTTCGGCGTGCCGTTCCTCGACAAGCTCAAGATCGACGATGTCGTGGGCGCGATCCCGGTGCACCTCTTCGCCGGCATCTGGGGCACAATCGCCGTGGTTCTGACGAACGGAGACGCCAATATCATGGCGCAGCTCGTCTCGATCGTGATCGTGGGTGTGTTCGTCTTCGTCGTCTCGCTCGTCGTCTGGGTGATCCTCAACACGGTGATGGGCATCCGCGTCAGCGAAGAGTCTGAGATGAACGGCCTGGACAACTCCGAACTCGGCATGGAAGCTTATCCCGAGTTCACCAACTGATCTCCCCCCAGGGCTGCCATCGTCGCCCTGGTTTTACTGGCCCGGACCCTTTGGTCCGGGCCTTTTTTGTCTCAGTTGCTCCAGAGCTCACGGCGAAACGCGCGCTGCTCATCCCGCCGCTGGAGGCGTTGGGGTTGTGTCTCCGCGATCGCTTGGCGGGCGTCGACGCAGTTTTGCGCGCCGCGAGGGTCACAGGTCTCGGTGACCAGAGCGCGGCGCTCATCCCGGATCGCCTGCCGCTCGCCGCGGAGGCCAGACCGGTCGATTGGCTCTGCGAGCGCTGGGAGTGCCGTGAGAGCGGCAAGACATACAAGAAGAGTGCGGGCCATTTGGGGTGTCCTTGACTGATGTAACGACCCGAATTCAACGAGACCAAGGCGATCATCCGTCGCGACGGGTCTCCTGGGCGGCGGCGGGCCATGCTTCCGGGCTTGTGCCCGGAAGCCCTGCGGCTCCGCCGCAGGCGCCGCGCTTTGCGCGGCGATGGCCCTTGGTCCTGCCCGTCGGACCGGGGGGATCCGTGGCTGGCCGCTGAGGGCGCTGGGTGTCAGTCGGCGGTGCGGAGGAGGGTTGAGAGCGCTGTGCCCATCACGGCGGCAGCGTCTGTCATGTCCGCAATGCCGATCCACTCATCGGGTTGGTGGGCGATGTCGAGGATGCCCGGACCATAGGCAATGCAGTTTTTGAGTTTGCCGATCCGGTCCACATGTTTCTGGTCATAGGTCCCGGGGGAGGCCACGAATTCTGGCGCGCGGCCGAGCCGCTCTTCTATGGCGCTCGACACGGCGGTGACCACCGGCGCGTCCTTCGCCGTCATCGACGGAGCGACGTCGTGGAGGTCTCGGATTGCGTGCCGGAACTCGGGTCGCCGGTCTGCGACACGCTCAAGGAGGGCGTGCACCTCGGCCTTCACGCCCTCAAGCGTCTCCTCGTAGAGATAGCGCCGGTCAATGATCATGCGGCAGCTGTCGGGAACGACCGGCGCGGGGAAGCCGGTGAACTCGGGGGGGAGCTCTGCCTGTCCGCCATGGAGCGAGTTGATGTTGAGAGTGGAGGCACGCGCGCCTTCGGGCACCACGGGCATCTCGGTTCGGCGGTCGGCGAGTGCCGGAAAGAGCGTCGCCTCCATCTCAGCGATCACCGCGCCCATGTGGCGCACGGCGCAATCGCCGAGGAACGGCATGGAGCCGTGGCCGATCCGCCCAAAGGTCTCAATCTCGGCCCACCAAACGCCGCGGTGGCCGAGGCAGATCCGGTCTTTGTTGAGCGGCTCGGGGATGATCACGTGATCGACCCGGCCCGGCGCGAAGTACCCCCGTTCGGCGAGCCAAGCAACGCCACCATAGCCGCCGGTCTCTTCGTCCGCGGTCGCTGAGATCTCGACCGCACCGGTGTGGTTCGGGCTGAGGTCGACAAACGCCTCGACCGCGATCACGGAGGCCGCAAGCCCGCCTTTCATGTCGCAGGCCCCGCGGCCGTACACGCGGCCGTCCCGAACGATCCCCTCAAAGGGGGGCACGGTCCAATCGCGGCCGAGCTCCACAACGTCCGTGTGGGAGTTGAAGTGGACTGTGGGACCGGGGCCACCCTCGCGGCGGGCGACGAGGTTCCAGCGGGGATACGCGTCGCTGTCGCCGGGCGCTCCCTCGGCTCTCAGAATTTGGCACGCAAAGCCACGGCGATGGAGACGGGTGGCGAGATGCTCGCAGATGTCGCGATAGTGCGCGCCGGGCGGGTTCAGAGTGGGGATGCGCAGCAGCTCTTGGAGGAGCGTGACGATCTCACCTTCGCGCGCCTTGATTTCTGCAGCCAGCCTCTCGGAGTACGCCATAGCGTGATCTGGGCCGGCGCTGTGACGGCTGTCAAAGGGAATTGGCGGGTGCTGCGCAAAAGAGATGCCAGTCCGACAGCTCGCTTGGTTTTGGCGCGCCGATTGCCTATCTCTCTGACTGTGCAGGTTGGAAGGGTCGATGGTCAGACGGAGTGTTTTGGCAGTAGCTGCCGGGGTCGCGATGATCGGCCTCTTCGTTCTCGGGTCCTCGTTTCTCGGCGGTGGGCCGCGCGCCGAGCTGGCCATCGTATCGGGCTCGGAGAACCGACCCCTCGAGGCGCTGATCACGGAGTGGGGCGCACGCGAAGGGGTCGACGTCACGGTCACCTACCAGGGTTCGGTCGACATTTCGCGGGAGCTCAGCCGCGGGGTCGAGACGGCCTTTGACGGGGTTTGGCCTGCGCACTCGCTCTGGATCGAACTCGGCGACACGGAGCGGGTCGTCCGCCATGATCAGTCTATTTTGCGCTCACCCGTCGTTCTCGGCCTCCGCCGCTCGGTCGCGGAAGAGCTCGGCTGGGTCGGGCGGGACGACATCACCATCCAGATGATCGCCGAGGCCGCCACGGAGGACGTTTTTCGCCTGGCGATGACATCGGCGACGCAGTCGAATTCCGGCGCGTCGGCCTATTTCGGGTTTCTCTACGCCTTCGCGGACAACCCCGATCTGCTGCAGATGACGAATCTGTCCGATGAGCGTGTGCAGGCTGACGTTCGCGCCCTCCTCGCGCAGATCGACCGCTCCTCCGGATCGTCCGGGTGGCTGAAGGACGCGCTGGTCGGGTCACCGGACGCCTATGACGCGATGTTCAACTACGAGGCTGTGATCCTTGAGGCCAATCAAGAGCTGACGGCCGCGGGGGAGGAGCCCCTCTACATCGTCTATCCGGCGAACGGTCTCGCCGTGGCGGACAGCCCGCTCGGTTTCGTCGACAAGGGTGACTCTGCGAAGGAGGAGGCCTTCCTGAACCTGCAAGCCTTTCTTCTGTCGTCGGAGACGCAGGCGAGGCTTTCGGATCTCGGCCGGCGCACGGGGCTCGTGGGCCTCCAAGCAGGGGTCAGCCAGGCTGTATGGAACCCGGACTGGGGTGTGGACCCGGCGCGGGCGATTGCACCAATCCCGACGCCGGAAAGCGCCGTGATCGCAGAGGCCCTCAGGCTCTACCAGACCGACCTTCGAAAGCCGTCCATGACCGTTTGGGTTCTGGACGTGTCGGGCTCAATGGAGGGTGAGCCGCTCGAGCAGCTCAAGGAGGCCATGCGCCTGCTTCTGGACCGAGAGCAGGCGACGCTGAACCTCCTGCAGCCCTCGCCCCGCGATGTGACGGTGATCCTTCCGTTCAACAATGTGGCCGGACGCCCCGTGGTGATCGAGGGGGCGAGCGACGAGGCCCTCGCCGAAGCTCTCCGCGTGGTGGAGCGGTTGCAGGCGGGCGGCGGCACCGACCTCTATGGCGCGGTCGTGCGCGCGCTCGAGGCGTTGGAGCCCTGGGCGTCTGACGGCACCCTGTTTGACTACCTGCCCGCCATTGTCGCGATGACGGACGGGGCGTCGGCCATCGACAATCGGGAGTTCATGCTCGACGTGCTCCGCCGTTCGGGTTTCGGCCTCGACGTGCCGATCCACGCGATTGCCTTCGGTCAGGCCGACGAGGCGCAACTGCGGGAGCTGAACGAGATCACGATCGGGCGGCTCTTCCACGCGGGCGATGACCTCGCCAAGGCCCTCCGCTCCGCCAAAGGATACAACTAGTGGCGCTGTCCGACGGTCTCCGTCAGGGGCTGGCGGCGGCTGTGGCCGCCGGAGTGTTTCTCGGCCTCTATTTCGGGCTCCTGTTGGTCTGGTGGTTGGCGCTCCTCCTCGCTGTGGTCGTCTATTTTGCGCTGATCCTCGTCGTGCCGCGGCGCCGCCCGCTGGAGGAGATCGTTGTCGGGGAGCGGGTGACGGCCGCGGATCTCGACGCGGCGGACCAACTCCTGACGGACGCCGCCACGCGGATCGGGCGGGCGGCGGCCATCGCGCCCGCCGAGACGCAAGGTGACCTTGAGGGGATGGCCCTCCATCTGACGTCGATCCGCGACCAGATCGCGCGCGACGCGACCGATTTCCGCCGCACGCGGAGCTTCATCCACCACCATCTGCCGAAGATGGTCACGAGCGTCGAGACCTATGTCGATCTGGCCAGCCGCTCCCAAGGCGCCGCGCACACCCGCCTCCACGATCTCGGCCAGAGGATCCGGAATTTTCGAACCGTGGTTGAGAAGATCGACGACGCCTGTCTCGAGAACGATGTCGCGGCGCTCGAGGCGGAGGTCGACGCGCTCGGCGTCCAAATGACCCGTGTTTGAGGAGAGCTCATGACCCGCACGCTCTTGGGGCTTCTTGCGCTGGCGCTTGTCGCGGCCATTTCCATCGGCGTCAGCGTTCTTGACCTCTCGAGCCTGACCCGCTCGGTCGAGCGGCGAGACCCTGTGGAGGTGTCGATCTTCTTCGGCGGCGAAAAGTCCGCCCTCCTCAGAAACCCCCGCGTGACGGAGATCATTGAGGGGCGCTATCGCATCACCCTCGATGCGACGCGTGCCGGCTCGATCGAGATGGCGACGACCCTCGACACCACCGGCAAGGACTGCATCTGGCCGTCGAACATGGTGGCGGTCGAACTTGCGCGGAAGGCGGGCAAGACGGTCCTCGCCGATGAGACAGTCTTCAAT
>JBCDHQ010000092.1:0-13650 GCA_038749815.1 Pseudomonadota bacterium | reverse complement strand
CGGTCGCCGATGCCCCGGCCCTCATGCGCCCCTTCGATGAGGCCAGGGATGTCGGCCACGACCATCTCCGCCCCATCGACGGCCACAACGCCGAGGCCCGGGTGCAGCGTGGTGAACGGGTAGTCTGCGATCTTCGGGCGGGCATTGGAGGTCGCCGCGAGAAAGGTAGACTTGCCAGCGTTAGGAAGCCCCACAATGCCGATATCGGCAATCAACTTCAGCCGGAGCCAGAGCGTTCGCTCGACGCTCACCTGGCCCGGATTGGCGCGACGGGGAGCCCGGTTCGTCGACGTCGTGAACCGCAGGTTGCCCCAGCCGCCATTGCCCCCCTCCGCAAGGATTGCCCGCGCGCCCGGCTCTGCCAGGTCGGCGATCCGGGTCTCTTGATCCTCCTCCAGGATCTCCGTTCCGACCGGCACCCGAAGCGTCACATCGGACCCGTCGCGCCCCGTGCGCCCCCGCCCCTGGCCACCCTGCCCGTTCTTCGCAAAAAAGTGCTGCTGGTATCGGAAATCGATGAGGGTGTTCAGCCCCTCAACCGCCTCCGCGACAACATCGCCGCCGCGACCGCCATCGCCGCCATCGGGCCCCCCGTACTCGACGAACTTCTCGCGGCGGAAGCTGACGGCGCCCCCGCCGCCAGCGCCCGAGCGGACATACACTTTGGCGAGATCGAGAAACTTCATGACAGCACCAGGCGGTAGCGCCAGTCCGGAACAACGGCCGCGCGCGCGGCGGAGTACACTTCGCCCGCGGCTTCGTAGGCAAAGCCCACCTTGGTCAGCACGCGGGCCGAGGCCGGATTGTCCTGAAAGACGCGCGCGCGGAGCTCTGGCAGACCGCGCCTCCGCGCCTCGCCAATCACCGCGTCCACGGCCTCCGTCGCAAAGCCCGTCGACCAGAATGGCTCACCAAGCCAATAGCCGATCTCGGTGTCCTCCCGGAGGCCGATCACACCGATGATCTGCCCCTCGGAGGAGCCGTTGTGGTCGATCGCCCAGGTCAGCGCGCCCGAGCGGAGGGTCTTTTCAATGAAGGCCGCGGCGGAGCCCGGCGGGTACGGGTGGGGAATGGAGCTTGTCATTCGCGCCACACGCGCATTGCCGGCATAAAGCTCGATCAGTCCGGCATCCGCATGTCGGAGCGGTCGGAGCGTCAAGCGCTCAGTCCCGAGGACTTGATCTGACATATCACCCAACATTGACGAGCACCACGACTACACTCGCCACTGTCAGCGCAGCAAGGCAGATCATCAGCGCCCGCTCCGCCTGTGTCCCGGCCACCGCATGGGCCAGCCGCGCCCCGCCCCAGCACCAAAGGGGGTGAAAGACAAGCTGGATGGCCAGAAATGTGAGCGCAACGATCAGCGTTCCAAGAAGCGGCGGCGCCCCTGCCGCGTAGACACCAAAGGCCGAGGTGACGAGCGCCCAGGCCTTCGGGTTCAGCGGGTGCACGACGAGGCCGGCCGCAAAGCGCGGCGGCCGCGCGCGCCCCGCCACGATCCGCGCACCAGCGATCCGCCAGGCAAGCCAGAGGAGGTACGCCGCGGACAGAAACGCCAGCGCCGTGGCGAGGCCCGGCAGGCTGGCGGTCGCTGCCAGAAGACCGAGGCCCACAGGCCAGATCACCAGTTGCTTGCCCATCGCCACGCCAAAGACAAAGGGCAGCGCGCGGCGGAGGCCAAACTCCGCCCCGGCCGTCATGAGCACCATGTTGGCGGGGCCGGGTGAGGCGATCATGGCCACGCCAAGGAGTGCCAGGCCGATGAGATCGATCATCGCCGCTTCCGCCGCCAGGGGGCGTCGTGCTCCCAGTCGCCGGCCATGATCGCCCCATAGGGCATGATCTCGTCCACGACATCCGCGAGATCGAACGCAGCCATCTGCGCCCGCACCGCGACCGGGTTCTTGTAGGCCGACGGAAGCTCCGAAAGATCCGGCCGCCCGCACCAGAACCGCGCGTCGATGCCTTGCGTCTCCTCCTCAAAGACCGCGTCAACGGGCCGGCCGCCAAGTCCGCGGAGATGCGCGCTCCGCGACAGGTTTCGCCCCGCCCCGTGCGGCGCAAACCCGAGGTTGCGCTGCGTGCGCTGCCCTTTCACCAAAAGGATCGGCGCGCCCATGTTGAGCGGCACGATCTGGACGCCGCTCGTATCCGGCAGAAACGCCGGATCGATCGGCGTGGCGCCTTTGGCGTGAAAGAACATGTCGCCCTCGCGGAAGACAAAGTTGTGCTCGTTCCAGAACCGGTGCGAGAGATCGGCGCCGGCGGCGGCGAGGGCCCGGTCGTGGATCACCTCATGGTTGGCCTTGGTCCAACGCCGGAGGATCTGAAGCGCGTCCCAATAGGCGCGGCCCTCCGCGCTCTCTGCGTCGATCCAAGCGTTTTGCTTCAGCGTCGCGGGAGAGCGTCGCTGCCTCAGGGCTTCGGCCACCCGCATCCCGGCCTTGTAAAGCCCCGCGCCAGGACCGCGGGAGCCGTGATGCGTGACAAGGCAGACGGTTCCCGTCGCCTTGGACTGGCCCACAAACGCAAAATGGTTGCCATCGCCCTGGGTGCCCATATGGCTTTCGGCTGTGAAGAGGATTTTCTGGTCGTTCAGAAACCGGTTTCCCCGAAACGCATCGATCAGCTCAAGGTCGACCGGCAGCCGTTGCCCCTCCGCCCGGCCACCCGGACCGAAATGGGTCGAGGCCTGCACGGCATCGAGCACCGAGGCAGGTGTCGCCCCGACAAGCTCGGAGACCATCACCGAACAACAGATGTCGGCCGAGTGAAACCCCGGATGGATCGCGCCCTCGGCCGCGACGACGCCTCCGACCGGGATCGTTCCGACGGGGCCGGCCGGACAGGCGTCCGGCATCACCGCGCCGGCCCGGACCGTGGGCGTCTTCATCAGGAGCCGCATGGTCTCAAGCACGGCTGCGACGTTGGCCTCCTCGGCCACTGTCTCCGCCTCGATGTTGACCTCGAACGGCACGCTCTTTTGCAGGTCGATGGGCGGGGGTGGAGCGTGCGTCTCCAGAAACGCGCGCAGCGCCTCGCCGCCAAGGCCCCGCGCATTCGCCTCGTCCAGCGCGGGCCCAAACCAAGGCCCCGGCGTAAAGCCCATCTCGATCAGATCTTTGCCCGTCAGCGCCATCGCACACTCCAGATCTCATGTCCGGATCGGGCGGCCGCGTCCAACGCAAAAGGCCCGATCCTAAGACCGGGCCCTTTCGTCATGGAAAGTTGCTCGGCCTACTCAGCGGCGTCCTGGGTTGGCAGGACCGAAATGAACGTGCGGCCCTTAACACCCTTGTGAAACCGCACATTTCCATTTGCGGTTGCGAATATCGTGTGATCTCGGCCGATGCCGACACCCTGCCCCGGCCACCAGCGCGTGCCGCGCTGGCGCACGATGATGTTGCCTGGGACCACGACCTCGCCGCCGAACTTTTTCACACCGAGCCGCCGCCCCGCGCTGTCACGCCCATTTCGCGAGGACCCGCCTGCTTTCTTGTGTGCCATCTGACCCTCCTCAGTCCTCAGCTGCCACGGGCGCGCTCGTCGCAGCGCCGCTCGGCAGGATTTCCGTGATCTTCACCGTCGTCAGCGGTTGGCGATGGCCGCGCTTGCGCTTGGAGGAGTGCTTTCTGCGCCGTTTCACAAACGAGATCACTTTCGGCGCCTTCACCTGCTCAACGACCTCGGCCACAACGGCCGCACCGTCGACCACAGGCGCTCCGATCACAGGGCTGTCGCCTCCGAGCATCAAAACCTGGTCGAACTGCACCCGATCGCCCGGACGCACCTCGAGTTTTTCAACGGTCACAACATCGTCGACCGCCACTTTGTATTGCTTGCCGCCGGTCTTCACCACCGCGAACATAGGCCCAACTCCTCCAATCGCGTCCTTCGGCGGGGTTTCGGCCACTTTTGCCACATCGCGTGGCGCCTGGGACAGCGGCGCGATCCGGTGATCGCGCAGATGTAAAACACGTCAAAGACGCGCGAGACCCGGCTTATGTGGCACTCGGGTTTTTCTGTCAATCCCGAAGAGTTTCCAGATCACCCTTGCCCGCCTGGGGCGCGCCGCTTATACGCTCTCAGCGCCAGGCACCTGGCGAGACCAGGATGGGTGGCCGAGTGGTCGAAGGCGCCGGTCTCGAAAACCGGTAAGGGGGCAACTCCTTCGTGGGTTCGAATCCCACCCCATCCGCCATGAAGCTGCCACGATCACAAAACGACTGGTCGAGTGAAACTCGTTGTCCAGACGCACAGGTCTTGGGGGACTCTCTGGAGTGGCAACGTCTCTTCGCTCCTCGTCGGGCCTCCAAGCCATCGGGTGGGCCGATGGAGTTGGTGGTGCATCGCTGACCTCTGGTCCGTTGCCGCTGGGGGAGCCGCGGCGTCGAAGTCGTGGTCATTTGAGCTGGCACTCGATGCGGATCTTCAGAGGCTCGCCGTCAGGGCATCAAGCGTCGCGTGTCCGAGAGACCGGCTCATCGAGAGTGCGATCCTAATCGATGGGAGAACCGGACGTGATCGGGACGTTCCGCCGTAACCGGGATCCGTCCCAGCAGAAGACGCCCTCCATCGGTGACCGAGCGCTGCGACAGGCCGATCGGGGAGCACTGCATGCGCACGCCTCGCGTCCTATCCTTGTCAGAGCCTCACCTTAGCGCGGATTGGACGCTCGCCCTTCGGGCTTTTCTTGCTGACCAGCCGGCGCTGAGCCTCCCGGTCGCTGGGCGGCGCATCCCCGGTCTGCTTCGGGGCGCTGGGACCGCCCGAAAGGGTTGGTTTGGAGCCCCTCGGATCCGTGCTGAGCTCAAAGCGCAATGAGATATCGTCGCTTGCAGGCCTAGACCCGCCACTGCGGCCAGTCGAGGGCACACCGGCGCCTCCGCGACTGGACATCGGGCCGGGAATGGCGGCCTGATACTCCCCCACGGACCTGGGATTCGGGGACAGGTTCAGCGGCAGGTCTCGAGCCGGCCGCTGACAGTGAGGTGGCGCCATGACCACGAACATCGCTCTCGTCGGGATCGGGAAGATTGCCCGGGATCAACACATTCCAGCGATTGCCGAGAGCCGGGACTTCACCCTCTCTGCAACGGCCAGCCGCTCCGCCAGTGTTGAGGGAAGCGCGAGCTACTCGTCGCTCGAGCAGCTTCTCGACGCTGAGCGCGACGTGCAGGCGGTGTCGCTCTGCACGCCGCCGCAGGTCCGCTACGGCGATGCGCGTCGCGCCATCGCGGCCGGGCGCCATGTGATGTTGGAGAAGCCGCCGGGCGCGACATTGGCCGAAGTGCGGGACCTCGCGGCCCGGGCCCGCTCCGCCGGTGTGACGCTTTTTGCGACGTGGCATGCGCGCGAGGCGGCAGCGGTCGACGCAGCGCGCGCATGGTTGGCGGACCGCACGATCCACGCGGTGCAGATCACATGGGAGGAGGACGTTCGCGTCTGGCACCCGGGGCAGGACTGGATTTGGGCGCCGGGCGGGCTCGGTGTGTTCGATCCGGGCATCAACGCGCTCTCTGTGATGACAGCGATCCTGCCCGGGTCGGTGCATCTTGCGGAGGCGGAGCTTGCCTTTCCGGCAAACCGGGAGACGCCAATTGCGGCCGCCTTGCGGTTCCGGAGCGACACGGCCGCTGACATCGGCGCCAGCTTTGACTGGCGGCGCACCGGCCCGCCGGCCTGGACCATCACGCTCGAGACAGCCGACGGTCAGGCTGTGCTGAGCGAGGGCGGCGCGCGCTTCGCCGTTGCCGGACGTGAGGTCACTGGCGGCGAAGACGAAGAGTATCCGCGGCTCTACGCCCGCTTTGCCGATCTCATCGCAGCGGGCGACAGCGACGTAGATGACCGCCCGCTGGTGCACGTCGCAGATGCTTTCATGATCGGCAAACGAAAGACGGTCGACCCGTTCGAGTGGTGACGCCCTTGAACGACGCCCACGCTAAACACACTTGATTTGACGAGTAATATTCATTCTACCTTATATTCAAACATGTGGGAATTTTGAGATGATGCCACGGCTTCAGTCAGCCGGTTCGGCCCTTGCGCCGGGCGCCAGCTTCGTTGTGCGGCGCCACACGACTGCAGGTGTTTGGGCCGAAAAACACATGCACAATGCACATGAGTTGGCGGTGGTCGAAGCCGGGCACATCCGGCTCTGCGAAGGGGGCGAGGCTGAGACGCTGACCCCGGGGACGATCATCTTCCTTCGTCCGGGCGATATGCACGCGTTCGAGCTTGTCGGTCCCGGGGCGTGCCTGACGACGCTCCTCTTTTTGTCCGACGCAGCCGACAGGCTGGTGGCAGATCATGGCGCGGATCTCGAGGGCCTCTTTTTCTGGTCAGCGGCAGAACGTCCGTCGCGGACGACGCTCTGCGCGGAGCGGCTGGCCACGTTGACGGCGCGCATCGATGCGCTGGAGACGTCGGATCCGACCTCCGAGCAGATCGAGGGCTTTTTGCTCTTCGCAATGACCGAGCTGATCACCCGCGACGAGGCTGGGCAGGCCGAGATGCCGACATGGCTGGTGGAGGCCTGCGCCGCAGTCCGACGGCCCGAGATCCTCCGCGGTGGGGCGTCGGCATTGGTGCGCGAGACCGGCCGCGCCCATGGCCATGTCTGCCGCCAGATGCGCTGGTATCTCGACACAACGCCGTCGGCCTTCGTCAACCGGCGGCGAAGCGAACGCGCCGCGCACCTCCTCGCAGAGAGCGATCTGCCGATTTCCGAGATCGCGCTTGGCTGCGGGATCGAGAACCTGAGCCATTTCTACCGCATGTTTCGGCGCCACTATGATCTGACACCGAACGCCTTTCGCCGCCTTCACCGCATCGCAAGCTGATCGTCCCTTCCCGCGGCAAACGGCCTTTGGCAAGGTCGTGTCTGGGAGGACGAAGCATGGCGCGACCAGAGGCGAGTTTTTCGGGGCCGGAGGTCTGTCGGTGGTCGGCCCGCCAGGCCGTCGCGGCGCTCAAGGCGGGCGAGGTCACACCGGGCGATCTGCTGGACGCCGCACTGGCGCGGATCGAGACGGTGGACCCGGCGGTGAACGCCGTTGTCATCCGCGCGGAGGAGCGGGCGCGGGCGGCCGTGGCGGCAGTGTCCGAGCGGGACGCGCAAGACCATCGCGGTTGGCTGGCGGGGTTGCCGATCGGCGTCAAGGATTTGATCGCGGTCGCGGGCCTGCGCGCGACCGGGGGGACACCGGCGCTTGCAGACAATGTGCCGGACACGAGCGACCCTCTGATCGAGCGGCTTGAGGCGCGCGGCGCAGTGATCACGGGCAAAACGAACACGCCGCAGTTCGGGGCCGGCGCGAACACGTTCAACGCGCTCTTTGGCGAGACACGAAACCCCTGGGACACGCGAAAGAATGCCGGCGGCTCCTCGGGGGGCGCGGCTGTGTCGCTCGCCACCGGGCAAGTCTGGCTCAGCCACGGTTCGGATCTCGCGGGATCGCTCCGGACGCCCGCGGCGCTCTGCGGTGTGGTGGGGTTCCGTCCGTCACCCGGCCGCGTCGGCGGCGCACCGGTCGACACCGCGTTCGCGCTTGAGGCCGTACAGGGTCCGATGGCGCGCGATGTCGGCGACACGGCCCTGTTCCTCGATGCCATGGTCGGCGCAGATCCCCGCCATCCGCTCAGCCTTGAAGAACCGGCAGAAGGATATCAGGCGGCGCTCGCGCGCAATCCCGGACCGATCCGGGTTGCGTTCTCCGAAGACCAGGGCGGGCTTGCCCCGGTGGAGCCTGAGATCCGCGCCGTCCTCCGGGGCGCCATGGCAGCGGTCGAGGGCGATGGCCTGACCGTGGCGGAGGCCTGTCCCGCCCTGCCGGGCCTTGAGGAGGCCTATGTGACCCTCCGCGGCATCCATTACGGCGCCGTCCTTGCGCGGATGCCGGACCACATCCAAGCGGAGTTCAAGGCGACGCTCGCGGGAAATGTCAAAACGGCGCTGGCCCTGACGGCTGAGCAGATCTTTGATGCGACCCGGGTGCGCTCGCAGCTCTACCACGCAATGCGCGTCTTCCTCGAAGGCTTCGATGTCCTTGCGATCCCCGTCGTCGGCATCGCGGCGGGGCCGGTGGAGGAGGAGTATCCTCTGGCGGTCGACGGTGTGCCGACCGCTGACTACATCGATTGGCTTCGGTTCTCGTTCCTGGCGTCCACAACGGCCCTGCCCGCACTCTCACTGCCCGCGGGGTTCACGGCTGCGGGCCTTCCGGTCGGGCTTCAGCTCGTCGGTCCCCCGCGGGGCGAGGCGCGGCTCTTGCAGGTGGCGCGCGCAATCGAGGAGCGGCTGGGCCTGCCGTCGACGCCGATCGATCCGATCACGCGCTGAGCGGCAGACGCCGCTCCACGATCCGGGACAAAACCGCGGCGCCCTCGGGCAGACACTCGGTCCCGAGCACGAACTCGGGATTGTGAAGCGCCGCGCTGCCGCCATGGCCGATCATCGCATAGGCGCCGGGCACCGATTTGAGCATGTCCGCGAAGTCTTCGGAGCCTGTCATCGGGTCCGTCACCTCGCGCACCTGCCCCGCGCCGAGAATGTCGCCCGCGGCCTCCAGATAGGCATCCGAGAGCTCGGCATCGTTCTCGAGCACGTCGAAGATGTTGCGGCTGTCGACCTCGATCTCCACGTCGTACCCCGCTGCCAGACCAGCGCAGATGCCTTTGAGACGCGTCTCGGCCAGGTCGCGGACGCTGTCCTTGAAGTACCGGACCGTGCCGGCGAGATGCGCCTCGCCCGGCACGACATTGTAGGCCACGCCCGCATGAACCTGCGTCACCGACACCACACAGGTGTCGAGGGGGGCGACATTGCGACTGACGATGCTCTGAAGCTGGGAGATGAGCGCCGCGGCAATCACAATCGGATCGCGGGACTGCTGGGGCATCGCCGCATGGCTGCCGCGGCCCTTGATCCGAATGTCGAAGAACTGGGCGCCGGCCATGGCTCGGCCCTTGCAGATCGCGAGCGTGCCGGGCTCCATGAACGGATTGTTGTGGATGCCGTAAAGCTCCGTGACCGGAAACCGCTCCAGGAGCCCCTCGGCAAGCATCCGGCGCGCGCCGCCGAGACCCTCCTCAGCCGGTTGAAAGATCAGGATTGCGGTGCCGTCGAACGCCCGCGTCTCCGCCAGGTACTTGGCCGCACCGAGGAGCATCGTGGTGTGACCATCGTGGCCGCAGGCGTGCATCTGCCCGGGGGTCTCCGACGCGTAGGGGAGGTCTGTGGCCTCCTGGATCGGCAGCGCGTCCATATCGGCGCGGAGGCCGATTGCCTGATTGCCGGTCCCCCGTCCGCGGATCACGCCGACAACGCCGGTGCCGCCGAGCCCTTCGTCGACGCTGTCGACCCCCCAGGCGCGGAGCTTTTCAGCGACGATCCGGGCGGTGCGCGTCTCCTCGAAGCCGATCTCCGGATGGCGGTGGAGGTCCTCGAAAACGGCGCGGAGGGCGGGGGCATCTCGGGTTATGGCATCAGGGATCATGGGTCTCAGGTCCTCAGGCGGTCACGGCCGGGGGCGGCGGCGAGGAGGGCTCGGGTGTAGTCATGGGCGGGTGCGGCATAGACATCCGCGGTGCGACCGGACTCGACCACTTCGCCGCGGCGCATCACGAGGATCCGGTCGCAGACTTGCGCCGCCACGCGGAGGTCGTGCGTGATGAAGAGCATGGCCAGATCGAAGCGCTTCCGGACATCGTCAAGGAGATCGAGCACCGCGGCCTGGACCGACACATCAAGCGCAGAGACCGCTTCGTCGGCGATCAGGATCTGTGGCTCCATCGCGAGCGCACGCGCGATGCAGATCCGCTGCCTCTGTCCGCCCGAAAACTGGTGCGGGAAGCGCTCGAGCGCGTGCGGCTCAAGCCCGACGATCCTCAGGAGCTCCTCCGCCCTCGCCCGGGCCTCCCCTGCCCCGAGCCCGAAATTCATCGGCCCTTCGACAATCGCCTGTCCCACGGTCCGGCGCGGGTTGAGCGAGCGGTACGGATCCTGAAAGACAATCTGGATGTCCTTGCGATGCGGCCGAAGGGCCGCCTCGTGGAGGCTCGCGATGTCCTCGCCCGCGATCAGGATCTCGCCGGAGCTTGGATCGACCAGGCGCAGCACGCAGCGCGCGACAGTTGACTTGCCCGACCCGCTTTCGCCCACGATGCCCAGCGTCTCGCCACGGGCGAGATCGAAGGTGACGTCTTCGGCCGCCCGCACTTCGCGGCCCCCACCGAACACACCGCCGCCCCCATACACCTTGCAGAGCGCGTGGGTCGCGAGTGCCGGCGCGCCGGTCGCGGGCGCGCGCTCAGGCGGGGTGATGGAGGGCACGGCACCGATCAACATCGTCGTGTAGGGGTGCTTCGGTCGCTCGAGGATCTCGGCCACAGTCCCCTGTTCCACAATTCGACCCTTTTGCATCACCACGACGCGGTCCGCGATGTCGGCCACCACGCCGAAATCATGCGTGATGAAGAGGACGCCCATCCCTTTGCGTGTCTGGATTTCCTTGATGAGGGAGAGGATCTGCGCCTGAGTCGTGACGTCGAGCGCGGTCGTCGGCTCGTCGGCGATCAAGAGCACCGGCTCAAGGACCAGCGCCATCGCGATCATGATGCGCTGGCGCTGACCGCCGGAGAGCTGGTGCGGATAGCTGGCGTAGAGCTTTTCGGGCTCCGGCAGATGCACGTCCTCCATCGCGGCGAGGACACGGGCGCGACGCTCGCTGGCAGAGAGGTCGCTGTGGATCTCGAGCACTTCGCCGATCTGGTCGCCGACCCGGGCGACGGGGTTCAGAGCGGTCATCGGCTCCTGGAAGATCATCGCCATCTTCTCGCCGCGGAGCTTTCGCAGCCGCGCAGGCGTCGCACCCAGAAGATCCTCACCCTCGAGCTCGACCGTCCCTGCCACGGGCCTCAGCGCCCGCGCATCGGCAAGGCCCATCACCGTGAATGCCGTCACCGACTTGCCCGAACCGGACTCGCCCACAACACAGACAATCTCACCCGCATCGACGCTGATCGACACGTCCTCGACCGCATGCGCCCGGTCAGCGCCCTTGGGCAGGCTGACCGAGAGGCCGTGGATTTCGAGCACGCTCATCGCATCGCCCTCTGGGAGGGCGTCATCGGATCGCTCGCCCTCGGTGCGGGCGTCATCGCATCGTCCTCGCAATCCGTGGGTCGAGCGTATCGCGGAGCCCGTCGCCCATGATGTTGACGGCGAGGACCGTCACCCCGAGCGCGATGCCAGGGAAAAAGATGATCCACGGGGTCAACTGAAAGAAGGTCCGCCCCTCAGACATGATGTTGCCCCAGGACGGGATCTCAGGCGGAATGCCGGCGCCCAAGAAGCCGAGGATCGCCTCCGTCAGCATGGCCGAGCCGCAAATGTAGGTCGCTTGCACGATCAGGGGGGCGATGGTGTTCGGCAGGATGTGGCGGATCATGATCGGGGTGGTGCGGGTGCCAGCCGCGATGGCGGCCTCGACATAGGGCTCCTCGCGCACGGTCAGCACAACGGACCGGACGAGGCGCACAACCCTTGGGATCTCGGGGATCATGATCGCGGTCACCACCGTCAGAAGCGTCGCGCCCGAGAGCGAGATCATCGCAATCGCGAGAAGGATCGCGGGGATCGACATCAGCCCGTCCATCACCCGCATGATCGCTGCATCGAGCCAGCGCACAAACCCGGCGATCAGCCCCAGGACAAGCCCGAGCGCAATCGACACCGCCGCCACCGCGAGCCCCACGATCAGCGAGATCCGCGCCCCATTGACCACGCGCGAGAACACATCCCGCCCCAACTGGTCCGTTCCGAAGAGCCCTGCATCCCCGGGCGGTTTCAGCCGGTTCATTGGGTTCAGCGCAATCGGATCGACAGTCAGAAGCGGGCCGATGGCCGCGATCAGAACGATGACGGCGAGCATGCCCCCGCCCCAGAGGACGGCGGTGTTCTTCGCAGCCAGGCGGAGGGTCGAGGGGCTTGACGGGGCGGTGGGTGCTTCGGTGGCGGCGTCGACCATCAGTAGCGGATCCTTGGGTCGAGCAGCGTGTAGGTGAGGTCAATCACCAGGTTGAGCAGAATGTAGACGAAGCTGAAAAACAGGATCAGCCCCTGGATGATCGGGTAGTCCCGCGCCAGCACGGCATCGAGAACCAAACGACCGAGGCCCGGGATGTTGTAGACACTCTCCGTCACCACGACGCCACCAATCAGAAGAGCGATGCCAATCCCGATCACTGTGACGATCGGGACCGCCGCGTTCCGGAGCGCGTGGCGAATGAGGATCTTCGCCTCCGACTGGCCTTTGGCGCGTGCCGTGCGGATGTAATCCTCCTCCAGCACCTCGATGACCGAGGCGCGGGTCATGCGCGCGATGAGCGCAATGAAGATGACCGAGAGCGTCAGTGTCGGCAGGGTTATGTGCGCGAGGAACGGGCCGAGCCCCTCTTCGAAGGGGCTCCGATACCCTTGGACGGGCAACCATCTGAGGTTCAGGGCAAAGACGTAGATCAGGCAGTAGCCGAGGACGAAAACCGGCACCGAAAACCCCCCGACGGAGAAGAGCATGACGGCACGGTCGACCCAGGAGCCTGCGCGGTAGGCCGCAATCGTCCCAAGCGGGACGGCCACGAGGATCGCGAAGACGATGGTCGTGGTGGCAAGGAGGAGCGTCGGCTCAATCCGCTGGACGATCAGCTCAGCCACCGGCTTCTGGCTGAAAATCGACGTGCCGAGATCCCCTTGGAGGAGGGCGCCGAGCCACGTGCCGAACTGCACGACGATCGGGTCCGAGAGGCCGAGCTGCGCCCGGATCCGCGCGACATCCTCGGCTGTGGCATAGTCGCCCGCAATCACGGCGGCGGGGTCGCCCGGCGCGAGGCGGAGGAGCAAGAAGACAAAGAGCGCAACGACCCCCATCACCGGGATCGTCATCAGGATGCGCTTGAGAATGTAGCCAACCATCAGACGCGTCGCCCAGCGTCGATCTTTGCGCCCCACCCATTGGGCGAAGGGCAGCCATCTTGCGCTCTGAGGCTCGAGAACCGACAGGGTGCGAGGCTAGATCCGTCTCCGACGTCCGCACCGACCCAAGGGCTCAGAGCAAACGCACTGCCCGGTGTCGCGCCCGTCTCGTCGCCTCCGACACGCGGCGGGTCGCGCCCCTCCCAAAGGGAAGGGAGGCGCATCTGCGCGCGCAATTCTGGTCGGTCATCCCGACAGCGCGCCGAGGGGAGACTGCGCGTCCTATCGACCGGGTTTGGCGCATCCGCGGGAGCGTCGAGGCCGACCCCCAAAAGCGCTTCGCTGAACAAAATCCGTGTCTCCGCAGCGGGTTGCATCACGGCGCGGCACGCGTGCCCGGCAGAGGCACCCCGTCCAAGCCGGCAGGCCGACGTCGGAGGACTGCGCCGCAGACTGCGCCATAGACGCCGAGCATCAAAGGCATCCGGACCTCGGTCATGCGCCCATATGCGGGCCAATTCCTCTTCATGCTGCCCTCCGGAGAAGAGCCCGGCCGATTTGGTCGGCCGGGCCTGACGCCGTCACTCGACGGAGATGTTCCAGAAGAACTGGACCGGGGACTTGATCAGACCCTCGACATTGTCACGGTAGGCCACCGGCACGAAGAACTG
>JBCDHQ010000091.1:0-13711 GCA_038749815.1 Pseudomonadota bacterium | reverse complement strand
GCCGAGGGCCGTGTGCATGATCCCGATATAGGGGATCATCGGATAGGATTTGGCGCCGCCCATCGCCGTCTCGGCGATCCCTGCCGCTGCCGGTCCAGGCGTGAACCCGTCGAGGAGCCACACCGCGTCGTCGTTGTTTGCCTTGACCATTTCGGGCGTCATCGCCCCGATCAGCGCCGCAAACGTCGCCTCCGCCTCATCGTCCGGCACATTGGCGGAGATCGTCACGCCGTCCCACCAGAGCGTCGCGGCCGGGATCGTGCCACCACCCACTGTCGGCGCGCTTGAGAGAACCGTGTTCGCGATGATCTCCTCGGAGGCGCCCTCGCCATCGAGGATCGCGCCGCCGCGCGAGCCCCACATGATGCCGAGCGCCGCCTGGCCCGCCTCCCAAAGCCCTTGGGTCTCGTTCGACGCTTGGGTCAGGTGGTCCGGGTTGGCATACTCCGTCAGCGCCTTCATCACCTCGAGCGTCGCAAGACCCGCTTCAGAGTTGATCGCGGGCTCTGCTGAGCCCGGCTCGAAGAAGGCGCCGCCATGGCCGAGATAGATCATGTTGAAGACTTCGCCGACATTCCAGCCGACCTGCAGGTTCATCACCAGCGGATGCTCCATGATTCCGGCGGCGCGGATCATCTCGGCCGCTTCGATCACCTCCTCATAGGTGCTCGGCACGCCCTCGAACCCAGCCTCGGCCAGAATGTCCGTGCGCGAATACAAGTGTTGGGAGTTCGCCATGAACGCCACCGCCATCACATCACCGTCGAGCGTGATAAGCTGGTTGGAGGACAGGTTCTGGCCGTACTTGTCGACAAGATCGTTCAGCGGTCGCACGAGACCGTCGTTCATCAGCTGCGTGAGCGTCGCATTGGCCACGATCACGCTGGTGTACTCCGCCGGGTTCGGCGTGAGGGCGGCGTTCATGATCTCGCGCGCTTCGGTCGTGTGGTTGCGTTCGAACTCGGCCGCCCGCGCGCCGCACATCTCCTCAGCGTTGCCAGCTATCGCATGTATCGCAGGAAAGTCGCTCGCCAGAATGCGGATCGACTGGCCGGCGGGGCCGCACTCTGCATATGCCGCAGTGCCAAGAAGGCAGGCGGTGAGGCCCGCGGCGGCAATGGTTCTTAGGACCATGGTCTACTCCCTGTTTGTTTTAGGGGCCGATGCGCCTTGCAATCACGCACCGACACGAGTGTTCAGGAGGCCGCGACCTTCAAGTCGCGCACCGGTCTCTCCATCGAAGAGGTGGCAAATCTCCGTCGGCACGGAGATCGAGACCATGTCGTCGATCGCCGCACGAAACGTCTTGTCCGTCCGCACGCTCACCAGCGTGCCGCCGATGCGCACAGTCACCATTGTCGCATCGCCAAGGAGCTCAAGTGTGTAGATCGGTGCGTTGATCTGGCCCCCGCTTTCGACAACCTGCGCATCCTCCGCCCGGTAGCCGAGCGTCACCGGTCCAGTGCCGCCATCAACCGGGATTTCGACATTGGGCGCGCGGAACACACCGTTCACAACCTCCCCGTCGATCAGGTTCATCGCCGGATTGCCGATGAAGCCTGCCACAAACGTATTGGCCGGATTGTCGTAAATGTCGGTTGGCGTGCCGACCTGCTGCACAATGCCCTTGCTCATGACCACCACTCGATCGGCGAGCGTCATCGCCTCGATCTGGTCATGGGTCACATAGATCGTCGTGACCGACAGCTCATGGGTCAGGTTCTTGATCTGCGCCCGCGTCGACACGCGCAGCTTCGCATCGAGGTTCGACAGCGGCTCGTCCATCAGGAATGCGTTGGGCTCCCGCACGATTGCCCGCGCGAGCGCCACGCGCTGGCGCTGACCGCCCGAGAGCTCTGCGGGCTTGCGGTGGAGAAAGTCGTCGAGCTCGACCATCGCCGAGGCGCGCCTCACCTTCTCGTCGTGCCCCGCGGTCTCGATCCCTCGCACTTTCAGCGGAAAGCGGATATTGTCGTAGACGGTCATGTTTGGGTAGAGCGCGTAGGACTGAAAGACCATCGCGACGTCGCGGTCCTTTGGCTCGAGCGTGTTCACGACCTTGCCGTCGATCAGGATCTCGCCGCCCGTCGGATCCTCGAGCCCGGCAATCATCCGCATCGTCGTGGTCTTGCCGCAGCCCGAGGGGCCGAGCAGAACCAGAAACTCCCGATCTGCGATGGTCAGATCAAAATTGTCGACGCCGATGAAGCTGCCCCAGCGCTTTGACACGTTGCGAAGCTGAATTTCCGCCATCGCTCCCCCTCTTCGCACGCTTTTGCATACGCATGCAAAAACGCTAGACTTGCTCGGGTTGATTTGGCAAGTGCTAATTAACCGATCCGTGAGAGCACTGGCAAATGCCTGATTTTCAATCAGAAAAGAGAATTGTCCTTGACTGCTACAAGCATATGGCGGCCGCCGCCCCAGACCAGATCGGCAAAACCCTGTCGCGGCATATGGCGCCGGACGCGCTCTGGCGCGGATGCCATCCGTTCAACACGCTCCACGGGCCGGAGGAGGTCGCCGCGACCTTTTGGGCGCCGCTCATGCGCGCCTTCAGTCATCTGGCCCGGCGCCAGGATATCTTTCTGGCCGGCCGCAACGAGATCGACGGGGAGGCGACGGTCTGGGTCGCCTCAATGGGTCATCTCATGGGCCTCTTCGATCGCGACTGGCTCGGTCTTCAGCCGACCGGCAAGCTGATTTTTCTGCGATATGCGGAGTTTATGCGCATCGACGCCGGGCAGATCGCCGAGACGGCCCTGTTCTTCGACATCCCGCATCTGATGATGCAGGCGGGGCTCACACCCTTTCCCCCGCAAACCGCCGCCCATTTGGTGCAGCCAGGACCGGAGCCGCACACCGGGCTCCTGTTTGACGCGCAACCCGCGGCCGAGGGCACGGCGACCCTGGCGGCGATCAACGCGATGGTCCGCGATCTCGGCACGTGGAACCTCGGCCTGCCGCTCGAGGAGGAGCTGGCGCGGACCTGGCATGACGACATGCTGTGGTGGGGACCGGCGGGAATCGGTGCCAGCTACACAATCGCGCGCTACGCCCAGCAACATGCGGGGCCTTTTCGGGCGGCCTTCCGGGATCGTTCCGCCACCTCGCACATCTGCCGCATGGCCGAGGGGGAGTATGGCGGCTTTTTTGGGTGGCCGAACTTCACCGCTCGCCATATCGGCGGGTTCATGGGCATGCCGGGCTCGGAGACGCCGGGCGAGATGCGCGTGGTCGACATCTATCGGCGCAGGGGTGGCAAGCTCGCCGAGAACTGGGTGTTCATCGATCTCCTCCATTTCTGGAAGACACAAGGCGTGGACATTCTGGCGCGGATGCAGACCGTCCCTCGCACCTGACGCTTGAGCCCTCTGCGACCGCCGAGTAGGCCGGGTGGGCGCACAGGTGGGGTGGTCGATGTCGCTCGTTCTTCTGGCCGAGCAAATCCTGAACGGGGTGCAGTTCGGCATCATGCTGTTTTTGATGGCGGCGGGCCTCACGCTGATCTTCGGTGTGATGGGTCTCATCAACCTCGCCCACGGCTCTCTCTATATGATCGGCGCGTTCGCGGCGGCGGCGGTCGCTGGGGCGACGGGCTCCTTTCTGCTGGCGATGGCCGCAGCGCTCGCGGCCGCAGCCATCACCGGCGTTTTGGTCGAACTCCTTGTGATCCGCCGCCTCTACGCCGCGCCCCATCTCGACCAGGTGCTTGCGACATTTGCCCTGATCCTGATCTTCACCGAGGGCACGCGGTGGCTCTTCGGATCCTTCCCGCTCTATCTCGACGTGCCGGACGCGCTCTCGGGGCCGGTGGAACTGCCGGGGGGCATCGTCTATCCGCGCTACCGCCTTGCCCTGATCCTGATCGGCTTGACTGTGGCGGTCTTCCTCTGGTGGCTGACCACCCGCACCCGGCTCGGCATCCAGATCCGGGCGGGCGCCAATGATCGCGAGATGGTCGCAGCGCTCGGCGTCGACATCTCACGCCTCTACACGCTGGTCTTCGCGCTTGGAGCGGGGCTTGCCGGGCTCGCCGGCGCCCTGGTGGGCGCGATCCAGTCGGTTCAGATCGGCATGGGAGAGCCCGTCCTGATCCTTGCCTTCGTCGTCATCGTGATCGGTGGCATCGGCTCGATCAAAGGCGCGTTTGTCAGCGCCCTCCTCGTCGGGCTGACCGACACTCTCGGCGGGGTCCTGCTGCCGCTGCTATTCGGGCTTGTGATGGCACCCGATGCCGCCGCGCAGACCGGCGCCGCGCTCGCATCCATGGCGATCTACGTCCTGATGAGCCTTGTTCTGATCTGGCGCCCCGCAGGTCTTTTCGGAGTGCGCGCGTGATCACTGAGCGGGCGCTCACCATCCTGGTGATGGGGCTTTTGCTGGCGGTCGCGTGCGGCGCTCTCGTCACCGATGCACCCTTCACGATCACCCTCGCCACACGCGCTGCGATCCTGGCACTCGCCGCTGTCGGTCTCAACATTGCGCTCGGGATCGGGGGGATGGTCAGCCTCGGGCACGCCGTGTTCTTCGGGCTGGGCGGGTATGCGATGGGGATCCTCGCCCATCACGCGCAGACCTTCACACCGCTCCAACTCGGACCAGTCGTGATCGAGGGCACCAAATCGATGCCGCTGATTTGGCTGTCGGCCATCGTCACGTCCGCCGCCGCAGGGCTTGTCATCGGCGCGCTTTCGCTTCGAACGAGCGGGGTCTACTTCATCATGATCACGCTGGCCTTCGGTCAGATGTTTTTCTACTTCGCCATCTCCTGGAGCGCCTATGGCGGCGAGGACGGTCTTTCGATCTATGTCCGCAATGGGTTTCCCGGATTGAACACCCTCCAGCCAATCCAGTTCTTTGCGCTGACATTCGTTCTGTTGGCGCTCGGCCTTCTGCTGATGGATCGGCTTCGGGCATCGCCCTTCGGTCTGGCGCTCAACGCAGCGCGGCAAGTGCCGCAGCGGGTTGAGGCCGTTGGGCTGTCGCCCGGCCGCCTGAAGCTTCTCGCGTTTGTCATCTCAGGCGCGGTGACGGGGCTTGCGGGCGCCCTCTTTGCCGATCTCAACCGCTTTGTGAGCCCATCCATGTTCAGCTGGCAGCTCTCCGGAGAGTTGATCGTCCTGATCGTGATCGGCGGCGTCGGACGGCTGCCGGGCCCAGTGATCGGCGCCGGTCTCTTTGTCGCGCTCGAGCATTGGCTCGGCAGCCTGACCGAGTACTGGTTGATCGCTCTGGGTGCCGTCCTCCTGCTGATCGTTCTCTTTGCCCGCGGCGGTGTGACGGGCCTTCTCACAGGTCGCGAGGGGCCGCATGTCTGAGCCGATTCTCGCGGCGCGGGGTCTCTCGAAGCGCTTTGGGGCACTGGCGGCGACGGACGATGTCTCGATCGACCTCCGTTCCGGAGAGATCCATGCCGTCATCGGGCCGAACGGGGCCGGCAAGTCTACTTTGATTGCGCAGATCTGCGGCACGCTCAGGCCGGATGCCGGGCGGGTGGAGGTCCTCGGTCGAGACCTGACGCGGGCGACGGCGGCAGCGCGGGCCCGCGCGGGGCTCGGACGGACCTTCCAGATCTCCGCGCTTGCGATGGAAGACACCGTTCTCGAGAACGCACTCCTCGGGGCCCTCCGGCGGCCCTGGCGCCTCTTCGGGGCGGCGCGTGGCGACAGGCACCTCGTCGCCGCAGCGGAGGCGGCGCTCGACCGGGTGGGTCTCGCCGATCGCCGCGCCGACCGGACAAGCGCGCTCAGCCATGGGGAGCGGCGCAAGCTTGAAGTGGCAGTGGCCCTTGCGCTGAAACCAAAGGCCTTTGTGATGGACGAGCCGATGGCCGGGCTCGGCACAGACGGCTCCCGCGAGATGACGACGTTCCTCGATCACCTCCGCGCCGAGGCGCCCATTTTGCTGGTGGAGCACGACATGGACGCGGTCTTCGCGCTCGCCGATCGGATCAGCGTGCTCGACTACGGCCGGATCATCGCCACGGGACCCGTCGACGCGATCCGGCGCGATCCAGCCGTTCGGGCCGCCTATCTCGGGTCGGAGGCATGAGCCTCCTCACGCTTCGCGGGGTGACGGCGCGGTACGGTGCAAGCCAGGCCCTCTTCGGCGTCGATCTCGATGTCCGGAGGGGCGAGGTCGTGGCCCTGATGGGCCGCAGCGGCATGGGCAAGACCACAACGGTCAAGTCGATCTGCCGGATGCTTCCCGCCGAAGGCGAACTCACCTTCGACGGCACCGACCTCCGGCGGCTGCCGAGCCACCGCGTCGCGCGCCTTGGGATCGGTCTCGTCCCAGAGGGACGGCGCCCGTTCCGAGCCCTCACCGTGCGTGAGAACATGGCGGCGGTAGCGCGCCCCGGCGACTGGACCCTCGCGCGGGTCGGCACGCTCTTTCCCCGGCTGGAAGAACGCTGGGACCAGCGCGCCGCCTCCCTGTCGGGCGGCGAACAACAGATGCTGGCGATTGGGCGGGCACTGGTGACAAACCCGCGGCTCCTGATCCTCGATGAGGCGACGGAGGGCCTCGCCCCGTTGGTCCGCCAGGAGATCTGGTCAGCGCTCGCGGCGCTGAAACGGGGCAGCGGGCTTGCCCTGCTCGTCATCGACAAATCCGTGGCCGAGCTTTCGCGGATCTCGGACCGTGCGGTGATCCTCGAGCGAGGGCGCACGGTGTGGGACGGAGCGATGAGCGATCTCACCGCGGACATCTCCGAGCGGTTCGTCGGGATCTAGCCTCACCCGTTGCACAGTTCGCATGCAATGTGTATACATTCTGTATGACCGCCACATACACCAAAGACAGCTGCCTTGAGGACCTCCGCCGCCGGATCCTGTCGACGGAGCTCTCACCGGGGGCGGATCTCGATGAGGCGACGCTGTCGGGGCAGTACGGAATCTCTCGGACACCCCTCCGAGAAGTGCTGCAGCGCCTCGGCGGCGCGGGCTATGTCAGCCTGACAGCGAACCGGGGCGCCAAGGTCGCCTCAATGGACATCACGACGATGCGGGTCTTTTTTCAGACCGCGCCCATGATTTACGCGAACATCTCCCGGCTGGCGGCGGAGAACCGGCGCCCGGCGCAGCTCGATGCGCTCCGTGTCGCGCAGGCGCAGTTCGCATCGGCATCGGACACCGAGGCGACGGCGCTCGCCAATCACAGCTTCCACCGGATCATCGGCGAAATGGCAGAGAACCCCTACCTGATGGCGTGCCTCGAACGGCTGCTGATCGACCACACGCGCCTCAGCCAGACCTTTTATCGTCCGACCTCCGAAGCCGAGGCGGAGCTGATTGCACAGGCCTCAGCGCAACATGATGCGCTGATTGAGGCGATCGCCGGCTCGGATGCGGCGCAGGCGGTCGACCTGACGCTCGCGCATTGGGATCTCTCCCGCGACCGGATGGAGCGGTTCGTGCGCCCCGATCCCCTGCCCGTTGACGTGATGACGGAGCGCTCGCATGCGGTTTGACGGCATCTACACCCCACTCGTGACGCCCTACCGCGACGACTTTTCGTTGAACGAGGATGCGCTGGCCGACACGGTCGAGCACCTCGTCGCCGCCGGCATCCACGGCGTGATCGTGGCTGGCACGACGGGGGAGTACTACGCCCAAACCCCGGAAGAGCGCATCGAGATGATGGGCCGCGTCCACGCGCTTCTGAAGGGTCGCCTGCCTCTGATCGTGGGCACCGGCGCTATGCGGACCGAGGACAGCATCCTTTACGCTGAGGCCGCGAAGGCCGCGGGCGCCGACGCCCTCCTCATCGCGACGCCGCCCTATGCCTATCCGACCGGGCGGGAAATCGCGCTCCACGCGCTCGCCATCGACCGGGCGGCGAACTTGCCTGCGATGCTCTACAACTACCCCGGCCGGATGAGCGTGAACATGGACGAGGAGTGCCTCGACAGGCTCGGCCGCTCCCCCAATTTCTGCGCGATCAAAGAGAGCTCGGGCGATCCGAACAGGCTCCATATGCTGGCCCGCGACTACCCGCACATCCAACTCGCCTGCGGGATGGACGACCAGGCTTTGGAGTTTTTCGCCTGGGGGGCGCGGTCCTGGGTCTGCGCCGGCTCCAACTTTGCCCCGGAGGCGCACATCGCGCTCTGGCAGGCCTGCGCGGTCGAGGGGGACTTCACAAAGGGTCGCGCGATCATGTCGGCCATGCTGCCGCTCATGCGTGTGCTCGAGCAGGGCGGCGCGTTCATCCAGTGCATCAAGTACGGTCTGACGTTGCGCGGCATCCACGCCGGCCCGCCCCGCCGACCGCTGCAGCCCCTCAACAAAGACGACCGCCGCACCCTCGAGGAGGTGATCCGCACCATGTCCACCCGGATCCGAGCCATTGCGGACGGCACGCCATGACCGCGCTTCTGACCCGTGCCGAATACGCCGCCATCGCCGCTGAGCAGAGCCTCCCCGAGGCCCCGTTTGTCGACGGTCGGTTCCATGCAGGCTCCGGCACCCCCCTCCCGGTTCTGAACCCCGCGACGGGCGAGACCCTCTGCACCGTTGCGGCCGCCGGCGATGAGGACATCGAGCTCGCCGTCTCCCGCGCGCGCGAGGCGTTCGAACAGGGGGTCTGGTCAAAACGCCATCCGTCTGAGCGCAAGGATGTCCTGATCCGTCTCGCAAAGCTGATGACACGCCGACGCCGAGAGTTGGCCGTGCTCGAAAGCCTCGACGCCGGCAAGCCGATCCGGGATTGCGAGACCGTCGACATTCCCGAAGCGATCACCACGATCAAGTGGCACGCCGAGGCCATCGACAAGATCTACGACCAGGTGGGCCCCTCGGGCGACGATGCGCTGTCGCTCATCGTGCGAGAGCCCGTGGGCGTCGTCGCGGCGATCCTGCCGTGGAACTTCCCACTCCTGATGCTCGCCTGGAAGATTGCGCCCGCGCTCGCCGCCGGCTGCTCGGTGATCGTGAAACCTGCAGAGCAGACGCCGCTGACTGCGCTCCGCATGGCGGAGCTGGCGCAGATGGCGGGCGTTCCGCGGGGTGTTCTTCAAGTGCTGCCCGGGGACGGCCCCGCGGTCGGGGCGCCCCTCGGGCTCCACCCGGGCGTCGACATGGTCAGCTTCACCGGATCGACCGAGACGGGTCGGCGGTTCCTGCGGTATTCGGCGGACTCGAACCTCAAGAAAGTCGTGCTCGAATGCGGCGGCAAGAACCCGGCAGTCGTGCTCCGAGACGCTGAGCATCTCGATCACGTGGCCGCACAGATCGCCCAAGCCGCGTTTTGGAACATGGGCGAGAACTGTTCCGCCGTCTCCCGCCTGATTGTGCACCGAGAGGTGAAGAGAGATCTGCTCGACCGCCTGATCGCGCAGCTTCGAGAGTGGCGGGTCGGCGACCCGCTCGACCCCGCAACCCGGGTTGGCGCATTGATCGACGCGGACCATGTGGCCAAAGTTGCGGGCTATATCGACGGAGAGGCGCTGTCCGGCGGCACCCCCGACGGTCCCTTCCTTGCGCCGACGGTCTACGATGTCGACCGCGACGATCCCCGCGCGCGGGAGGAGATCTTTGGACCGATCCTCTCAGTGATCGAGGTTGCCTCCGACGACGAAGCCATCGCCCTCGCCAATGACACGGCCTACGGTCTGACCGCGGCGGTCTTCACGGCAAGCGGGCGCAGCGCCCTCCGTGCCGCGCGCGAGATCCGGGCCGGCACGGTCACCGTCAACTGCTACGGCGAGGGCGACATCGCGACGCCCTTCGGCGGCTACAAGCTCTCGGGCTTTGGCGGGCGCGACAACGGCCTCCACGCCCATGAACAGTACACTGAGCTCAAGACAATCTGGATCGACCTCAGCGACCCGCGGGACGGAGACACCCTGGCATGACACCGCTGGACCCAATGCGCGTTCCGCCTCCTTCAGTCAGGAAGAGGGCCATCCCGGCGCTCTCCACCGCCGGCCGCACCAAAGGGCGCGCGCCGCTTGAGGCGCGCGAGGCACGTCTCCTGCGGGCGTCTGCCGCGGTGCCAAAGCGTCTCGGAGGCAGACGGAGCCCGGGGATCGGGTTGGACGCCGGCGTCCGAGGGCTTGGGGCCACGGGGGTCGGGGCGATCACCGGTTGCGCCCCCTTGGTGACAGGTCAACCACTTGTGATCGCATGCAAAACCAGCGCGCGCAGCGCTGCCCTTGGGGAGCTGGCGACAGAGCCCAGTGGGATCGCCCTCTTGCACCGGAGACCAGGCCATGAACGTCGCACCTCCTGAGGGCAGCGCACGCCGCGGTGGGCGACGGGCGCGCCGCGAGACCCGGACGGCCGTCAGTCACCACATGCTGCCGGCGTTGAAGCGCCAGCTCCCCCTGGTCGAGCCGATGGACGAGGCACAGATCGCCCGCATCGATGCCGCCTCGATGGAGATCCTCGAGACCGTCGGCGTCCTCTTTCGCGATCCCATAGCGCTCGACGATTGGCGTCGCGCCGGTGCCAAGGTCGACGGCGAGATTGTGTATCTGGATCGCGGCCTCGTGCGCGAATTGATTGCGTCTATTCCCGCGAGCTTCACGCTCCACGCAAGGAATCCTGTCCGCAGCCTGCCCTTTGGCGGCGATCACGCCATCTTCGTGCCGATGACGGGGGCGCCCTATCTCCGCGACCTGGACGACACGCGCCGGTCACCGACCCTCGACGATCTCGCAAACTTCCACAAGCTCGCCCACATGTTGCCCGCGCTCCACTCGAGCGCGCACCACATCGTGGAGCCCTGCGATCATCCGATCAGCCAGCGCCATCTCAGGATCACCTATTCCTCGATGAAGCACTCGGACAAGACGTTCATGGGGATGACGACAAGCCCCCGGAACGCCGAGGATGTGATGGAGATGTGCGCGATCCTCTTCGGAGAGGAGACGCTCGAGACCCAGGCGGTCGTCACGGGGAACTGCAACGGCAACTCCCCGCTCGTCTGGGACGAGACGATGCTTGGCGCGATGCGCGCCTTTTGCCGGCGGAACCAGCCGGTCCTCTGCTCGCCCTTCGTCCTCGGCGGTGCGAACACACCCGCTTCGGTGGCGCCCGCGGTGGCCCAGCTCAATGCCGAAGCGCTCTCCGCGCTCGCCTACACCCAGGTGATCCGGAAGGGCTGTCCGGCAATCTACGGTCACTACCTCTCGACAGTGTCGATGCGGTCCGGGGCGCCGATGGCCGGCACTCCTGAGATCAGCCTGATGAACTTCATGATCGGGCAGATGGCGCGCCACTACGGGGTGCCGTGGCGAACGTCGAACACCCTCGGCGGGGCCAAGACCTTCGATGCGCAGGCGGGCTATGAAAGTGCGACGACCCTGCAGGCGGCGATCCTGTCGGGGGCCAATTACATCTGGCACTCCGCCGGGTGGAACGAGGCGGGCATGCACTGCTCGATGGCGAAGTTCGTCGTCGATGCGGAGCAATGCGCGATGGCGCACCGCATGGGCGAGGGCATTCGGTGGGACGATTTCGACGCGGGGCTTGCGGCCGTGGCCGACATCGGGCCAGGCGGGCACTATCTCGGGCATCCCCACACGTTGGAGAACTTCGAGCGCGCGTTCTTCATGCCGGGCCTCTTCGACAACAACTCGTTTGAGCAATGGCAGGCAGAGGGGTCGCAGGAGATCACGGCACGGGCGCTCACGCATGCGAAGGCGCTTTTGGCGGAGTACGAGGAACCGGCGCTCGATCCGGCGACGGACGAGGCGCTTCTCGACTACATCGCCCGGCGTGAGCGCGAGATCCCCGCGCGGGATGCGCTCAATCAGGAGCACTGAGATGGCGCGCGCGAGGGCCGTCGGGTCTCGGCCTCACCGCTCCGCCGGTCTCGATGGCCCGGCGGTGGGCGAACGGCTGCCCTTTGCGCCCGTGCATGCGCCCAGTGCCGGAGGCCTCCGCCGCGCGGAGCAGCGTTCGAGCGGGGCAGACGCCGCCCAGAGCAGCGCGGCACACACCCTCCATTGCGGTTCCAGGCGGGATCCAGGCCCCAGCACTGTGGACACCCGTGTTGAGTGTCTCACCCAAGGCCAAGCCGTCCCGTGAGTGCTGTCGTCCGCCTGCCAAAGGACCCGGGGCCCGCAGGATGGAACCGGCTTCTGCCGGATCCGCCGCCGCCCCAGCCGTTGGAAGAGGCGATCACCGCCGATTGGTTGGTGATCGGCGCAGGGTTTGCGGGGCTCGCCGCGGCGCGCCGTCTGGCGGAGCTCTGCCCCGGCGACCGGATCGTGATCCTCGAGGCGACGCGTGTCGGGGACGGTCCGGCAGGCCGAAACTCAGGGTTCATGATCGATCTCCCGCATGATCTGAGCTCTGCCGATTATGCGGGCGGCCTCGTCGCCGACCTCGCCCAGACAGAGGACAACCGCGCGGGCATCGCGTTCGCGCGCGACATGGCCGCGGCGGCCGAGCTGCCGGATGAGGTGTTTGCCGAGACCGGCAAGATCAATGCTGCCGCGACTGAGGCCGGAGAGGCGCACAACCACGCCTATGCCCGGCACCTGGACGCGATGGGGGAGCCACACATCCATCTCGACGCCGCAGAGATGCGGGCGCGGACGGGGATCGAGTACTATCGGAGCGGGCTCTTCACGCCGGGGACGGTGATGATCCAGCCAGCGGCGTTTGTGCGTGGCGTCGCGGGCTCCCTCCGCTCAAATCGGGTGGCGCTCCATGAACTGAGCCCGGTCACCCGATTGGAACGCAGGGCCGACTGGTGCGCGCACACGCCCAAGGGGCGGGTCACGGCGCCCCGCGTCATCCTCGCCGTGAACGGCCATCTCGAGAGCTTCGGGCATGCAAGGCGAAGGCTCCTCCACGTCTTCACCTATGCCTCCATGACCCGCGAGCTGAGCCCCGAGGAGGTCACGCGCCTCGGCGGCCACCGCACGTGGGGGGCGACGCCCGCGGATCCCTTGGGCACAACGGTTCGACGGATCTCGGGCGCAGGCGGCGAGCGGATCGTTGTGCGAAACCGCTTCACGCTGGAGCCGTCGATGGAGGTGGACGACGCGGCCCTCGCCCGGATCACGCGCAGCCACGACCAGGCGTTTCGCGCACGTTTTCCCATGCTCGAGGCCGTGACCATGGAGTTTCGCTGGGGCGGACGCCTCTGCCTCAGCCGAAACGGTGTGCAGGTGATCGGTGAGCTTGACGAGGGCCTCTACTCGGCATGCTGTCAGAACGGGCTTGGAACCGCCAAGGGCACGCATGCGGGCCGCCTTGCCGCCGACCTCGCATGCGGAGAGAGCTCAGCGGCCCTGGACCGAGCGCTGGCCTCGCCCGCCCCGGCCCGGCTGCCACCGGGTCCGCTGACCTGGCTTGGCGCCACGGCGCGCATCCGCTGGGGAGAGCACGGCGCCGGACGGGAGCGCTGAGCGACAGCCGGCTCGCCGCTTGACGGCGAGAGCGCGCCTCGTCCCCCGAACTGAGGCGCCGACACCGACCGCGGCCGCCAACGGATCGCTGTGGCCCGGCACCTGCACCGGGTCTTGAGCAGCGCCAAAGATCCCGCTGCGATCCGACGGAGGGATGACGCCCCAATCCCGCGGACCGCTATGAGCGACACCGCCGGGGCACACTGAACCGCCCCGTGTTTGCCTGAGGCCCTTGATCTTGAGAGGATGGGGTCATGACGGATGGAACGGGGAAGCGGCGTCGGCCGCAGTATTCGACTGAGTTGCGCGAGCGCGCGGTGCGGATGGTACGGGAGGCGCTGC
>JBCDHQ010000090.1:0-13724 GCA_038749815.1 Pseudomonadota bacterium | reverse complement strand
GGCCCGAGCGGCATGCCCACTTGCTTTGCGGCGTTCTCGATCAGCGCGGGCTCGACGCCCTCGGCCACCATCATGACACCCTCGTTGACATAGGGGATGATGCAGCGGTTGGCATAAAAGCTGCTGTCACAGGCCAGGCCGAAGCGGCCCTGCCCGAGACGGCGATCTTCGCCACCAACACCTCGACCCTGCCGATCACCGAGCTTGCAAAGGCGAGCGCGCGGTCGGAGCGCTTCATCGGCATCCACTTCTTCTCGCCCGTCGAGAAAATGCAGCTCGTCGAAATCATCAAGGGCAAGGAGACGGGCGACGAGGCGGTGGCCAAGGCGCTCGACTATGTGCGCCAGATCAAGAAGACGCCGATCGTCGTCAACGACGCGCGGTTCTTTTACGCCAACCGCTGCATCATCCCCTATGTCAACGAGGGTGTCATGATGGTGGCCGAGGGCGTCGAGCCCGCGCTGATCGAGAACGCCGCAAAGCAAGTGGGCATGCCGCTCGGGCCGCTGCAGCTCAACGACGAGACGTCGATCGATCTTGGCGTCAAGATCGCCAAAGCCACCCGCAAGGCCATGGGCGACGCCTATCCGGAGGCCGCCAAAACGGCGGATCAGGTCCTCTTCAAGCTCTTCGAGCTTGGCCGGCTCGGCCGGAAGGCGAAGGCCGGCTACTACGCCTATGACGACAAGGGCAAACGCCAGGGGATCTGGCCCGAGCTTCGCGAGATGTGGCCGCAGGCGGAGGTCCAGCCGACGCTGCAGGACGTGCAGCACCGCCTGATCCTCGCCCAGGTGCTCGAGGCGGTCCGGGCGCTCGAGGACGGGGTGCTCGAGGACATCCGCGAAGGCGATGTCGGTGCGATCCTCGGCTGGGGCTTTATGCCGTGGTCGGGGGGGCCGTTCTCCTGGCTCGACATGATTGGCGCGGGCGCGGCAGTCGACCTCTGCGCCCGCCTTTCCGACGCCCACGGGGCGCGCTTCACAGCACCCGCGCTGCTCGTCGACATGGCCAAGGCCGGAGACGGGTTTTACACCCGCTTTGCCGCGGCCGAGGCCGCCTGACCGTCCGCGTCGGGCCTCCGGGCCCGGCGCGCCCCTGACACCGGACGCTGGCCATCCCGCGCCCCAAAGCGCTATAGCTTGAGCGACGCACGCACCGTGCGAGCAGATCGGGGGGGGGGGGGCGGCATGGACGTCGCCGAAAGACCAGCGCCGGATGGCCGCGCGGCATTGGCCGCTCCCGCCGCCGTGCGACGGCCCCAACGGGTGTCCGGCCCCGCGCGTGCAGGGCCCCGCCCCTGTTATCCGCCTCAGACGAGTGTCTATGACGGCGCTTGATCGCTACGTCCGGCTGGAGGCCGTGGGCCAATGGCGCGTCCCCGGGGCCTCCGAGACCAAGGAAGTGCTGGTGTCCTTCGGCGAGGCAAGCCTCGTCCTCAGCGATTTCGAGGAGGCACCGCTGACCCACTGGGCGCTCGCGGGCCTGCGCACGCTCGAGCGGACGGGAACCCGGGTCCGCTATGCCCCTCCGGGCACGCTGGACGAAGTGCTGGAGATCGAAGATGCGGAGATGAATGAAGCGATCGCAGTCGTGCGGGGCATGGTCACCGCACCCGCGCCGCGCCGCCGCAGGATCTCGATCTGGCCCGTGGCCCTCCTGCCCCTGACACTCGCCATAGCGGTGAGCCTCTTGGTCCTGACGGGCCACTTGCGGGACCGGGCCGCTGCCCTGATGCCGCCGGAGCGGGCCGCGCTGATCGGCGGGCGGCTGCTTGAGGGGATGGAGCCTTGCACACACCCGCTCGGCACGCGCGCGCTTCGCCGGGTGAGCACGCGGGTTGCGGGGCCAATGGCGGTGTACGTGGTGCGGCGCGGCGCCAGCGTCGCACGATTGCCAGGCGACATCTTGATCGTGCCCGAACCCGTCGTCGCGGAGAGCGCAAGCCCCGAAGTTCTCGCCGGTTGGCTCGCCGAAGGGGCTGCCCGCCCGTCCGATGAGACCGTCCTGGCCCAGCACATCCAGGACCTTCCGCATCTCGGGGTCATGCGATTTCTTCTGACCGGAGAACTGGCGGAAGGGGCGGAGGACAAGATGCGCCTCCGTCTCGAGGCGCCCGCACCGCCGCCGGATGTCGCCGCTGTCAGCGCGAGGCTGCAGGAGGCGGGCATCGCCCCCGGACCGTTTCGGCAGGCGCTGGGCGAGCCCCTCCCCGCGCAGTCGGGTGCTGCGCCGCTCCTCGACGATCAGGCTTGGATCGCGCTCAAGTCGATCTGCCTCAACTGACCACGCTCAACGCTCCACGATCCGACCGGCCTCGAGGCGGAGGACCCGGTCCATTCGCTCCGCGAGAGCCAGGTTGTGCGTGGCGATCAGCGCGGCGAGCCCTGTGCCGCGCGCGACCCGGGTCATCTCGGCAAAGACCGTCTCGGCCGTCGCAGGGTCGAGGTTCCCCGTCGGCTCATCGCCGAGGAGGACGGCCGGCGCGTTTGCGAGCGCGCGGCAGAAGGCCACCCGCTGCTGCTCGCCACCGGAGAGCTCGGCCGGCCGGTGATCCAACCGACCCTCCAGACCGACAGCCGACAAGAGCTCCCGCGCGCGCTCGGTCGCGGCGGCCACGCTCTGCCCGGCGCCTCTCTGAGGCAGCGACACATTCTCGACCGCCGAGAACTCCGGGAGGAGGTGGTGGAACTGGTAGATGAAGCCAATCCTGTCCCGGCGCAGGCGCGTGCGCACGCGATCGGACGCGCCCGTGACCGCCTGCCCCTCAAGCCGCACATCGCCCGTGTCCGCAGTCTCCAAGAGCCCTGCGATGTGGAGGAGGGTCGACTTGCCAGCCCCTGACGGCGCGACGAGGGCCACGAGCTCCCCCGCCGCGAGGCGGAGATCGACGCCCTGAAGCACCGGCACCTCACCCGGCCGCCCGCGATTGTAGGTCTTCTCGATGGCCTCGAGCGCCAGCGCCTCACTCATAGCGGAGCGCTTCGACCGGGTTCATGCGCGCCGCCCGCCGAGCCGGGAAATACGTGACGGTGAATGAGAGGCCAAGCGACAGCGCCATCGCGGAGAGGACATCGTCGAGCTGCAGCTCCGCCGGCAGATCCGGCAGCACGAATTTCTCAGCGAACCAGTCGGGGTTGCCCCCCGTCAAAACCCAGTTGAGCGCATCGAAGATCGGGTCGATGTAGATCGCCGTGAGGCAGCCCAGAACGACCCCGATCGCCGTACCCGCCACGCCGATCGACGCGCCGCAGATGAAAAAGACCCTCAGAATAGACCCCTCGGAGAGGCCCATTGTCCTCAGAATCCCAACATCGCGCCCCTTGTTTTTCACGAGCATGATGAGGCCCGAGACGATGTTGAGCGAGGCGATCAGGACCAGGATCGAGAGGATGAGGAACATGACGTTGTCCTCCATCGCGAGCGCCGTCAGAAAGCCGCGCCATCGGTCCCGCCATGTCTGGATGTAGAAGACATGCTCGGTCGCTGCCTGGACCGGCAGCAGATAGGCCGCCACCCCCTCCGCGTCATCGACGACCACCTCGAGCTCGTCGACGAGACCTTCCTTGTTGAAAAAGCTCTGCGCAGCCTCGAAGCCCATGTAAATCCGGGTCCGGTCGGTGTCGTAGCGGCCGACGCGAAAGACGTAGACGACCTCGAAATCTGAGACCCTGGGCGTCGTCCCAAAGGGCCCCTGGACGCCATCGGGTGAGATCAGCCGGATGCTGTCGCCCACCTGCAACCCCAATTGCAGCGCGATGCCGGAGCCTATGGCGACGCCCTCCGCGAGGCGACTGAGATCGCCACGCGCCTCGACTGGATTTGCGATCAGGGGCAGCGTCGCCACGTCCGAGGTCCGCTGCCCGAACACCTCGACGCCGAGGCTCCGACCGCCGGCCGTGGCCATCACCTGGCCTTTCACGGTTGGCGCGACGCGGAGGACGCCGGGCACCTCCCGGACGGCGGCGGAGACCGCATCAAACCCCTCCATCCCGCTTCGGATTGAGCCGTCCTGCATCTGGACCCGCGGCGCGTAGACCGTCATGTGCGCGTTGGCGCCAATGATCGTTGCCACGAACTCCGTCCGGAAGCCCGAGCGCACCGCGAGGGTCACGATCAGCGCGAAGACCGCGAGGGCCACGCCGACAAGGCTGATGATCGACATCACGCTGACCCCGCCTTCTTTGCGGCGGGCGCGCAGGTAGCGCCAGGCGATCAGCCATTCGAACGCGGCGAAGGGACGGGCCTCAGCCATGGGCGCGGCGCCGCGGCAACAGTCGTCCGATGCCGACGCTCGCCAGATTGGCGAGGAGAAACCCGACAACTCCGAACCCGAGGCCCTCGGTCGTGATGGGGACAGAGGGGCGGAACTCCGTCCAAGTTCGCTCCGCAATCCGGGGATCGGCCGCACTCGGGACGGCCATCAGGCGGGTCCAGGCCGAGGCGCCCTCAAGCCTGTCTCGCTCTGCCGACAGGCGCTCATGCCGCGCGATGGTGCGGCTCATGTCTTCGCCGCGGCGTTCGAGGAACTCGCCACCCTCGTAGGCCGCGAGCGCGGCCTCGCGGTCGAGACCCGCCGCCGTCGCAGAGCGGTCGAAATCGGCGATGACGAGCGCGAGCTCATCCACCGCACCCGAGAGGCGCTGGTAGTACTGCTGGGAAAATTCCGGGAACTGCGATGTCACGGCTCCTCCTCCGAGCCCTGCAATCAGGGCCAAAACCCGTGCGAGCATGCCATCACCCTCCCCGCGTGACCCCTACCCCGGCACTGTCGGGCCGTCCAGCCTCGACGCCGGTCCCGGTCGCACGGTTTCGCGATGGCAGACCTCAGTGCTTTGCGTAGATCTCGGCGGTCCGGGCGAGCGCGGCCTCGGGGCTCATCTCTTCGCTCTCACCGGTGCGGCGCGAGGTCAGCTCGACCACCCCATTGGCCAGCCCGCGCGGCCCGACCGTGATCCGCCAGGGGCAACCGATCAGATCCATGGTTGCAAACTTCGCCCCCGCACGCTCCTCCCGATCATCGTAGAGCGGATCGAGGCCGCGGGCGGAGAGCCCCGCATAGAGCTCCTCGCATTTTGCATCCGCCGCACCGTCGCCTTGTTTGAGGTTCACAAGGCCCACCCGAAAGGGTGTGACGCCTTCGGGCCAGATGATGCCATTCTCGTCATGGTTCGCCTCGATCAGGGCGCCGATCAGACGCGAGACACCGATGCCGTGACTGCCCATGTGCACCGGCACGCGGTTGGCCTCGCTGTCGACCACAACCGCGCCCATCGGCTCGGAATACTTGGTGCCGAAATAGAAGATCTGCCCGACCTCGATCCCGCGCGACTTCATCCGCCGCTCCTCGGGAACCTCGGCAAAGACGGCGTCGTCATGCGTCTCATCGGTCCGGGCGTAGAGGGCCGTCCACTCATCGTAAATCGCTTGCATTGCAGCACGATCGTCGAAGTTCAGTTCGCGGTCGCCGTAGCTGAGCTCGGTCACGCGGCGGTCGTAGAACACCTCCGATTCGCCCGTGTCGGCCAGAACCAGGAACTCGTGAGAGTAATCCCCGCCGATGGGACCGGTATCGGCGCGCATCGGGATCGCCTGAAGGCCCATCCGCTCATAGGTCCGGAGATAGCTCACGAAATGGCGGTTGTAGGCGTGGAGGGCATCCTCCTTGGTCAGATCGAAATTGTAGCCATCCTTCATCAGGAACTCGCGCCCGCGCATCACACCGAAGCGCGGCCGGACCTCATCCCGGAACTTCCACTGGATGTGGTAGAGCGTCAGAGGCAGGTCCTTGTAGGACGTGACCGAGGTTCGAAAGATGTCCGTGATCAGCTCCTCATTGGTCGGACCGAACAGCATGTCGCGCCCGTGGCGATCCTCGATCCTCAGCATCTCGCGACCGTAGTCGTTGTATCGCCCGGATTCTTTCCACAGATCGGCGGACTGGATCGTCGGCATCAGCAGCGGTATGTGGCCCGCGCGCCGCTGCTCCTCATGCACGATGTCCTCAAGCCGGCGGAGCACTTTGTAGCCCAGGGGAAGCCAGGAGTAGATGCCGGCGCTCGCCTGGCGGATCATACCCGCGCGCAGCATCAAGCGGTGCGAGGCGATCTGCGCCTCGGCCGGCGTCTCCTTCAGGACAGGCAGGAAGTAACGGGTCAGACGCATGGACGGGCTCTCGCTGGATCTATGGCGTGCCTTCGATACGGCGTCTCTGCCCAGGGGGCAACTCGCTCTTCCCGCAACAATCTTGCAGAAGTCGTTGCAGAGCGACGTTTTTGATGCTTAGAGTACCGGACTGATCCCGCCGCAGTCTTCGCAACTGCGAGACGTTAGGGTCAGAGTTAAAAAGGGCCATTGCCCAAGTCTGGGGAGACAACTGACCGGCTGACCCACGTGAGTCAGCCGGTTTTTCTTCGCGGGTGCGAGAAATTAGGTGCGGCGCAGCGCAACCTTTAGGTCAAGTCGGTTGGCAAGAGCGGCGAGACGTCGTTCGACAGCCTCCCCGCCGAGGGTGATGGCGCTGCCCGACATTGTCAGGCAGAGAGCATCATCCTCGATGTGGATCCGCGTGTCCTGAAGCGCGCCGGGTGCAGCACCGGTCAGCATCGCGCCAAGGCGGAGGGCGCGGCCGAGAACGCTCGCCTCTTTCCGCAGATCCTCCGAGAGCAGCTCGAGGAGGTCCGGCTCAAACCGCGCCACCCCGCCTGAGCGGTAGCGGTGCATGATCGCGAGGCCGAGAAACACGCGCTCCGCATGGTCGAGACCCGTGAGATTTGCGCGGGTCACCGTCTCGAAGGAGACATCGGCCCGATAGTCGGGATGCGCGCGCCACGCGATGTCGTGAAGCAGGCAGGCGGCCCGCACCAGCCGGGTCGGGGCGTCCGTGATGGCCACCGCAATCGGCGCAAGCCATGCGTAGAGCGCATCGCCAAAGCCCGGGAAACGGGCGGCGCTCGCTTCCATATGTCGCGCGGCCTCAATCAGCGGATCTCGCGCGCGCAAGCCCTCGGGCATCAGATCATAAAGGACCCCCTCGCGCAGGCCGTACGAGGAGATCGAGAAGGTGCTGGGCCCGTAACTCTCAATCAGGGCCGCGAGAACGCGGGCCGCCGTCGGCACAAGCTCCATCCGCGCGGCAGAGCTGTCGCTCTCCTCTTTGAGCCGGGAGGTGTCCGTTTCGGCGATGTGGTCGCAGGTGGCGAGCATCTCTTTGACCGGAATGTCGTACTCATGGAGAACGCGGAGCGGGTATTTGCGCCGCTCCATGTCGAGCTTGGCGATGGCGCGCCAGGACCCTCCCACCAGAAACACGCGCTTGGGCTTGGCGGGAACGGCCTTCTTCAGCGCCGCGAGGCCGGCCTTGATGGCCGCGTTCTCCGCCTTCGTTCCGCCGAGATCGGCGAGGCGCAGCGGACCGATCGGCGCGGTGGCCCGAGCGCCGATCCGACCCTCCTCGAGCGCGGCCACCTCAAGCGAGGCGCCTCCGATGTCGCAGACCAGACCCGTCGCTTTCGGCCACCCGAGAAGGACCCCTTTTGCGGCAAGCTCCCCCTCGTCCGGCCCGGATGCGATGCGGAGCTTGAGACCCGTCTCCGCTTCGACACGCGCCACGAACTCCGCCCCGTCGCGTGCGTCGCGCACGGCGGCCGTTGCCACCCCCTCGAGCCGGCTGAGCCGCATGAGGCGCGCGAGTGCAACAAAGCGCGCGATCGCGCGGAACGCACGACGACGCCCCTCAGGGTGCAACTGACCCGTATCGACCACGCCCTTGCCGAGCCCGCAGAGCACCTTCTCGTTGTAGAAATAGGACGGCGCCCGCGCGACGCCGTCAAAGACGACCAATCGGACAGAGTTCGAGCCGACATCGACAACACCGATCCGGCTGAGGGACGTCTGGACGCCTTCGGCCGTCGGCCATGCGGTCTCGGTCACAGGCACCCTCCCTTCGGCGCAACGTTTGGCGGACGGTGTCTCGCGCGAGGCAGCCTGTCAATCGGGCGCGTGAATCAACTCCGGCACATCGGTGGCCCCGGCCCGCCCCCGCCCCGAGAGCGACGGGTTCTCCATAAAGAACCGATGGCAGTTGAACGCGGGCCCCTCTGCGTTGTGACGGACGAACTGTCCGTCTGACCTGAGCACCCAGGACTGGGCCTGGTCCTTCAGGTTGGCGGCCATCACCTGGCGCAGGATCTGGGCGTGGACGGTGGGGTTCTTCACCTCGACCAGCGTTTCGACCCGTCGGTTGAGGTTGCGGTCCATCCAATCGGCCGAGGAGATATAGAGCCGCGCGCCGTCCGACGGCAGGCCGTGACCATTGCCGAAACACGCGATCCTGGAATGTTCTAGGAACCGCCCGACAATCGACTTGACGCGGATGTTCTCGGAGAGGCCCTGAACCCCGGGGCGAAGGCCGCAAATCCCGCGCACGACCAGGTCGATCTTCACCCCGGCCTCCGAGGCCGCATAGAGCGCGTCGATCACATCTGGCTCGATGATGGAGTTCATCTTGGCCCAGACCGCCGCCGGCCGCCCGGCGCGAGCATGCCCGGCCTCCGCCGCCAGCCCGTCGATCAGGCTGGATTTGAGAGTCAGCGGCGAGATCGCAAGTGTCTCCAGCCCGTTCGGCGTCGCGTAGCCGGAGACGTAGTTGAAAACCCGGGTCACGTCGCGCCCAAGCGCTGCATCGCAGGTGAAGAGCGAGAGGTCGGTGTAGATCCGCGCCGTGATCGGGTGATAGTTGCCGGTCCCAACATGGGTGTAGGTGACAAGCTTCTCGCCCTCGCGCCGCACCACGGTCGAGAGCTTCGCGTGCGTTTTCCAGTCCATGAAGCCGTAGACCACCTGGGCGCCCGCACGCTCCAGCATGCGAGACTGTCGGATGTTCGCGGCCTCGTCGAACCGCGCGCGGAGCTCGACAAGTGCGGTCACCGACTTGCCTAGTTCCGCCGCCTCGCAGAGCGCCGCGACAATCGGGCTGTCGGAGGATGTGCGGTAGAGCGTTTGCTTGATCGCGACGACGTTCGGGTCTTGGACCGCCTGCTGCAGGAACTGGATGACGATGTTGAACGTCTCGTACGGGTGGTGGAGCAGCATGTCCTTCTGGCGGATCGCCGCGAAGATGTCGCCGTCGAAATCCTGCAAGCGTTCCGGCATGCGCGGCTTGAATTGCGGCCAGAGAAGGTCCGGACGATCCGCTTTGCAAAGGTCCGAGAGATCCGAGATGCCGAGGACACCGCCGACCTCGATCACATCGCCGCCCGACATCTTCATCTCGGTCAGGATCGTCTCGCGGAGGTCCGCGGGCGGGTTTTGCGACATCTTGAGCCGGATCACTTCGCCCCGCCGGCGGCGCTTCAGCGCCGTCTCGAACTCACGCACCAGATCCTCGGCCTCCTCCTCGACTTCGAGATCGCTGTCGCGCAGCACGCGGAAGGTGAAGTGGGCCGAAAGGCGATAGCCCGGAAAGAGCCGGTCCAGATACCCGATCAGGAAGTCCTCGAGAAAGAGAAAGCGGTGTTGGCGCGCGTTCTCCGTCGGCAGCCGCGTGAAGCGCGGGAGCTGCGCGGGGATCGGCACCAGCGCTTCGAGCGTCTGTCCGTCGGCCTCCCGGGTCAGCTGAAGGCCCAGCGCGAAGCCCTCGTTCCGAATGAATGGAAATGGATGCGCTGGGTCGATGGCCAGCGGCGTCAGCACCGGAAACACATTGTCCATAAACCGCTGATCGAGAAGCGCGCGATCCGCTTCCGTCAAATCCGCCGGCCCGACGAGATGAATGTCGGCGGCCGCGAGTTCCCCCTTCAGCGTCGTCCACACATCGGCCTGGCGCCGCATGAGGCCGCGCGCCTTTGCGTCGATCCGCGCCAGTTGCTCGGCCGGCGTCAGACCATCGGTCGACACGCGAACGACACCCTCCCGCACCTGGCCGATGAGACCCGCAACCCGGACCGAGTAAAATTCGTCCAGGTTCGAGCCCGAGATCGACAGGAACCTGACGCGCTCGAGCAGGGGAACGGCGGGGTTTGAGGCCTCCTCGAGGACCCGCCAATTGAACGTGAGCCAGGAGAGTTCACGATTGAAGAAACGCTCCCGCGAGTGTGGATCGAACCCCGGCAGTGCGGTCGCCTCGGCGTAGCTTCCGTTCAGGAAATCGGCGTCGATCAGCGGCATGTCACTCACTTCGGGGCTCCTCTTTGGGGTCGAGACGGGGACGCTGGACGAGGTCGGCGGGTCACAATGCCCGAGCGGCAAGTGCGCGTGTGACTTCACGCCCTTCGGCGAGGGACAGTCGGTCGATGCGCGCGACAACGGCCCGTGCCGCGGCGTGCGAGCGCTCGATCCGCTGCGCGATGTAGGAGAGCGTCGGGGGCGAACACCGGATGCCGCGGTCGTGGAACAGTTTGGCGAACAAAGCGGAGAGGAGCCCGTCATCGGGCGCCGCAATCTCCGCGATTGCCGTCGCCTCGAGCCGTGAGGCCAGATCCGGCAGAGCCACTGACCACCGCGCCGGCGGCAACACGCCCGTCAACAGCGTGGCTGCCCCCGCAACTTGGCGGGCGTTCAGATGGTGAAAGAGCGCCTCCTCGGCGGCCGCGTTGCCAGCCACCGATGCCGCATCCTCGATGACAACGGGCGCCGCAACCGGCAGAGCGGCCAGATCCGACAGATGCGCGGCCCCGGTGAGGGTCGAGAAGACATGGGCGAGGTGGGTCTTGCCCGCGCCGTTCGGACCGATGAGGGCGAGACGCGCGTTGGGCCAGCACGCCCAGCGCTCAATCTCTGCGACAGCATTCGCGTTCGATGCCGTCACAATAAAATCCGCGCGGCCAAGTGCGGGCCGGTGAGGGAGGGCCAGGGGCAGCTGCTCGGTCATTCCGCCTCGCGGTCCTCGTCCTCGGGCTGCGCGGGGCCGCGGTAGAGGCGGCCGGACTTGTATTCCTCAATCCCAAAGCGGGCGAGAACGCCGATCGAGGCGGCCGCCGGCACGGCAATCAGAAGGCCGGGAAAGCCGAAGATCGCGCCGAAGGCCGTCAGCGCAAACATCAACATCACCGGATGCAACCCAACCGACCCGCCGACCATGTAGGGCGTCAGCACATTGCCCTCAACCACCTGGCCGAAGACGAAGATTGCGGCGACCACCACGATCCAAATCGGGTCCGACCAGAATTGGACGACCGCAAGCCCGATCGACAGCACGCCGCCCGTGATCGATCCGACGAACGGGATAAACGAGATCAGGCCCGCAAAAATGCCGACGAAGACACCGAATTGCAGCCCAACGCCCACGAGCGCCAGGGCATAGAAGATGCCGAGGACCACACAGACCGAGAGCTGGCCGCGCACGAACCCCGCGAGCACGCGGTCAACCTCACCCGCGAGACGGCGGACCGTTGTGAGATGCTCTCGCGGGATCAGGTCATCGACGCGGGCAATCATCCGGTCCCAATCGAGAAGCATGTAGAACGAGACGACCGGCGCCACGACCAGGATAAGGACCGCGTCGAGAAGAACGAGGGAGGAGGAGAGCACGCCTTCGACGAGGGCGAGGCCCGCCGACTGCAGCCGGTCCTGCATCGACACCAGCCCTTCGCGCAGGACCGAGCCCTCTTCGAGAAGGCCGCGCTCAGCAAGAAAGGTCTGGAGATTGGCGATGTAGCCCGGCACCGCCTCGACGAGGCCGCTCAGTTGGTCGCGTATGACCGGCGCCATCAGGAGAAGGATGATGGCGAACGCAACGACCACGAGGAATGTGATCAGCGCCGTTGCAATCAGACGCGAGAACCCGTGGTTCTCGAGCCAGTCCGCCACCGGGTCGAGCAAATAGGCGATGGCAGCCCCCATCAGAAACGGGAGCAACGTGTCGCCGAGAAGCCAAACGAACGCAAAGAGGGCAAGGGTGGCGAGACCCCAGTACCGCACCTGTTCCTGCGTGCTCAGACCCATACCAGCCTCCCTCGCTCTGCATGGCGTGGCGCAGACGCTCTTGCAAGCTCAGACAAACTGTTCGCGGAGGAGGCGCTCCTCCAACCCGTGCCCGGGGTCGAACAGAATGCGATGCGTCACACTTTCATCCGAGCGGATTTCGGCGGCGACGACATGGCGCACTTCGACGCTGTCGGCCGCGGCCGAGACCGGGCGCTTCCACGCTTCGAGCACATCGAACCGCACGGTGGAGCTTGTCGGCACCAGCGCGCCCCGCCAGCGCCGCGGCCGATACGCGGCGACGGCGGTCAGGGCCAGGATGTTGGAGCCGATCGGCAGGATTGGCCCGTGAGCCGAGTAGTTGTAGGCGGTCGAGCCCGCCGGCGTCGAGATCAGTGCACCGTCGCAGACGAGCTCCGACATCCGCACCTGTCCATTGACCGAGATCCTGAGCCGCGCCGCCTGGGGGCCCGCGCGGAGGAAGGAGACCTCGTTGATCGCCAGCGCCTCCTGTGTCTCGCCCGTCTCAGTGGTCGCACGCATCCGAAGGGGATGGATCTCAGCCAGTTCGGCGCGTGCCAGGCGCGCATTGAGACCCTCTTCGTCGTACTCATTCATGAGGAACCCGACCGTGCCGCGGTTCATCCCATAGACGGGTGCCGGCAGATGATTGGTCGCATGCAGCGTGCTCAGAACCAGCCCATCGCCCCCGAGTGCGACGATGACCTCGGCATCTTCGGCTGAGACATGGCCATAGCGCGCCGCGAGACGTGCTTTGGACGTCTGCGCGACCTCGGCATCGGACGCCCAGAAGCAAATCTTGTCGTAGCTCATCCGATGATCCTCGAGAGACAGCGGCGATCCTAGTGACAACGGACGCGCTGACAAGTCGCGGTCGCATGCAAGACGGTTGGAGACCCACTCCCACCCCACTATATGGCCCGGAACCAACAGAGGAGACGGCCCGTGAAAGACATCGTCCAAGACACCGGCTTTTTTACCGCCGCTCTGACCGAGCGGGATCCCGATGTGGCCGCCGCCGTTTCGGGGGAGCTTGGCCGCCAACGTGACGAGATTGAGCTGATCGCCTCCGAGAACATCGTGAGCCGCGCCGTGATGGAGGCGCAGGGCTCCGTCATGACCAACAAATACGCCGAGGGCTACCCGGGTCGCCGCTACTATGGCGGCTGCACGCATGTCGATGTGGTCGAGGATCTGGCGCGGGACCGGCTCTGCAAGCTCTTCGATGCCGGATTTGCGAATGTTCAGCCGAACTCCGGCAGCCAGGCCAACCAGGCCGTGTTCCTCGCGCTCCTGAAGCCGGGCGACACATATCTCGCGATGGATCTTGCGGCCGGGGGTCACCTGACCCACGGGGCGCCGCCCAACATGTCGGGCAAGTGGTTCAACGCAGTCCATTACGGCGTGCGCGAGGACACGCTCGACATCGATTACGACGCTCTGGAGGCCGCCGCGCGGAGCCACAAACCCAAGCTGATCCTCGTCGGCGGCTCCGCGATCCCGCGGATCATCGACATCCCGCGCGTGCGCAGGATTGCCGATGAGATCGGGGCCTATCTCATGGCCGATATGGCGCATTACGCGGGCCTCATCGCGGGCGGCGTCTACCCGAACCCCCTGCCCCATGTCGACGTGATGACCTCGACCACCCACAAAACGCTCCGCGGCCCGCGGGGCGGCGTGATCCTGACGAACCGGGAGGATCTGGCGAAGAAGTTCAACTCAGCGGTCTTCCCGGGTCTCCAGGGCGGACCCTTGATGCATGTCATCGCCGCGAAAGCCGT
>JBCDHQ010000089.1:0-13925 GCA_038749815.1 Pseudomonadota bacterium | reverse complement strand
CTTTCAGAGCCGCAACTACGAGAGCAGCTACCTTGTCGGCATGGCCGCGGGAGACGTGACGGAGACCGATGTCGTCGGGATTGTCGCCGCCTACGCAATCCCCGAGGTGATCGGGATGATCAACGGGTTCGCGCTCGGCCTGCAGGAGGTCAACCCCGACGTCACGATCAAGGTCGTTTGGCTCAACTCCTGGTTCGATCCGCCGAAAGCGCAGGACAGCGCGCGCGCGTTGATGGCCCAACAGGCCGACGTGATCTACTCGCTCTACCAAGACACGCCCTCCGTCGTGACCGTCGCCGAGGAGGAGGAGGTCTGGGTGATCAACACCTCCTCGGACATGAAGGAGTATGCGCCGACCTGGCTCCTCGCCTCGCAGATCGCGGATTGGAGCGCCTATTTCATCGAGAGCGCGCAGGCCTCCATCGACGGCACATTCGAAGGGACAGCGTTCTGGGGCGGCATGGCTGACGGCACAGTTGACGTGCGAAGCTGGGCAGACGCGATCTCGGACGACACGATGGCCGCCATCACCGAGGCCTCCGACGCAATGAAAGCCGGGACGTTCCATCCCCTGACCGGGCCCATCGCGGACCAAGACGGGGTTGAGCGTTTGGCCGACGGCGTCACAATCGCGGATCCCGATCTTCTGGGCATCGACTGGCTCGTGGCCGGGGTCGAGACGCGCCTGCCGAACTGACGATGCCGGCGTTCCGCGCCCATCTCATCCACAGCCGAGACCGTGGCCGGATCGAGCGCATCGACGATGCGCTCGTTTCCGTTTCAGACAGAGGCGAGATCCTGTCCATTGCGGACGGGCGGAGCGCTCCGGCAGCACACGACCTTCGGGAGTTCGGTGTCCTCTTGCCGGGGTTCGTCGATCTCCACATCCATGCGCCGCAATTCCCCCAGCTTGGGGCGGCGCTCGACGTTCCGCTCGAAGAGTGGCTGTTCAAGTACACCTTCCCGCTCGAGGCCCGCTATGCGGACCTCGACTACGCGCGCGCGGTGTACCGTCGGCTGGTGCGCCATCTCCTGGCGCTCGGAACCACCACCGCGGTCTACTTCGCAACGCTGCACGGGCCGGCGAGCCTTGCCCTCGCCGACATCTGTGTGGCGGAGGGACAGCGCGCGCTTGTCGGGCGCGTCGCCATGGACCTCCAGGAGGGCTGCCCGGACTACTACCGCGACGCCGACGCAGACACAGCCGTCCAGGGGACGGCGGCGTTCGTCGATGCGGTGCGCGCGCTGCCGGGGAACACGCTGGTTGAGCCTGCGATCACGCCCCGCTTTGTGCCAGCGTGCAGCGACGCCGCCCTCGCAGGGCTCGGGGAGCTGGCGAGGACGACCGGGGCGCCCGTGCAGACCCACTGCTCGGAGAGCGACTGGGAGCATGCGGCGGTCAGGGCCCGGATGGGCATGTCCGACAGCCAAACGCTCGATTCGTTCGGGCTGCTGACCAGGCGGTCGGTCTTGGCACATGCCGGGCATGTGAGCGACGCAGACATGGACCTCATCCAAGCGCGCGGCGCGGGGATCGCGCACTGCCCGCTCTCCAACGCCTATTTCGGCAATGCCGTCTTTCCGCTCCGCCGGGCGTTGGCCAAAGCGCTCCACGTGGGTCTCGGAACGGACATCTCGGGCGGGCCGAGCGCGTTTCTCCTCGACAGCGCACGCGCTGCGGTGACCGCCTCACGGATGCTCGAGGACGGGGTCGACCCCGCTCTGCCACCCGACCGCCGTGGCGTCCCCAGGGCGAGGGTCGACTTTCGCGATGCCTTCTACCTCGCCACAAAGGGTGGCGCAGATGTGCTCGACCTGCCCGTCGGCGCCTTCGAGATCGGGCGCCAGATGGATGCGATCCTCGTCGATCTGTCCGAGGATTTCGGCCCGGCGGAGGACCTCCTCCAAAAGATCGTGATGCGCGCGACCCCGTCGGACATCCGCGCCACCTGGGTCGCCGGCAAGCTCGTCAGCGGACAAGTGGCCCGCCGAGGCCAAACAACCTGACCAGGCCCCGTCGGTAGGCGATCGACATCGCATCTGCAGGGATGTGAACCTCATCCCGGAGGTTCAGCGGCAGATCTTCGGGCCGCTGCGCCTCGACCAGGGCCTTGTCCTCATCGCTGATCATCATGCTCTCGCGGATCAGGAAGTCCTCATCCGGGTCGCCGGTCGTGTCCGTTGCGATCTGAAAGATCTTTGTCTCGCGGGCCGAGACCGGACAGACCGTGTCGGCGAAGTACTGCATGTACCAGCTGTCATTCGGCCGGATGATGATCACGGTCGAGAACGGATAGGTCAGCTGGTAGGTGTAGACGACATGCCGCGTGTCGCCGTCGACGTCGTCGGGAAAACGGTTGCCCCCCTCCTCGTAGCCGAGGTCGAATGTCAGCCCGTACGCCGTCTCGCGCACCTCGTAGGCGGGGATCCGGTCCTCCTCGCTGCCGCCGAACGTGGCTTTGTGGACCCACGGGAAATGGGCCACGTCGTTGAAGTTCTCGACATGACGGCTGGCCGCCGCCGCCCAGGTGTTGGACGGCACGAACACCTTCTTCAATGCCGGATCGGAGAGGCCCGGCCACTCAGGCAGGGGCCAGAGCGGCGTCTCGGACAGACACACCCACAGGATCCCGTAGCGTTCTGCCGTCAGGGGCGTCTGCAAGCGCAGCCGCGGCGAGACGCGCGCTGTCTGGTCCGGGTTCGACGGGACCTTGGTGCAGACCCCATCTGTGTCGAAATGGAGCCCGTGCATCGGGCAAATCAAGTGCGCCCCGTCCACGCGGCCCGAACTCAACCGGGTGCCGCGATGGGGGCAGAGGTCGCGCGCCACGGCAAGCCGGCCCACGCTCCGCCAGATCACGAGATCGACGTCGAGCAACCGCGCCGCGACGGGCGCATCGCCGATCTCATGACAGAACGCCACCGGGTGCCAAAACCGGGCGAGGATCTCCCAATCCGGCGCCGCAAAACTGGAGGAGCGCGGCATATCGCTTGCGGTCGCAGCACTCTCGAGGGGCAGGAACATGCGCGGAAGTGGACCGCATTCCCGCCCGTCGCGCAATCGCCGCGACGTGGAATTCGGAGCGTTTGCAGCGCCCTGACTGTCCGTTGCACAGGAGCACGTCGTGGAAGCATGTCCCCTGCTCTGTCGACCCGCCCCGAAGCGCCGAGAGGTGAAGACCTCTCGGCTCCTTGAGAAAAGCCACGAGATCGAGACCTATCGCATGTCAGATCGCACGAGCATCGCCGCCCCGGTGCTTACCGACCCACAAACGGATCCCCGCGAGCTCGTCAGGCGAGTGAACGTTGCATCCGGACGGCGTCATAGGTGTCCCCGCTTCCGGTGGGTCTCGTCTTCTTTGTCGGCCGCGGGGAGGGGAGGCCAACCTACGTCCCAACCGCTATAGCGAGATCGATCAACCCTCGCCCTTTCGGGACGTCGCTCCCTGACCCACGCGCAGGTGCGCAAAGCAGTCGCTGGCCTTCTCCGTCCCTCGATGTGTGGTCTCGCCGCACTGACGGGCATCGAGCAGGGGCCGGAAGGCGACGTCTTGCGAGACCGCGTCGCAACCAGATCGACAACACTCCGCTGCAGTGCCAGTCCCCCGGTGCGGAACCAACCCGCCACGCCTTGGCGCGCCGCTCTGGACAGAGCCGCTTTGAGGTCCGCTTTCCGCTCACCGCCAAGGACGGCAATCATGTGAGGGCGAGAGACGCACGATGGCTGTCGATCGCCTGCGGGAGATCCCTCACCGCTCATGTCGAACTTGGTCCTGCCATGGAGGGTGAGGGGCACCCTCGGGTCTGCGCGCCCTGCTCGACACTCGGGTTTGTGGCGGACCACACAGGGCCCTGCGCAACGCCCCCTTTCGCACAAGCCTGTTCTGCCCTATATAGCGCCATGGCGTCGCAGGGCGGCGCCACGCACATCAACAACACGAAGGACCCGAGCGCCATAGCCCGCAGACCCCATCACGCGCCACCGACGCGCGACACCGGCCCCCGCGTCAATGACCGGATCCGCACCACTGAAATTCGTCTGATCGGCCCGAACGGCGAAAATGTTGGCGTGGTCACGCCCGAACGTGGGCGAAACCTCGCGGAGGCCGCGGGCCTCGATCTCGTCGAGATCTCACCGAACGCCAAGCCGCCTGTTTGCAAGATCATGGACTTCGGCAAGTTCAAGTACGAGACGCAGAAGAAAGAAGCCGAAGCGCGGAAAAAGCAAAAGATCATCGAGGTCAAAGAGGTCAAGTTCCGTCCGAACACGGACACTCATGACTACGATGTGAAGATGAGGAATGTGACCAAGTTCCTCAGCAACGGCGACAAAGTGAAAGTGACGCTTCGCTTCCGCGGCCGTGAGATGGCCCACCAGGAGCTTGGCCGGAGACTGCTCGAGCGCGTGGCCGAGGACACGACCGAGATCGGCAAGGTCGAGGCAATGCCCAAGATGGAAGGGCGCCAAATGGTCATGATGATCAATCCGCTCAAGGCCTGATGTCCGCACTCGATTTTGTCGAGCACCTGCCCCTGCCTGTCGTCGCCGCCCTGACCCGCCCGCTGCCGCCCCGCCGCCGCGGTCAGGTCGGCGCTTGGATCCTGCGCAGGATCCTGCGCAACGTGCCCTCGCTCCGCCGGCGGGTGGTCGAGAACCTCTCCCATGTCTTTCCCGACATGCCCGCTCAGCGCCGGACGGAAATCCTGGACGGCATGGCCGCGTCACTCGGGCGGACGCTTGTCGAGTTGCTCCATGCCGATGAGTTTCTCAGGCGGAGCGACGGGGTCACCTGGTCGGGCAACGGTTTTGAGGTCATCCTGGCGGCGCGCGACGCCGGTCGGCCCGTTGTGGGCGTCGGCGGACATTTCGGCCAGTGGGAGGCCGCGCGCGCCTTCCTAAAGCGCGAGGGGTTGGAGGCCGGAGCCATCTACCGACCGCTCAAGAACCGCTTCTCGGACGCATTCTTCACGCCACGCTATGCCACATTCGGGATGCCGCTTTTCCCGAAGAGCCGGGCCGGCACGCGCGATGCGGTGCGCTACCTCGCCAAGGGCGGTTTTTTGGCAATCCTCGCCGATCAGAAGATCGACGAGGGGATCCTCGTCGACTTCCTCGGCCAGCCGGCAGCCACCGCGCCCCTTGCCGCCGAGCTCGCGCTCAAGTTCAAGGCGCCGCTCATTCCGGTCTATGTCACCCGAGGGTCGGATCTCGAGAGCTTTCATATCGAGTTTCACGACCCGATCCCGCACAGCGGCGCGCGGGAGATGACTGCGGCCGTCAACGAGAGCCTGGCGCGCCATGTGCGCTCCCATCCGGAGCAGTACTACTGGCTCCACCGCCGATGGCATATCCGCAACCCCAAGCATGTGGCCGAGCTTGCCGCGCGGCAGGCGTGATCAGTCGATCTCGGATGCCGCCAGGATCGGCCCACCCGGACCCGCCTGGGCGAAGACCACCACCGGCCCATCCACATTGACGGTCACACTGTGGGCGCCATCGCCCGGCAGATCCGCAAGCTTCACGAGCTCCGTGACGACGCGGTGGTAGGTGAGCGTCTTGCCCGCGTTCTCTCCGCGTTCGATCACCACCTGCGCCACGGGCAGAACACGCGCCAGCATCAGGGCAACGCTCTCCGCCGCACGCGCCTCATAGACCACCGCGATCTCTTCGCCGGAGCGCGTCAGGCTGAGGCTCGCAACCGCCGGCTGCTTGGCATGCGCAACCACCGAGGCCGCCACGCCGAGGCGATCATGGCCGATCAGGGACGAGGTCCCTTGGACCACAATCTCCGGTGTGAACCGCCCCTTGAGGCGCTGCTTGATCGCGCTCCGGTCCGCCACGCCGACATAGGATTGCTGCCGCTCGGAGAAGGCGCGCTGGGCGAAGGTGTCGCGCCAGCCGAGATAGTCCCAGTAATCCACGTGAAAGCCGAGCGCGATCACGCCGGGTTCATCCGCGATGTCGCCGAGAAACGCGTCAGCCGGCGGACAACTGTTGCACCCCTGCGAGGTGAAGAGCTCCACCACGACGGCGGGTTCGGCCTGCGCGGGGGCAGCGAAGAGGCATGCGCAAACCGCGGCGATGTATCGAAGGGACTTGGACTGGTGCATGCCATTCGTGATAGCCGCCGGCCCAATCGCCAGCCAGTCAAGCCTTTGCGAGAATTATGTCATCACCAGCGGCGCGTGCGCGCGAGCCACGCCTCCGCCTCCGCCCCGAACGCCGTCCGAAGCGCGGCCTCCTCGGACAGGATGAAGCGGCGGGTGAGGATCCAGGGCAGGACCACCACCGGCACAAACGCCGAGAGGGCGCCCTGGCCGAGCGCCGCCTGCAACACCAGAAGGACCAGCGCCGTGTAGATCGGATTGCGGTTGAGCCGGAACGGCCCCCCCGTGAGCAGCGTCTTCGGTGTGTGGCGCGGCTCCACCGGTGTTCGCGCGCGAAAGAAAGTGACAACCGTCCAAAGCGCGAGGGCAATCGCCGCGACGAAAATCACGTCCGGAACGAGCCCAGGAACTGAGAACCGCCAGATCGGCACGTATGTCCCGAGCCCCCAGACCGCGAGCCAGGCGCCAAGTGTCCAAACCGGCGGCAGATCGATGTACTTCACCCGAACCCCTTGGCTACGCGGCCGCAAGGCTGCGCAGCACGTAGTGCAGCACCCCGCCGTTCTTGACATAATCGATCTCGACCGCGGTATCGATCCGGCATTTGAGGCGGATCGCCCGCGTCGCGCCGTCCGGATAGGTGACCCTCGCCGGCACCTCCGAGAGTGGGACGAGATCGCCCGACAGGCCGGAGATGTCGATGGTCTCAGCCCCGTTGAGACCCAGGCTCTTGCGGTTGTCCCCATTGGTGAACTCGAACGGGATCACGCCCATGCCCACGAGGTTTGAGCGGTGGATGCGCTCAAAGCTCTCCGCGATCACGGCCTTGACACCGAGGAGCGCGGTGCCCTTCGCCGCCCAGTCGCGCGACGACCCCGTGCCGTACTCCTTGCCGGCGACCACGACGAGGGGCGTGCCGGCCGCCTTGTGCGCCATCGCCGCGTTGTAGATCGACATCTGGGTGCCGTCGGGCCCGAGCGTGTAGCCGCCCTCCACATTCTCGAGCATTTCGTTTCGAATTCGGATGTTGGCAAACGTGCCGCGCATCATCACTTCGTGATTGCCGCGCCGCGAGCCGTAGGAGTTGAACTCGCGCGGCGCCACTTGCCGGTCGACGAGGTACTGGCCGGCCGGATGGACCTCCTTGAAGGACCCCGCGGGCGAGATGTGGTCGGTGGTCACGGAATCCGCCAAGAGCGCGAGGATCCGCGCGCCACGAACGTCATCGATCACGCCCGCCTCCGATCCCATTCCCTCAAAATAGGGCGGGTTCTGCACATAGGTCGAGCTCGAGGGCCAGGAGTAGGTCAGGCTCTCGGTCGTCTCGATCCCGCGCCACTTGTCATCGCCGTCAAAGACATTGGCATACTTGGAGCGGAAGCTCTCGCGCGTCACGGTTTGCTCGACCAGCGCGGCGATCTCGGCCTGTGTCGGCCAGATGTCCCGCATGTAGACCGGGTGTCCGTCCCTGTCGGTCCCGATCGGCTCGGACGTCACATCGATGCTCATGTCGCCCGCGATTGCATAGATCACGCAGAGCGGCGGCGAGGCGAGGTAGTTCGCCCGCACATCCGGGTTCACGCGGCCCTCGAAGTTCCGGTTCCCCGACAGAACCGAGGCCGCGACCAAGTCGCCGTCTTGGACCGCCTTCGAGATCGGCTCCGGCAGCGGACCGGAGTTGCCGATGCAGGTCGTGCACCCGTAGCCCACCAGGTGGAAGCCGAGCGCGTCGAGATCCTCCTGCACACCCGACGCCTCGAGACAATCCGAGACCACCTGCGATCCCGGCGCGAGCGACGTCTTCACCCAGGGCTTCCGCGTCAGGCCGAGCGCGCGCGCCTTCCGCGCGACAAGCCCGGCGCCGATCATGACATAGGGGTTCGATGTGTTGGTGCAGGAGGTGATCGCAGCGATCACAACGGAGCCGGAGTGGATCGTGTAGTCCTCCCCCTCGACGGCGACCTCCTTGCCGAGGGGACGTTTGAACTCGCTCTCCATATGGCCCTTGAACGTCGCCGCGGCATCCTTCAGCAGGATCCTGTCTTGCGGCCGTTTGGGGCCCGATATCGCGGGCTCGACCGTGCTCATATCGAGGTCCAGCGTCGAGGTGTAGACCGGGTCGTAGTCCGGACCACGCCACATGCCCTGCGCTTTGGCGTAGGCCTCAACGAGGGCGATCCGGTCCTCCTCGCGTCCCGAGACACGGAGATAGCGCAGCGTCTCCTCGTCGACCGGAAAGAACCCGCATGTGGCGCCGTATTCGGGCGCCATGTTGGCGATCGTCGCTCGGTCGGCGAGCGGCAGGTCGTCGAGGCCAGCGCCGTAGAACTCAACGAACTTACCGACCACCTTGTGCTCACGCAGCATTTGCGTGACGCGCAGGACGAGGTCGGTCGCAGTCACACCCTCCTTGAGCTTGCCGCCCAGCCGGAACCCCACCACCTCGGGGATCAGCATCGAGACCGGCTGGCCGAGCATCGCGGCCTCCGCTTCGATCCCGCCGACGCCCCAGCCGAGGATCGCGAGACCGTTCACCATCGTCGTGTGGCTGTCCGTGCCGACGAGCGTGTCGGGATAGGCCACAGTCGCGCCCGTTTGGTCAGTGTCCGTCCAGACGGTTTGGCCGAGATACTCCAGGTTCACCTGATGGCAAATCCCTGTCCCGGGTGGCACGACGCGGAAGTTGTCGAACGCCCCCTGGCCCCACTTTAGGAACTCATAGCGCTCCCCGTTGCGCTCATACTCTCGGTCGACATTGAGCTGAAAGGCGCGAGGGGTGCCGAATTCGTCGACCATGACCGAATGATCGATGACCAGATCGACGGGGTTGAGCGGGTTGATCTTTTCCGGATCTCCGCCGAGCGCGACCATGGCGTCGCGCATCGCGGCAAGATCGACCACCGCTGGCACGCCGGTGAAGTCCTGCATCAGAACACGCGCCGGGCGATAGGCGATCTCACGCGCAGAGCGGCCGCCGGCATCGCACCACTCGCCAAAGGCGCGGATGTCGGCCTCGGTGACGGTGGTGCCATCCTGGAAGCGGAGCAAGTTTTCCAGGACAACCTTCAGGACTGCGGGCAGCGCTTCAAATGCACCGAGCCCAGCCTCCGTGGCGGCGGGGATCGAGTGGTAGGCGACCTCCTGCTCTCCAACCTTCAGAGTGCGGCGGGTGACGGCGCTGTCTTTTCCGACGGTGATCGGCATGGATGGCTCCCGAATTGGCAGTGCAGGCGGCCCACCGGGATCAACCGATGGCGCTGCGATTTGTTTCGTATACTATAGCATACCCAACACATCTTCCAACTCACGTTGGTGTGGTTGATGTAGTCGTCGACGCACAGGGAGGCCAGCATCCGTCAGCTCTCATCTCACCGGGACGGGCGCTGCGTTGCAATCCCCTCGCGGCCTCTCTAGGCCGAGGATGTGGCGCTGATCATCGACACTCTCTCATGCCGCCGCGGCGGCCGCCTCGTTCTGTCCGCCGTCTCCGCCCGGGTCGAGGCCGGGCGGGCGCTGGTTCTGCGTGGACCGAACGGTGTCGGAAAAACGACGCTCCTCAGATGCCTTGCGGGATTTGTTCCGGTGAGCGGCGGAGGCGCGACGCTCAACGGTGAGCCCCTCGCGGGGGATAACGAGGGGGTCGCGCTTGCCGGACATCTCGACGCGGTGAAGCCTGCGATGACCGTCGCCGAGACGCTGCGGTTCTGGGCAGCGCTCCATGGCAGCGATGCCGAGGCGGCGCTTGTGGCCTTCGATCTCGCACCCCTTGCCGAGCGTCCGGCGGGGAGCCTCTCGGCTGGGCAAAAGCGGCGCCTCGGCCTCGCGCGCCTGCCGCTGACACGGGCACGGCTCTGGCTCCTCGACGAACCGACTGTGGCGCTCGACACCGGCGCCGTCGCAGCACTCCTTGCGCTCCTTCAGGGCCACCTCGCCGGGGGGGGCATAGCGCTTGTCTCGACCCACCAGACCCTGGCTCTCGACGCAGACACGCTGACCCTCGCCCCGCCGTCAGAGGACGCCCACGCCGCCGATCCCTTCCTGGAGGGTTTCGAGACGTGAGCGCGGCCGGCGCCCTTCTCACGCGCGAGGTCCGGCTGGCAATGCGGGCGGGCGGTGGCACCGTGCAAAGCCTCGTATTCTTCGTCATCGTCACGCTCTTTGTCCCGCTTGGCGGCACGCCGGAGCCAGAGCGTCTGGCGGGCCTCGCCCCGGGAACGCTCTGGCTCGCGGCCCTCCTCGCCTGTCTTCTGTCGCTCGACCGGCTCTTTCAGAGCGATTTCGAAGACGGGAGCCTCGAAGCACTCGCGCGCACGCCCCTCCCCCTCGAGGCGGTCGTCGCGTTGAAGGTCCTCGCCCACTGGCTGACCACCGGCCTCCCGCTGACGCTGATCGCCCCGCTCCTTGCGCTGACACTGCATCTGCCGGGAGAGGCCATCCCCTGGCTGATCGTGGGCCTTCTGATCGGGACACCGGCGCTCAGCCTCATCGGTGCGATCGGCGCCGCCCTGACGCTGGGCCTCCGCCGCGGCGGCCTGCTGATCGGAGTGATCACGCTGCCGCTCTACGTCCCGACGCTGATCTACGGCGCAGCGACCGCGAGTGAGTCGCCCGGCGCCGCACTCCCCCTCCTCGGGGCGATGACCCTGTTCGGTGCCGCACTCGCCCCGTTTGCAGTGGCACACATCCTGCGATTGCAGCTCCGCTAGCGGCCGCGGATCCGCGGGTCCAGCGCATCGCGCAGCCCATCGCCAATGAAGTTGACCGAGAGCACCGTCAGCGAGATCGCCAAAGCCGGGATCAGCGCGCGTTCCGGCGCGAGATCCAGGAAGTTCTGGTTCTGGTTCACAAGCTGTCCCCAGGTCGGGTAGTCCGGCGGAAACCCGAGACCGAGGAAGCTCACAGCGCTCTCCGTGATGATCGCATTCGCGATGCCGAGGGTTGCCGACACCATGATCGGCGAGAGGACGTTGGGCAGCACATGCCGCCCGATGATCCGCCGCGGCGGCGTTCCGATGGAGCGCGCGGCGAGAACGAACTCCCGCTCCTTGAGCGCCAGCACGTCGCCCCGCACAATCCGGGCCGTTTGCATCCAGGAGGTGACCCCGATCACGGTCACGATCAGGATGAAAATCCCTGTCTCCGGCCCGAATGCGGCCCTGAGCGTGTCGCGGAAGAGCATCACAACGACCAGGAGCAGGGGCAAAAGCGGCAGCGCCAGGAAGAGGTCCGTGAGGCGCATCAGCGGCCCGTCGAGCACGCGGAAGAACCCCGCCAGAACCCCGACAAACGTGCCGAGAACCACGGAGAGCGCCATCGCCGTAACCCCGACCGCCAGCGACGTGCGCCCGCCCTGGAGCACCTGGGCCAGAATGTCCCGCCCCAGATTGTCAGTGCCAAAGGGATGCGCCAGCGACGGCCCGGCCGAGCGTGCACGGTAATCCGCATATTGCGGATCAACGGTGTGGATCATCGGGCCGAAGACCACCATCGCCACAATCAGGACGAAGATGGCGACGCCGGCGATGGCGCCCCGGTGGTTTCGGAACTCGGCCCAGACATCGCCCCAGAGCGATCGGGCGTCGTCGTCAGTCGTAACGGATGCGTGGGTCGAGGAGGCCATAGAGCACATCTGCGATCAGGTTGAAGAGGACGATGAGGACGGCGAAGATAAATGTCAGTGTCTGGACGAGCGGGATGTCCGCGCCCTGAATGCCGAGGATCAGAAGCTGGCCGAGGCCGTTCACCTTGAAGATCTGCTCGGTGATGATCGCGCCGCCAAAAATCGACGGGATCCCGAGCGCGATCACAGTGACAACTGGGATCATCGAGTTCCGGAGGACGTGGATCATCACCACGGACCGCTCCCTCAGCCCCTTCGCTCGCGCCGTCCGCACATAATCCTGGTTGAGGTTGTCGAGCATTGAGGCCCGCATGAACCGACTGATCTGCGCGGTGGTCGCAAGCGCAAGCACCATGGTCGGCATGATCATTTGCCGGATCTGAACCCAAAAGCTGTCGATGTCGGTCACTTGATGCGTCGTGTCATAGACCGATGGCAGCCAGCCGAGGTTCACGGAAAAGATCGTGATCAGGACAAGGCCGGTGAAAAACGTCGGCACTGAGAACCCGATCATCGAGATCAGCGTGCCGATCTGATCGAAGAGGGAGTACTGCCGGTAGGCCGAGATCACGCCAATCGGCACGGCGATGATGACCGCCACAACCTGGCTCATGCCGACGACCCAAAGTGTCTGCGGCATGCGCTCCACGACCAGATCGACGACGGGCGAGCGGGTCGACCAGGACAACACGCGGAGCCGCTCCTCGGAATTGCCGATGGTCCAGCCGGTCCACTGCTCAATCATGTTCAGCGGCTCGTTGATGAAGAACTGCTGGCACCACTTGAGATAGCGGATCGGAAACGGCTCGCCGAGACCGAGCGACAGACGGATCTGCTCTCGCACTTCGGGCGGGATCGTCAAGGGCAAGTTCCCGGTCGGATCTCCCGGAGAGAGATCCAGGATCGCGAAAATGATGAAACTGATCGCCAGAAGCGTTGGGATTGCGAAGAGAAGCCGCCGGAGCGTGTAGGTCAGCAAGGGCTCAAATCCAGCTCATGTGGGAGGAGAGATGTCCAAGGGGTCTCTCGGGGATCGGCCCGACGGCCGGGGCTGGGTGCAAGGCGCCGATCCGAGCAAGCTCGGATCGCCTGGGGCCTTCGCCCCAGGCGGCGCAGGTTCCCTGCGCCGGCGCCGGTCGGTGCCCTCAGTCGACGCGGTGCCAGTCAGCGATGTTCCAAAGCTCGCTGTCCCACTCGTTCATCAACACGCCCCCAAGCGACAGTGCGTGGGCCGAGACCCCACCGCGGTGGATGAGAGGAATGATCGCGCCAGCCTCCATCAGCATGTCGTTCATCTTGATGGCGATCTCCGCACGCGCCTCGAGGCCAGCGGTCTTTCCAAACTCCGCCACCAGCGCGTCGTACTCCTCGGTGCAGAAGCGGGGCATGTTGTCGCCGAGCCACTGGTTGCTGGGGCTCGGGATCTCGGAACAGGCCCAGTTCGCCATGTACTTCTCCGGATCGGTGCCGTCGAAGTTGTTGGTGTACATCTCAATGTCGGCGAAGAACTTCTGGAACGTGTCGGGCGAGCTCTGATCGCCACCGAAGAAGACCGACGCATCGATGTTGCGAAGTTCCGTCTCCACGCCGATCTCGGCCCACATCTGTTTGATCAGCGCCTGAGTGCCCTGGCGGACGGAGTTCGTCGATGTCTGGTAGAGAACCGACAGGCGCTCCCCGTCCTTTGTGCGGACACCGTCATTGCCCATTACCCAGCCCGCCTCATCGAGGAGCCGGTTCGCCTCCGCGATGTCCTGTGTCTTGCACCAGTCATTGTTGGTGGAGTTGTAGGCGGCCGGCGCCGGGAGCACGTTGCAGGTCACCTGACCGGCGGCGCCATAGCCCGCCTCAACCAGGATCTCGCGCTCGATCGCGAGGCTGAGTGCGCGCGTCACGGCGGGATCGGTCAGAAAGGGGTGCGGGTGCGCGACCGTGCCACGCTCTTCCCCGAGGGCCGGGTCGGGGTCCGTGAAGTTGACCATCAGCCGCTCGACCGACGTCCCGAAGGCCGAGACGACCTGGCCCTTGCCGGCGGTCGCCATCTGGGAGAGCACCTCGGGCTCAACCTGCAGGTTCCACGCATAGTCAAATTCTCCCGTCTCCAGAACGGAGCGGGCGGAGGCGGCGGCGTCCCCGCCCCCTTTGAAGAGAACAGTCGCAAAGGCGGGCTTTGCCGGATCGCGAAAGTTCGGGTTGG
>JBCDHQ010000088.1:0-13983 GCA_038749815.1 Pseudomonadota bacterium | reverse complement strand
GGTTGAGAACGGTGCCCAGATCCTCGACGTCAACATGGATGAGGGCCTCCTCGACGCCGAGGCGGCAATGACGACCTTTCTCAACCTCATCGCCGCCGAGCCCGACATCAGCCGGATCCCGGTGATGGTCGACAGCTCCAAATTCGAGGTGATCGAGGCCGGGCTCAAATGCGTCCAGGGCAAGCCCGTCGTCAACTCGATCAGCCTGAAGGAGGGGGAGGCCGCCTTCCTCGAACAGGCGCGGATCGTGCGCCGCTTCGGCGCCGCGGTCGTCGTGATGGCCTTCGACGAGAACGGGCAGGCGGAGACGGCCGAGCACAAGTTCGCCATCGCGGAACGGGCCTATCATCTGTTGATCGGCGCGGGCTTCGATCCGTGGGACATCATCTTCGATCCCAACATCTTTGCCGTTGCGACCGGGATCGAGGCGCATGACGACTATGCCGTCGCCTTTTTCGAGGCGACCCGGATGATCAAGGCGCGGCTGCCGCACGCGCTGGTCTCCGGCGGGCTCTCGAACGTGTCGTTCTCGTTTCGCGGCAACAACCCGGTGCGGGAGGCGATGCACTCCGCCTTCCTCTACCACGGGATCCGCGCGGGTCTCGACATGGCGATCCTGAACGCGGGACAGATCACCGTCTACGATGAGATCCCGGCGGAGCTGAGGGAACGGGTCGAGGACGTGCTCCTCAACCGCCGCTCCGACGCGACCGACCGCCTCCTCGCCGTCGCCGACACCTATCGCGGGACCGGGGCGGCACAGGCCAAGGCGGACCCGAAATGGCGCGAGGCCCCGGTGGGCGCGCGGCTCTCGCATGCGCTGATCCACGGCATCACGGACTATGTGGTCGACGACACGGAGGAGGCGCGCCAGGCCGCCGCCCGCCCGCTCGAAGTGATCGAGGGACCGCTGATGGACGGCATGAATGTCGTCGGTGAGCTCTTTGGGGAGGGGAAGATGTTCCTCCCCCAGGTGGTCAAGTCCGCGCGAGTGATGAAGACCGCGGTCAGCCACCTCATCCCCTTCATGGAGGCGGAGAAGGCAGCCTCGGGCGACCGCTCCTCCAAAGGCCGGATCCTGATGGCAACGGTGAAGGGAGACGTGCACGACATCGGCCAGAACATCGTGGGCGTGGTGCTTGCCTGCAACAATTACGAGGTGATCGATCTCGGTGTGATGGTCCCGGCTGAGGACATCATCGCGCGCGCCGAGGCCGAGGAGGCCGACATCATCGGCCTCTCCGGTCTGATCACCCCGTCCCTCGACCGGATGGTCGAGGTCGCCTCCGAGATGACCCGCGCTGGCCTCAAGATGCCGCTTTTGATTGGCGGTGCGACAACCTCGAAGAAACACACGGCGCTCAAGATCGCGCCGGCCTATGAGCATGGCGTGATCCATGTCGATGACGCATCGAAGGCCGTCGGCGTGGTGTCGCGGCTTCTCTCGACGGAGCGCAAGCCGCAGTTTTTGGCGGAGGTTGCGGACGATCAGGCCCGGATCACAGCCCCAGCCTCGGCGACACGCGCGACTGTCAGCCTCCGTGAGGCTCAGGCACGGGGCTTCGACGGCCGGTTTGCCGACAACCGCCCGCAGCGCCCGCTCCTCCCCGGGCGCCAGGTGATCGACGTTCCCGCGGCAGAGCTCCGCCCGGTGATCGACTGGTCGCCCTTCTTCTGGACGTGGGAGATGCGCCAGACCTTCCCGGCGATCCTCGACGATCCGGACAAAGGCCCTGTCGCGCGGGAACTCTACGAGAATGCCCAGGCTATGCTCGACCGGATCATTGCGGAGGACTGGTTCTCCCCTCGGGCCGTTGTCAGCCTTTGGCCCGCAAACCGAAAGGGCGACGACGTCGTCGTTTGGACGGATGACGAGCGAACGGCAGAGGCTGCGCGCTTCCACATGCTCCGCCAGCAGGGCACAAAGAGCGGGGGACGCGCAAATTTCTGCCTCTCGGACTTCATTGCGCCCATGGGCACACCCGACTGGATCGGCGGGTTTGCCGTGACGACCGGGCCCGAGGTGCACGGGATCGCCGACCGCCTCCGCACGGAGGGCAATGACTACGATGCTATACTGGTCCAGGCCCTCGCCGATCGCCTCGCTGAAGCGCTGGCGGAGGAGATGCACGCCCGCGTCCGCCGCACATTCTGGGGCTATGCGGCCGACGAGACGCTCACGCCCGAGGATCTGATCGCTGAGCGCTACCGGGGCATACGGCCGGCGGCCGGGTATCCGGCCTGCCCGGATCACAGCGAAAAGCACACGCTCTTCCGCCTGCTCGATGCGGCTGAGATTGGCCTCTCGTTGACGGAAAGCTGCGCGATGTGGCCCGCGGCATCTGTGTCCGGTCTCTATTTCGCGCACCCCGATGCGGCCTATTTCGGCGTCGGCCGGATTGGCCGCGACCAGGTGGCGGATTATGCGTCCCGGAAGGGCATGACCCTCGACGAGGTGGAGCGGTGGCTTGCCCCGAACCTCGCCTACGACCCTGCGGTTCCTGTGGCGAAATCGGCCTGAGCGCTCACCACCACGCGCCGCTTTTCCGGTCGGTCAAGTGGTCGCGGACATAGTCGGGGAGCGGCCAGGCGGCGTGATCCATGCCTCGCATCGGCCCCGGGGCGCCGCCCGACCAGGCATGTGCGTAGAGCTCTCGGTGGAGCGCGATCTCGATGGTCTCGAGCGCGCTGTCGACCCGGTCGCGGATCCCGGCGATCTCATCCTCGAGCTTGGTCTCGGCACTCCTGCCGCGCACCCAGCCCGGCAGCCGAATGTCGGGGAGGAGCGTGCGGCCGAGCCGAAGCGCGATTGCGAGGATGATGTTGGCGATCAGGCCGCCGATGAGGTTAGGCGCAATCGCGAGCCCGAGATCCCAGTCCAGCCAGCCGCGCCGGCCCTTCTCCGCCGCCAGGGCCGCGCGCATCGCATCGAACTCCTGCGCGAAGACTTCGCGGAACTGGCGCGCAAAGGTCTGACGGTTGAAATCGTCCCGCCCGGCCAGGATCTTGAGCTGTGGGCGGACGAACAGACCCTCGCGCGAGCGCGCCACAAACGCTTCGAAGTCGACGAGGAAGAAATAGTCCTCCGGGTCGCCGGAGTTGTGGACCATGTAGACCGGAATGGTGACCCGCCGCGTCAGAGAAAGATCCGGCAGCCGCGCCCGAAGCCGATCAAGCATCCGCGCCCCCGGCAAGACCGGGGTGGCGCGGTCGCCCGACCCGATCCCTGACGGGGGCGCACCCGCGCCGCTGCCCAGAGGGAGCGATGTGCGCGCGGTCCCCAAAGGGGCGGCGACCGGTCAGCCCTCCGCCCATGGTCCATGATGTGCGCCCGCCCGATCGGTGCGCTCAAACCCGTGGCGGCCGAAATAGTCCCGCAGGCCCTGGAGCATGTTGGCCGTCGAGCGCTCGGTGCGGAGCATCTCGAAATGGCTGAGCGCGGCGGAGAGGGCCGGGACCGAGAGGCCATGGCGGATCCCGGTCGCAACCAAGGCACGGAGCGGGCCGACTGCGCCCGCGAGGTGCTCGGCAAAGGCTGGCGCGAGGAAAAGGGGCCGCTCGGCGTCTTCATCGAAGGCGGCCGCCATGTCGTTCAGCATGTCGGAGCGGATGATGCAGCCCGCGCGCCAGACCCGCGCAACCTGGCCGAGCGGCATGCCCCACCCCTCCGCTGCGCTGGCCGCGCGGAGGAGGGCGAACCCCTCCACATAGGCCATGATCTTCGCTCCGATAAGCGCCGCCTCGAGCTCGTCTTCGCTCAGCGCATCATGCGGGAGGTGAACCGGCGCGGGCCCGAACCGCGCCTCGCCCTGCCGGCGGAGGTCGAGCTCGGCCGAAACGTTGCGCGAGGCGACCGCGGCTTCGATTGCCGGGACCGCGACGCCGAGCGTCTGCGCTTCGATCGCCGTCCAGCGCCCGGTTCCCTTCTGCCCGGCGCGGTCGAGGATCACGTCGAGGATCGGACGCCCGGTCTCGGTGTCCGCGGCCCCGGCAACCGCCGCCGTGATTTCAACGAGATAGGACTTGAGGGGGCCGGTGTTCCAGCGCGCGAAGAGGTCACCGATCCGCGCGGGCTCCCACCCGAAGCCGTCGCGAAGGATGCCGTAGATTTCGGCGATCAGCGCCATATCGGCGTATTCGATCCCGTTGTGGACCGTTTTGACGAAGTGACCCGCACCGCCCGGGCCGAAGCGGGCGGCGCAGGGCGTCCCCTCGTACCGCGCCGCAATGGCCCCGAGCACGGGGGCCACGCGCTCCCAGGCCATGGCCTCGCCGCCGCCCATCATCGAGGGGCCGTGGCGCGCGCCCTCCTCGCCGCCGGATACGCCGAGACCGATCAGTTGCGCCGTCCCCGCCGCGCGGCGCTTCGTGTCGCGGAAGTTCGCGTTGCCGCCGTCGATCAGCACATCGTCGGGGCCGAGCAGGGGCAGGATTGTTGCGATGGCATCATCGACGGCCTCTCCGGCCGGAACCATCAGAAGGATGGCACGCGGCGGCGCGAGGGCTGCCACCAGATCGGCGGGAGTGTCGACGGCGCGGAGGCGCGGCGCGAGCGCGCCTGCCTCCGCAACGAAGCGGTGCGCCGTCTCGGCCGTCCGGTTCTGAACGACGAGATCGAAGCCCTTGTCGGCGAGGTTGAGGGCGAGGGCCGCCCCCATAGTCCCGAGGCCGGAGAGGCCGAGGCTGACGGTCATTGCGCCGCGCCGCGCGAGGGAGTGTGGGACATGGTCGGGCCTCCTCTGATGGTCTTCCCCGACCATTTCGCGGAACCCGCGCGTTGGCAATCGGTCAGGGGTCGTGCGGCGGCGCTTTGGCGTCGTTCGCGCACTCGCCTTCCGGCGCGCCGCCGCGTAGAGAGTTACCTGGGCCTCAGGCAAAGGGATGCACCATGTCCGAAATCTTTGGCGTCGTCACCGAACCCGAGCGCCGGGTGCCGGTCATTCACCGCACCGATGTCCTCGTCGTGGGCTCCGGTCCCGGCGGTCTCTCGGCGGCGCTGGCCGCGGCGCGGATGGGCGTCGACGTGACGATCGTTGAGCGCTTCGGCTGCATGGGCGGCAACATAACGGTTGTGGGGGTCGAGGGCTTTGCCTGGTACCGCCACGAGGAAACGGTAGAGGCGGGCGGGCTCGCGGCCGAGTACGAGGCCCGCGCGGCAGAGATGGGCGCCGCCGTTCCCGAGAGCCAGTCCCTCTCGATGGAGCTCGACAGCGAGGGCTTCAAACTCGTCGCCGACCGTCTGGTCGAGGAGGCGGGCGTGCGCCCGATGCTCCACCGCATGGTCACCGATGTGGTGATGGAGGGGAACCGCGTCACCGGCGTCATCACCGAATCGAAGGCCGGGCGCGAAGCGATCCTCGGGCGCGTCGTCATCGACGCAACGGGCGATGCCGATCTCGCCCACCGCGCCGGCGCACCGGTCCACAAGACGCCTGTCGAAGAGATGCAGGCGACCTCTGTGATGTTTCACCTCGCGGGCGTCGACAAGAAGGCCTTCCTTGCTGGCATCGCCGAGGATCCGCAGACGTATGCCGACTGGTCCATCGGGGAGTGGGAGATCGAGACCTCGGGGAAAGAGGACAAGATGTTCTCGCCCTTTCTCAAAAAGCCCTTTGACCGTGCGCGCGAGGCGGGTCTGATCCCGGCGGATCTGACAACGCTCGCCGGCACTTGGGGGGCGATGCATGACACGGGCGAGCTCACCTACATGAACGTCGTTGGGCTCGATGCGGTTGACGGCACCGATCCCTGCAGCATGACCCGGGCGGAGATGACAGGTCGCGCGCAGGCGATGGCTGCGATCGATGCGCTCCGTGCCTTCACGCCCGGCTGCTCAGGCGCGCGGCTGCGCAATTTCGGGATGACACTCGGTGTGCGGGACACGCGCAAGATCGATGCGCAGCACAACATCACCGAGGATGAGACGCGCAACCAGGGCAGGTTCGAGGACACAATCGGCATTTTCCCTGAGTTTATAGATGGCTACGGTATCTTCGTTCTGCCCACGACCGGGCGCTACATGCAGATCCCTTACCGTTCGGTGCTGCCGAAGAAGGTCGAGGGCCTTCTGGTCGCCGGGCGGGCCATCGGGGGCGATCGGGTTGCCCATGCCGCGACCCGAAACATGGCGTGCTGCACCGTTACGGGCCAAGGCGCGGGGGTCGCGGCGGCGCTTGCCGTGCGTGGCAATGCCGATCTGCACGGCGTTGACACCGGTGCGCTCCGCCGTGCCCTGAAAGGTCAGGGCGTGCGCTGTCACTGAGGTGGAGGGTCCAGCGCCCACCCCCCTCTCGGCAACAGACCTCCATCTTTACCTCGAACAGATGTCAGCATGGGGTCCGCGAGAGGCCCGCTTTCACCAGATGAGATCAAGTTCCGCGATGGGCCTGGCAGCCTAAGGCGATCCACTGGCGCCGGCCCACCACAACCCGATCCACACTAGAGTTTGGGCCGACCACTCTCCGGCGTCGGAGGCCATTCCAGGCCTGGCCGCAGCGGCGTGGCACACTGGGTCGGACGCGAGCGGAGATCCTTGTTCTCGATCTCTTGCTGCGGCCCGCTGATGCCGCAGGGGATGGTCCGGTCGACCGTCAGAGCCCGTCGGCTGCGCTGGTCCCGCCTGCCACTGGAAGCGCGGCTCGGTTCCTGGAAGGGTCGTGCGATGCGGCTTGTGTGAGCTGGGAGGCCCAGCCGTGGGATGGTCTCCCGGCGTCCGCCTGACACGTCAAGCTTCAGGGTCGGAACGTTGGTCCGTCGCACAATATCGGGAGGCACCCGCACCAGACCCTCGTCTGAGGGCATAGGCTCGTCTCGCGCATCCGCACTGTTCTGCAGCGGTGCGCAGGTTTCGATCTGCCCCACGGTCTTGACCGGTATTCCTGATCGATCTACTTGGTTTTTGAGGTGGGCGGGACCTGAGCGCCCCGCTCGGGGAGGGATGGGGACATCATGCGTTGGGTCTTGGCCTGTCTCCTGGCACCGGTCCTGGCCGGCGCCGATGCACCGCAGCGGGTGGTGTCGGCCGGCGGCGATCCGACAGAGATCGTCGTGGCGCTCGGCGATCGCGACAAGCTCGTCGGCGTCGGCACGACCTCGCGCCATCCGCCGGGGATCTCGCTTCTCGCCTCGATCGGCCATGTTCGGCGGCTGAGCCCCGAGGGCCTCCGGACGCTCGAGCCCGATCTCGTGCTCGGCTCGCACGATATTGGGCCCCTGGCCGCGGGCGTCGCCTTCGCGCCGGACGGCCGAGGCACGGCCGCGGTGCCGGACAAGATCGACGTCATCGTTGGACGTCTCGAGCGCGAGACGGAGGCGCTGAGTGCAGCCACTTGGGCTGAGAGGGAGGCGGTGGCTGAGACCATCGCGGCGTTCGAGTTGGCGCGGAATGTCCCCTCCATCCTCGCGGTGCGGGACTGCGCGCCGAGTGTTGGCGGCGCCGAGACGCCGGCCTATGGCATCACGACGCTGGCCGGGGGGATAGATCTCGGCCACGCGCTCGGGCGGACGCCCTGTCACCTCCTCGATGAGCCGACGGCAAGCCTCGATGTCGCTCACCGGATCGACGTGATGCGCCTCGCGTGCAACGAGGCCGCGCGTGGGGCGGCGGTCGCGGTCATCCTCCACGATCTGAACCGTGCGGCCGCCGGTGCCGATCAGATCGCCCTGATGGATGAGGGCCGGATGATCGTGGACGGTCCTCCCGACAGGGTCTTTACCGCCGAACGTCAGACCGCCACCTATCGTACCGAGATCACCGTGCGCCCGGGCAGAAGCGCCCGACCGACCGCCCCGCGGGATTACGGCCCAGAGCAGAGAGAGGAGCCCCACCATGTTCATCGCCATGAACCGCTTCCGCGTGCATCCCGACGCGGCTGACCAGTTCGAGGATGTCTGGCGCAACCGCACCAGCACTCTCGACGAGATGCCGGGCTTCCGCTCGTTCAACCTTCTGAAGGGCGCGGAAAAGGAGGATCACATCCTCTACGCCTCCCACACAATCTGGGAGAGCCGGCAGGCGTTCGAGGACTGGACCCGCTCCCAGAACTTCCGGGACGCGCACAAAGGCGCGGGCCAAAACAAGGGCATGTATCTCGGCCACCCCGAGTTCGAAGGCTTCGAGGCGGTCGAGGGCGCCTAGAGCGCCGGCGCCCGCTCCGCCAGCCGGACCATGCGGGCGATCAGCTGGTCGACCGGATTGCCCTCGCAGAGAAGCATGGCATGGGTCCGCGCCTGACCCATCCTACCGTGACGGACCGCTGAGAGGATGCTGATGAACTGACGCTCGTGCTCGCTCAGATAGGCGGAACAGCCCGCGCATCTCGGATTGTTGAAGTGAAAGCACGAGCATCGGCTGCTGCGCATCGCCTGAACGGCGGCGAGGACATCGATCCCGGTCTCCAACCCACCGGAATGGGGGAACCGGTCTGCGGTGGTCTGGAGCGCGTCGAGCCAGGAGTGGGCCTGCGGGTAGGCAAAGGTCTGCCAGTAGTACCGGGAGATCTCGAGGACGCTCAGGTCAAAAGCGTCGAGGGTCGTCTCGTCGAGGCGGGCCTCTTTCGGATGAACGGCGCGGCCGCAACAACGTTCTGCGGTCTTCTTCATCCCGCGGCCTCGACACCGGCTCGGCTTTGCATAGGGCGATCCTCATCTCAGGGTGGCTCTGGCCTGGTTGGGTCGCCTATGGGAGCGCCTGACTTGGCAGGTCAATCCTGAGTGATTCAATCGGATTTGTCTATTGCGTCGTTCAAATGCGGCGCATCTCGGTCAAAACCCATCTGACGTGAGTCGGGATGCAGCCTTGAAACATCGGTTGCAAAGGACGGGAATTCAGTCAATATAATCCTGACTAAATTGATTGGAAATTGCGTGCGGGGATCGGGCCATCTCGACCCGAGCGAGGAGGTGCGTGAACGCGCCTCCCCGATGACGAGGGAACACTCCCCAGAGCACCGCACAGCAGAGAGGGAGCCTCGCATGGCCCGAACGCCTCGCCTCCTGAGCGTGGTCCGCGCAGACCGGATCACGCCGAACATGATCCGCGTCACCTTCACGTCGCCAGAGCTGTGCGATGTGCCGGACACCTGTGCCGGCGCGCATTGCAAGATCATGATCCCGACGCCCGGTGAGAGCCGCGCGGGCTTCGCCGCCCGCCTCGCCGGCGAGGGTCCGGCACCCGTCCGGCGCACCTACACGGTCCGCCATGCGCGGCCGGCGGCGTGCGAGATAGACATCGATTTTGTGGCTCACGGGGACGAGGGACCGGCCTCCGCCTGGGCGGAGCGCGCGGCGGCGGGCGATCTTCTGGGCTTTGCCGGGCCCGCAGCCCCCAAACTCACCGAGTTCGATGCCGACTGGTACCTGATCGCCGCCGATATGTCCGCGCTCCCAGTTGCGGCAGCGAGCCTTGAGGCGCTTCCACGCGAGGCACGCGGTGTCGCCCTCTTTGAGATCACCGAGGAGGCCGACCGCCAGCGGATCGACGGTCCGGCGGGTGTCGAGCAAGTCTGGATGGTGCACGCCGATCCGCATGTCCCGTCGACCGCCCAGGAGGCTTATCTCCGCGACATCGCCTGGCCCGTGGGGCGCGTCCGCACGATGATCGCGGGCGAAACCGGCGTGGTCAGGGCGTTGAGACACCTCGCACGCGCCGAGCGAGGTGTGGACCGCAAGGCGGCCTACGCCTCCGGCTATTGGCGCATCGGGCTTGCCGAGGATGAACATCAGAAAGTGAAGCGTGCGGAAGCAGACGCCGATGAGCGGCTGCTTCGCTCAGCCTGAGGGGGTCACCGATGCGACGAGCACTCTCACTGACGGCGGCGGCGCTCCTCGCCGCGCCAACGGCCTTTGCCGAGGACTACGTGCTGTCCCTCACCGGCACCGCGATGCGGGACTACTACTGCCAGATCCGCGTGACGCTTGAGAACACAACGGACGCCCCGGTGACGGAGATCAGCGGCTTCTTCTACAACTACCTCGACGGTGCCGAGGTCGGCCGGAGCCGCGGTGCCTGGTTCATGAATGTCGCGCCGGGTGAGACCGCGGACGCGGTGTTCGAGACACCGAACGCGCCGTGCGAGGCGGTGGAGCGCTACGAATTCGTTGTCGGTGCCTGCCGATTCGAGACCTCGTTCGTCGATAAAGGGGTTTGCGCGGGGCGTTTGGGCTTCACGGCCCCGCTTGCACTGGCCGGCGGCGAATAATTGACCGTTTCAGTGCGAGAATCTATCCGAAATCCCTTGCTTCCCAATTTTTGCGCTGTATCTGACTGTTTTCATCAGAAATGCGCTACAGGGAGTGCACCATGAGCTTCAAAACCACGACGTCGCTGTTGACCCTTATCGCGGTGGTGGGCGCGCCCGCGATCGCTTCGGCGGCAGGTGAGCTGAACCTCTATTCCTCGCGTCACTACGACACGGATGAGCGGCTCTACTCGGACTTCGAAGAGGCCACGGGCATCACGATCAACCGGATCGAGGGCAACGCAGATGAACTGATCACGCGGATGCAGTCTGAGGGTGCGAACTCGCCCGCGGATATCCTCTTGACCGTCGATACCTCGCGGCTGGAGCGCGCGAAGGATGCGGGCGTCCTTCAGTCGATCGAAAGCGACGTGATCGAGGCACGGATCCCGGCTTATCTGCAGGACGAAGACAACCAGTGGTTCGGCTTCTCGCAGCGCGCGCGGATCCTCTTCTACGACAAGGAAGACGTCACGAACCCGCCGATGACCTACGAGGATCTGGCCGACCCCCAATACGCGGGAATGGTCTGCATTCGCTCGTCCTCGAACGTCTACACGCAGACCATCACCGCGGCGCTCATTGAGCATCTCGGCGCGGATGCAACGCTTGGCTGGGCCAAGGCCGTGGTCGAGAACTTCGCCCGCGACCCGCAGGGCGGCGACACCGACCAGCTCCGCGGCATCGTTTCGGGTGAGTGCGACATCGCGATGTCGAACACCTATTACTTCGGCCGCGCGATCCGGAAGCCTGTCGACGGTGTCTCTGACAGCATCGACATGATCGGCTGGGTGTTCCCGAACCAGGACAGCATCGGCGCGCACATGAACCTCTCGGGCGGCGGCGTTGCGGCAAACGCGCCGAACCGCGACAACGCGATCCTGTTCCTGGAGTACCTGGCCTCAGCGCAGGCGCAGGAGTACTTCTCGGCCGGCAATGATGAGTATCCGGCGGTCCCGGGCGTGGCGCTCAGCCCGTCGGTGGCCCATCTCGGGTTCTTCAAGCCGGACGATCTCGACGCGACGGCAATCGCGGCCAATGTGCCGGCGGCGCAGCAGCTTCTGAACGAGGCCGGCTGGGAGTAATCCCCGCGCGGACAGCGCGGCGATGCGCTGCGCTGGTCCTACGGTTTGGCCGTCGCCGCACTGGCGACGGCCCTTTTTGTGTGCGCTGGCCCCTGCGTCCTGAGACCACGGATCAACAGGATCACGGGGATCAGGCCCAGGCCGGCGATCACAAGACTTGGCACCGCCGCCCCCTCGAGCCGTTCATCCGCCGCAAGCCTGTGGGCTTGCACGGCGAGTGTGTCGAAGTTGAAGGGGCGCATGATCAACGTGGCCGGCAGCTCCTTCATGACGTCCACAAAGACGATCAGCGCAGCCGTGAACAGGCTGCCCCGGAGGAGCGGTGCGTGCACGCGACCGATGGTGCCGAGCACGCCTTGCCCGAGGACGCGGGAGGCCGCATCGAGATTGGGGCTGACCGCCGTGAGGCCGCCCTCAAAGGCGCCGATGGCAACCGCGAGGAAACGGATCATATAGGCGCCGATCAGGAGCCAAATCGAACCGGTGAAGAGCAAGCCGGTGGACACATCGAAGGTCGCCCGCATCCACGCATCGAGCGCATTGTCGAAGGCTGCAAAGGGCACGAGGAGGCCCACAGCGATCACACCGCCCGGCACTGCATAGCCAAGCCGCCCTGCGTAGAGCGCAGCCTCCGCCCACTGCCCGCCGCGCAGCCGACGCACGCTGCCGAGCGCGACCGCGGCCGCCACGGTGACCACGGCGGCGGAGCTGGCGAGGACCAGAGAGTTCCGGATGAAGTCCATGTACCGGCGCGAAAAGAGATCCTGCTCCGACCCCAGCGCCATCGCGGCGAGCGCCAGGGCGGGGATCACGGCGCCGAGAAAGACTGGCGCTGCGCAGACTGCGGTTGCCGCCCATTTGGATGCACCGCTGAGGTGGGTCCGCCCCATGGCGCTTTGCCGTCCGCGCTCGTCATAGCGGGCTTTGCCGCGGCTCCACCGCTCCAGCAGGGCGAGAAGCAGCGCGAAGGCAAGGAGGCCAAGGGCGAGTTGCGCCGCCGCCCCGCGATCGGCGAACGAAAACCAGCTTGTGTAGATCCCGGTCGCAAGCGTCTGCACTCCAAAGAAGGCAACAGTCCCATAGTCGGCGATGGTCTCCATCGCCGCCAGGAGGACACCCGCCGCGATCGCCGGCCGCGCCAGCGGCAGGGACACCCGGATGAACGCACCGAAGGGCGATTGGCCGAGAGTTCGGGCGGCAAGAAACGAGGTCGCGCTCTGTGTCAGAAAGGCCGTCCGGGCCAGAAGATAGACGTAGGGATAGAGCACGAGGATCAGCATCGTCGCGGCCCCCCCGAGCGAGCGGATCTCGGGAAACCAGTAGTCTCGCGGTCCCCAACCGGTGATGTCTCGGAGCAGCGTTTGAACGATCCCTGGATGATCGAGGATATGCGTGTAGGCGTAGGCCAGCACATAGGCCGGATAGGCCAGGGGGATCACGAGGGCCACTTCGAGAAACCGCCGCCCCGGAAACTCCGCCATCACCACAAGCCAAGCGGTCCCCGCGCCGAGGATTGCGGTCCCGAGACCGACGCAGACGACCAGGAGGACCGTGGCCCGTGCATACCGCGGGAGGACTGTGTCCATGAGATGGGTCAGCGTGTCGAGATTGGCGGTGAACGCCGCGAGCAGCACGGCAATCAAGGGCAGCAGACAGAAGGCCGCAATGGCCATGGCCACGCCCACAAGTCCGCGCTCTCCAATCCTCGCCATCGATCCTCCTCAGCCAAAGCGGCTGCGTGCACTGATGCGCCTTTAGGTCGCAAATGGGGTAGAAACAAACAAATTCTGTCGGGATTGACTTGCGTGTCGATCAGACGCAACGATGAAAAGGACGAGCCCAGCGGTCCTTGCGGCCTGCGAGGTGTCATCCAGGACCCTGAGGAGGATCACGTGACCGACACCCGAAAGCCAGTCCCGGCACGGCCGACACGGGACGATCCCAAAGCATGCTGGAAGGAGCTCTTGCAGTCCGCCCTCGAAGGTCAGACGTCGGATGCTCTAGAGCCGATATCCGACCGCTTTCTGCGCCGGGTGGATGATCGATGACCGCGGCTCAGGGACCCGACCCCGCCGTCCCGACCCACGAAGCGCGTGTCTTTGTCGAACAGGGACAAGACGCGCGGATCACCCTTGACGGCCAATTCTATCCTTTTCGGATCATCCGTGCGGGACGGCGGATCCTCACGACGTGACACGAGCGCATCGCGGGTGCACTGGTGCGTGGAGGTCCGTGGTCTAACGTGGTCTAACTCCATCGCAGTTCGCGGCTTTGGTTCACGACTTCAGGCGGGCGCGCCCCTCCCTGTTCTCGTTGGCACGAGCTGAACCGAGAGTTCGAGCAAACAGGAGCAGCGCATCGTTTCTTATCACCCGTGCCCTGAGCCAAACCCGGTTGCCGAGTGGCTGCTGTCGACGCTCAGCGTCAGACCAGGTGCCCCAGGGCCCTCTTTGCTAAAAACGTCAGAGGCGCGGGGCGCCTCAGGTGATCGAGGGCACTGGCGCCAAGATGCATACTTTGCCCCTCCCCGTTGGTTCACTGCTTGAGGTGGGCTGAGAGGAGCCAGGCGAATTTTTCGTGGATGCGGCCGCGCTCGATGCAGAGGTCCTGGGTGAGGAGGTCGCCATGGGTCTCGGCGATGTCGGCTGCCCCGGTCAGAG
>JBCDHQ010000087.1:0-14021 GCA_038749815.1 Pseudomonadota bacterium | reverse complement strand
TTGTCGCGGAGGAGCGTGGTCAGGATCCGCACGAAGGCCATCGTGGTCGAAATCTCGCGCTCTCCGGTGCCCTTGAGCTGCGCGTCAAACTTCTCAAGCGCCGGGATCTCCAGCTTCTCGCACTCGTGGATGCGCTTCGGGAACTCGCCGCCGAGCTCCTTGCGGCGGTCGGCGAGATAGGCCTTCTGCGCGTTGTTCAGCTTGACAAAGGGAGCCTTCGGCAGGTCCTCGTCCAAGACCGGGATCCGGAACCGGTCGCGCATCGCGCTCAGCTGATCTTCGGCCATCTTCTTTTGCTGATGGGTGGTGTTCTGACCCTCGCCTGCGGTCCCCATCCCGTAGCCCTTGACGGTCTTGACCAGAAGGACGGTGGGCTGGCCTCGGGTCTCCACCGCGCGGGTGTAGGCGGTGTAGATCTTGCGGATGTCGTGGCCGCCGCGGCGGAGGTCCCAGATCTGCTCGTCCGTCCAGTCCTCGACGAGCGCCGCCGTCTCCGGGTATTTGCCGAAGAAGTGCTTGCGGATGTAGGCGCCGTCCTTCGACTTGAAGGTCTGGTAGTCGCCATCGACCGTCTCGTCCATCAGCTGGCGGAGGCGGCCCGTCACGTCGTTCTCTAAGAGTTCGTCCCAACCGCGGCCCCAAAGGACCTTGATCACGTTCCAGCCGGCGCCGCGGAAATCGCCCTCGAGCTCCTGGATGATCTTGCCGTTGCCGCGCACCGGTCCGTCGAGGCGCTGCAGGTTGCAGTTGATCACGAAGATCAGGTTGTCGAGGTTCTCGCGCGCGGCAAGACCGATGGCCCCGAGGCTTTCGGGCTCGTCCATCTCGCCGTCGCCGAGGAAGGCCCAGACTTTTCGATCCTGCGCATCGATGAGCCCGCGATTGCCCATGTATTTCATGAACCGGGCTTGGTAGATCGCCATCAGCGGCCCGAGCCCCATCGAGACCGTCGGGAACTGCCAATAATCCGGCATCAGCCAGGGGTGCGGATAGGACGAGAGGCCTGAGCCCGCGACCTCGGAGCGGAAGTTCTCGAGCTGCTCCTCCGAGATCCGCCCCTCCATGAAGGAGCGCGCGTAAATCCCGGGCACGACATGGCCCTGGAAGAACACCAGATCACCGCCATGCATCGCCGAGCGCGCGCGCCAGAAGTGGTTCAGCCCGACATCGTAGAGCGCGGCCGACGAGGCGAAGGAGGCGATGTGCCCGCCATACTCGCTGCTCTCTTTGTTGCGCCGCACGACGGTCACCATCGCGTTCCAGCGGTTGATCGCGCGGATCCGGCCCTCCATCTCGACATCGCCGGGCAGGTCGAGCTCATCGTCGGTTGGAATGGTGTTCTGATAGGGCGTCGTCGCCGAAAACGGCAAAACGGCGCCGGCCGCGCGCGCCTGTTGCACGGCCTTGTCGAGGAGGTAGTGCGCCCGGTCCGGCCCGTCTCGCTCGATGACGTCGGCAATGGCTTCCTGCCACTCCTGGCTTTCGGTTGGATCGAGATCGGGTCCGATGTCTTTCATGGCTGGCCTCCTCTTGGGGCTCGTCAGACGAAGAACTGGGCGCCGTTGGCCGAGATGGTCGAGCCGTTGATGAAGCCCGCCTCATCGGAGGCGAGGAACACCACACAGCGCGCGATCTCCTCCGGCTCGCCGAGGCGGCCGGCCGGGATTTGCGCGATGATGCTGTCGCGGACCTTTTCGGGAACGGCCATCACCATTTCGGTCGCAATGTAGCCGGGGCAGATGGCATTTGCGGTGATGTTGTTGCGCGCGCCTTCCTGGGCGAGCGACTTAACGATGCCAAGATCGCCAGCCTTTGTCGCGGCGTAGTTGACCTGCGCGAACTGGCCCTTTTGCCCGTTGATCGAGGAAATCACGATGATCCGCCCGAATTTGCGCTCCCGCATGCCGGGCCAGACGGGATGGACGGTGTTGAACACGCCCGTGAGGTTGGTGTCGATGACTTCGGTCCACTGCTCGGGCGTCATCTTGTGGAACGGCGCGTCGCGGGTGATGCCAGCATTGGCCACGACGATCTCAATCGGACCGAGATCGGCCTCGACTTGGGCCAGCCCCTCCTTCGAGGCGGCATAGTCGGCCACATTCCACTTGTAGGCCTTGATGCCTGTGGCCTCCGTGAAGGCGGCCGCTTTCTGGTCGTTGCCGGCATAGGTCGCTGCGACCGTATACCCCGCGGCCTTCAGCGCCGTTGAGATTGCCTCGCCAATTCCCCGGGAGCCCCCCGTTACGAGTGCCACTCGCCCCATCGCCCGATCCTCCTCATCGTTTCTCTTTGGCTCTGATATGTCCGAACGAGAGAGACCATCGCGCAAGTGAAAGATGCACGGTCATTCCCCCTGAGACCCTTCGTTTGTTGCTCGCAAGGTCGCGTGCGCCCCGCTCTTGGAGAGAGCGTCGCACATCCGCAAAAACGAAGAAAGGGGGTCAGCGTGGGTCAGTGGGTCTTACCGCCATGCAAAAAATGCATGGCTGGGCCAATCAGCCCAGACCAGAGGTCAACTCACTAAACGTGCGGTCAAAGGAGTGACTGAATGTTCACGCCGAATGTCACAGCACCGATCCGCTGGCCTGTGTCGGGGGAACTGATCGGGATCGACACTTGGACCTGGTAGAACCCGGTCGACTCGTCGAACTCGACATCGCTGATGTGCATCTCGCCCTCCGGCGTGGCGAAGGTCAGCAGCCACTTGTCCTCATCGCCCTGCCAGTAGTCCGACGTGATTTCGCTTTGGCCGACATTGAGGCCCTTGTTGTCCATCACAAAGACTTCGGTGACGATGCCCGCGGTCGCTGTCTGACGCTCCTTCAGGTAGCTCGAGAGGGGCCGCGCCATCACTTCGCTGATCATCTCGAGCGCGCCCGAGGCACGCTCTGCCCGCCACTTCTGATCTAGGGCGTCCACGTCATCCTGTTGCAGCGACTTGTGGGCCGAGTTCTGTGCCTCGATCGCATCGGCGACCATCGGCGTGCGGAGCCAGTTTCTGAGTTCGGCCGACGTGTACTGCTCAAGCGGCACGCGGTAGAGGTCGGGCTGCGCACTCGTGGCGAGAAGATAGAGGACCACCGCATTTTCAAGCTCGCGAAGTAGGTCGCCCTGAGCCGTATCGCCGAACGAGGCTGAGGTGTTGAGGGCGCGCTTTTCGGTCTGCCAGATGTCGGCCACCGAGAGCAGCCTGTCTTGCACCTGGTCGTTGGGCGGGGGCATGATCCCGATTGCGGGCTGACCCTCGATCAACACCTTTAGGGAGTTCTCAAACGTCTCCACCTGTGTCACGAGCGCAAGTTGCCCCGCACTCGCCACAGTCGGACGCCCCGAGCGGATGAGACATTGGAGGGTGGCAATCTCGGCAAGGATGACCTTCTGCCGGAGAAGGACATTGAGGGCCAGGGAGGCTTGGAAACTGAACGTCTCGCCGGACGAGTAACTGCCCGCGAGGACTGCGAGCAGGTCTTGAACCGCCGCCTCGGATTGCGTGCCGGCCGCCAAAACCGCCTCGAGCGCCGCAGGATCCTCGCCCCCGCCGAGGAGACCGTCGACAGCCGAGCGCACATCGCGCCAGATGTTCTCCACGTCGATGATTTTCTCGAGGACGCGGCGTTTTTGCTCGGGCTCCCGCAGGCCGAGTGCGAGGTCGCCATCCTTCAGCGCGGAGAGAAACGTCCGCACGCGCCGCTCGGCCGCCCTAAGATCTGCCGCCGCACTCTGCCGATCCGCGCCGGTCGCCGCCTCACAGGCGAGCCGGCTGACAACCTCCGTCTCGAGCCTGAGTTTGCCGGCCAAGCTCAATCTGGCCGAGCCGCTTTCGGTTCTGGTGTCTGCTGCGATGGATGGGGAAAGTGCCAGACCCAACACAACCGCTGCTGCGGTTGCAACAGCGGTCCGGATCCAGACGGGTTGAGCGATGCGCGTCATTGAAACCCCTGGAGCTCATGTCTGACGAACTACACCTCTCACGTGCGTTTCATGCAAGCTAAATACGCATAGATTGCTAGCCATCGCGGAGATCCGCTTAAGGAGGACCTCGACGGGCGCCCTACACTCGGATCCAGCGCAGGATCAGGAAGTTGTCCGGTCGCTGCGTCAGCTCCACTCCAGCACGCGCGCCCCAAACCAATGGCTGCACGTAGAGCGGGACGTAGGCCACCTCGTCCTGGAGAATCGTCGCCGCGCGGTCCAAAAGCCCCTGACGCACCGCATCATCGAGCTCCGATTGAAGATCCGGCAGCATCGCGTCGATCTCGGCGTTCGAGAACCCACCGAAGTTCCAGGTCCCGAGGTTCTCGACCGGTGTGTGCGCGAGGAAGCGGATCGGGTGCTCGGCGTCAAAGGTGCCGGGCGACCAGCCGAGGAGATACATGTCGAAGTTGTCGGCGCGAAGCTCGGGCCAATAGTTTTGCACCGGCATCGCATCGAGCTCGGCCGTGAGCCCCACCTGCGCCAGCATCGACGTCACCGCCTGACAAACCGCCTCATCGTTGAGGTAGCGATCGTTTGGGCATTTGAGGCCGAACGCAAACCCGTCCGCGTAGCCGGCCTCCGCCAAAAGGGCGCGCGCGGCCTCCGGATCGTAGACCGGACGGTCGGCCCGAGCGTCGGAGTATCCGCGCATCGCGGGACTGACGAGCTGGCTCGCCGGCTCCGCCGCGCCCCGCATGATCGTCTGAAGGATCGCGTCGACATTGATCGCATGTGCAACGGCCTGGCGCACCCGAACATCGCGGAACGGGTTCTCGATCCCGACATCGCCGTATTTCAGCGTCTCGGCCTCGTGCGAGACCCCGAGCATGATCACCCGCGCCTCAATGCCCTGGAACACCTGGGCGTCGTCGCGGGCATCCACCCGCTCCGCGTCCTGCAAGGGCACAGGCTCAATCAGATCCACATCGCCGGAGAGGAGCGCCGCCACGGCGGTCGCCGAGTTCTGGATCGGCGTAAAAACGGCTCGGGTGATGTTGTGCTCGGGCTCACCCCACCAGGCCTCGAAAGGCTCAAGCACGGTCTCGAGACCCGGCTGTCGAGAGGCCACTTGAAACGCGCCGGTGCCATTGGCGTTGAGCGTCGCGTGGGTCTCGGCATCCTTGGCCGGGCGAACGGCGCCGTTCGCCTCGGCCCAGCCACGGTCCATGATCATGAAATTGGCGATGGAGTCCGGGAAGATCGGGTTCGGCGCTTTGGTCAGAAAGTCGATCGTATAGTCGTCGACCACTTGCACCTCGGACACCGGGGCGAACCAGGAGGCCGTGTCCGCCTCCTCCGACGAGGCCCGCTCATAGGAGAAGAGGACGTCATCCGCGTCGAAGGTCTCACCGCCCTGGAAGGTCACCCCCTGGCGGAGGTGAAAGCGCCAGCCGGTCTCGCCCAAAGGCTCCCACCGCTCGGCGAGCGCGGGCTCGATCGCCATGTCCTTGCCACGGCGGACGAGCCCCTCATAGACGTTGTTGAGAAAGCAGAGAACGGGGGCGGAGTTCACGGCGTGCGGATCCATCGTCTGCGGATCAGTGGTGGCGGCCCAACGGAAGGTCTCGGCCCCGGCCCCGCTCGCGGCGGCGACGAAGGCCAGAATGGCTGTTGCACGGTGCATTGGTGTCCTCCCCCTAAAACGCGGGCGCAGGCTGACGGCGGTGCGTCAGGCTGTCACCTCACATACGCGTGAAGAGCTTCAGGCCCCGACTTCGCGATCGCCAAGATGGGCGTAGTGGCGTTTGATGAGGTCAATGTAGTGATTGACCCGATGATCCTCGCCCAATTCGTCATCATCCTTTGGGTCGAGGTTCCAGACATGCCCGATATGCTCGAATGGCAGGAAGCCGAGGAGCATGCCGGGCACTTTGGTCACCGCATCGTCGTCCCGGTTGAGGTTCGTCACGTACTCGGCGCCTGGCACCGGTCCTGTTCCTTTCACATAAGGCTTCGGCGCGCCGATCGAGAGCGTCGGCTTGCCGAGCGAGGCCCCCACGATCTGCGCAGCCGCGGCGCCAAGACTGTGGCCGATCACCACGTCGATCCGATCCTGTATGGGCTTGGCGAAATAGTAGACCTTCTCCGCGTAGTTGTAGAACCCTTGATGGTAGCGCGCGCCACTGTCGCCAATTTCGGGCTCCCGCTCGATCAGCACGTTGAAGTTGAACCGGAGCCAGTCGGAAAACTCGTTGGTGCCTTCGATGACGAGTGCTTTTTCTCGACCGTAGAGCCGGGCCTGTACGCCTTTGGTGTCCATCGAGTACTTGCCGCGAGGCTTCGACTTGTACGCGCGCTCCATCAACTCGAGCGCTTCTAGGATTTTCATTGCATCCCCCCTTGTTTTGTGCGGTTAACCCCCCTGAACCGATTGCGCACCTGGCGCAGGAAGGCCACGACTTTTGCCACACCTCGCCAGCGATCCTTCCAGCCGAGGCGGTCGATGTCGGTGCGCGAGGCGCGCTGGTAGGCGATCCCAGGCTCGAACATGCGCGCCTCCATGACCGCGGCCGCGCGTCGGACCCAGTTATAGGCCCCATCGAATTCATTGGACCGCCACAGGGATCACCTGGCTCGCGCGCGGCCATCGCTTCGAGGAACTGGGCGGCCTCGGCGATGTAAGGCGCTCGAAACGCAATGAAATGGCTGTGGAGAAGCTCCGCCGCTGGCTCTATTGGCACGAGGCTCAGCGCGCGGCGGTCGCGTGTGTACTCCGCGGAGCCGCCATGGACATAGCCCCATTCCGGGGCCGCCAGCGCGGACAGAGCGGCATCGGGATCTCTGAGAAAAGTCGGGCTCCAGTTCATGTCGTCCTCGAGGATCAAGACGGACTGGAGCCCGTCGTCCGCGGCCTCCTGGAGCACCTGTAGATGGCTCGCGTAGCACCCTCGAGCCCCGAGCGAGGGCCATTTGCCCTGAGCGTCGGGGCGCACAGCATCGATCCGCCGGACCGCCCCGACATCGAGATCGAGGCCAATCAGCTGCAATTGCTCCGCAATCTCCGCCCGGCGGTCCGTGCGCTCGGGGAGATTGATCACGTAAATCCTGTCGAAAATGCCCGTGAGAGCCGGACCCGCCGACCGCATGTCTTCGCGACCCATACCAACCCTCTTCAATTGTGCGGCGGGACGGTCAGGCCGGTGACCCACAGAAGGCAACAGGCCCCGCCGAAACCGGCGGGGCCTGAGGGCTTTAGTTGAGCTTGTTGAGCTCGAAGTACTTGAACTTGGCAGCGTCGTCAGGCGCGACGACCGTCTGGATGTTGTCTTTCATCCCCCAGTTCAGCACTTGGTGGTGCACCGGCAGGTAGAGCACGTCTTCCTGCACCGCCGCCCAGATCTCTGCGATCGCCGCGTTGCGCGCGTCGAGATCCGTCATCGACGCGAGCCCCTGGATCTTCATGTCGAGATCGGGATTCGAGTAGCGGGTTCCGTTCCAGGAGCCGTACTTCTCCCCCTTGGTGTGGACCAGGAAGTTGAAGATGTACTCGCTGTCATAGGTCGGCACACCCCAGCCGAGCATGTAAAAGTCGGTCTCAAGGTTGTTGATCAGCGGAAAGTGCTGCGCCTTCGGCTTGGCGTCGAGGTTCACCGTCACCCCGATTTGGGCCAACATGCCGACGGCCGCCTGACAGATCGCCTCATCGTTGATGTAGCGGTCGTTGGGGCAATCGAGCTGCACAGTGAAGCCGTCGCCGTAGCCCGCTTCGGTCATCAACGCCTTGGCGGCCTCAATGTCGGTCTCGGGCACGGTGTCCAGCGCTTCGGTCCAGCCGTTGACGAAGGGCGGCATGATGACGCCGGCCGGCTGCGACTGGCCGCGCATGACGACCTGCTGAATGGCGCCGCGGTTGAGCGCGACTTTCATCGCCTCGCGCACACGGACATCGGCAAAGGGATTTGCGCCGTCGACATTGTCATTGGCGAGATCGGCGTCGCCCTGGTTCATGCCGAAGAAGATCACACGGTTCTGCGGCGCGGTGGAGACTTTGAGCGCCTCGGTCGCCGCCACCCGCTCCAGATCCTGAACCGGCACATCCTGGATGAAGTCGACTTCACCCGAGAGGAGGGCCGCAACGCGCGTGCCAGGGTTTTGGATCGGCGTGTAGATGATCTCGGTGACTTCCATCGGGAACTCACCGATGCCCCAGTAGTCCTCGTTCATGGAGAGGACTGTGCGGGCGTCAGGCTCGCGGCTGATCAGTTTGTAAGGACCCGTGCCGTTGGCGTTCTTGGCTGCGAACGTGTCCTCACCGCCCTCGTAGTCCTGGACTTTGGTGGCGTTGTTCGCGACCGCCCAGTCCTCGTCCATGATGAAGAGGTTCGTCAGGTTGGACGGCATGATCGGGTTCGGGCCGTTCGTGACGATGTGGAACTCGTAAGGTCCGTTGGCCTTGACCTCGTCAACGCTCGCCAAAAGCTCCTTGTAGTCGCTGTCAGGCGTCATGGCGCGGTTGAACGAGAAGACCGCGTCGGAGCTGTCAAAGGCCGCACCGTCGTGGAAGGTGACCCCCTCGCGGAGCTTGAAGACCCAGACATTCGGGTCATCCGGGCTCACGAACCACTCAGTGGCGAGCGCGGGCACAATCTGGCCGGTCATGTCGCGCATGATCAGCGGTTCCATGATCTGATGCGCCAGCGCCGAGGTCGGTCCTTCGTTTTGCGCGTGCGGATCAAGCGTCAGGCTGTCGCCGGCGCGCGCCCAGCGCAGCGTCTCGGCGCTGGCGCTGGTGGCGGCGACCGCCACGGTGGTCAGAAGAAGCGTGGTTTTGAGCACGTCTGTGTCTCCCTGTCTGTGACTGGCGGCACTGTGAGCAGGGAGAGGCACAATGACAAGGGGACGAGATGCCCGCTGCCTATGCGCTGGGCGCCGCGGCGGTCTCAGCCGCCTCGGGTGATGATCAGGAGGTAGCCGAAGATCACGGGCGTGAGGAGGAGCGCCGGCATGAAAAAGCCCGGCAGCCCGAAAAAGTAGATCGAGAGGCCCCAGAGGCTGACGATGCAGAGCATGACAGACCAAAACCACTCCTTCATTCGCGCGTCGCTCATCTCAGGCTGCGGCGCAGGCGTGGCGGTTTCGACGTCGATCTTTGTCTCTTTCATCGGTGTCCCCTCATGTCACGGCCGCCCACAAGTAATGCCGGCGGCCGTCTGATCCAGCGCGGCGATGTTACGCGGGCGGGGTTTCCGTCCGGTTCACGGTCAGGGCAAAGGGCGTCCGCGCGGGTTGCGGCAGCTTCGCCTGCAGCACCGCGGCCGCTGTCAGGGCGAAGACCACATGGCCCCAGAGCGCAACCCAAGTGATCCCGGTGAAGCCAAGGAACGCCGGATTGCCCGCCACAAGGTGCGCCATCCCGTAGAGCGCAAAGACCCACAGAAGGACGCCGTAGCCCACGGCCCCAGCCGACCAATGGAGGCCAGGGAGCGTGCGCGCCAGGCCCTCGCGCACCGCAAGCCAGCCGAGCGGATAGGCGACAAGCCCCGTCAGAATGTGAAGCCCATAAGGGATCCCTTCCCGCGCCAGATCTTGGCCCGGAATGCCCGTGACCGTCGACAGCACGGACTGGGCGAGCGGCACCGGCGCCAGCTTGGCACCGAGCGTCGGCAAAAAGGAGAGAAGAGGTGAGATCGTCTGACCAAAGAGGTCGAAGGCTATCGTCGCAGCGGCCCCGGCGGTGAGGACGGCTGCTGCAGTGGCGCGAAGATCGGTCATGGGTGTCTCCCGTGATGTGATGTGTGCCGTGGGATACCGGAGATCGGGCGCCAACGGCAGCCACCCTCACGCCCCTGTCAACGGCAGCGACGGGGCGTGAGCGGCCGGTTTCAGCGACTGAAACAGTCTCTGCCACGGGGTGCCGCCACCGCGAGGCGCATTGCAAAGCGTTTCACCCGCCGCATCTCCGGGCGCCGGAGACCGTGTTACACCAAGGCGACAGGGAGAACGGCGCCATGATCAGCATCGACGATATCATCGGCATGACGGACCTGACCGAGGACGAGATCGCGGCGATCGGAGAGCACGAACACATGGAGCTCGCCCCGGCTGCCGCGATGGCCGGCTACCTCATGCACAAACACCACGGCCCCGCAAAGATCCAGGCGATGATCTGCGACGACACCCGGGAGGCGCTGCACAAGGGCGACCTCGCCCACGCCTGGACGCTGTTTGCGGCGTTGCGGCATTTCATGGCGGAGCACTCGGAGGCGGCGCGGGGAGTGGATTAATCACATAAGCCCAATCTACTAATAAGGTAAAATAGAGAGTTTTCACATCTCCCGCATCCACTTCATCTTTCCCTAAACGTAGAAAAAGTATATGAAATACCGATTTAATTAAGCCTCAGTCCGTCAATTTCAAGGAGCTCATATCTTGTCGGATCCTGAAGACCTGTTATTACGCGAAGAGCCATCTTCATCTTTGGACTGACAAATCTATATGCCTCCATGTCTCTCCTGAATGCTAGCACTTGATTTGGCTCCCTGCAAAGGTCAGCAAGGAAAGCCTCTGCATCTCGAACACAAAATCCATCACCGGGGAAGAGTTCGTTGTACTTGTCCGTCACTGCGAAAAAGTTAAACGAGTTAGCCTCGATGTTTGCAATAGATTTAATGATCTTATAAACAAATTCTCGATGTTTCTTATAGTTAACTAAGTTTGCAAGTATAGTAGAGTGGTGGAGGAATATAGAACCCTCAACAGTGTCCAAGGCCGCTGCCTCAATTGTTTTCGGAATGACGCGGAAATCATTGCTAATTGCGTATGATGATGCTGACAAAGCGATATCATGAATAAACTGCGGTACGCCAAGACTGTATATCTCGACGAGTCGATATACCTCTTCCTTCTTCTCGACAACAAAGTGTTGCTTTCTGACAAAACCACGGTCAAGTAGCTCAGAAACACCATCAGAGTTCAATCCAGTAATTTCGGGCACCTCCATAATCCTATTCTTAATAGTCTCCGAATGATTGAAGTACGATACCAAGTGACGTATCTGATTTGGAACGCCAACGATTACTATTTTAAAGTTAAATTTACTAAAGTTTTCATCGTCCAAAGTCATTAGAGCATTCGACAATCCATCTAAAACACCCGGCTCATTGAGAGCATGCTCAAAATTCTCATATACTATCGCATACTTCTTCCTACCATATTTCTTATGAAAGTAATTGCAAAAATGCATAAAAGACTCGGTTTTAATTTCAAACTCTTCGGTATTTTTCTCTGAGAAACCCACTCTGTAAGGCATAATGCTTGAGATGCTCTCGACTGTCTCCTTAGACTTTCTTTTCGGCTCACCATTCTGAATTGCCTGAACATAGCATCCCTCGATACTCCCAAAACGCGATGCATCATTGAGATTTATCGTGACATAGGGTATCCGACTATCCTTGAAAAACTTTTTATACAGCCAAGTCTTGCCACATCCGCTCTGCCCGTGGATTACAATGTGATATGGCCCTCTAAAAGCCTTATCCAGACTCTTCATTTGAGGCCTGTCGATGAACATGTCGTTGTTCACTTCGCTTGAACGTGGTGTCCAAACACGTTCTGCGTTTGGCGTCAGAATTCTCTTCAGCAATCCCATTTATCTTTACCCATCCATCTTCAATGCCGAAATGAACGCCTCCTGCGGGATGTCGACCTTCCCGAATTGGCGCATCCGCTTCTTCCCGGCCTTCTGTTTCTCCAGAAGCTTTTTCTTCCGGGTCACGTCGCCACCATAGCATTTGGCGGTCACGTCCTTTCGTAGCGCGGAAAGTGTCTCTCGCGCAATAATTCTCCCGCCGATTGCGGCCTGGATCGGGATTTTGAACATGTGTTGGGGGATGAGGTGTTTGAGCTTTTCGACCATCGCACGGCCCCGGGCCTCCGCGCGGTCGCGGTGGACCATGGTCGAGAGCGCGTCCACCGGCTCCTCATTCACCAGGATCTGCATCTTGACGAGCGCGTCCTGGCTGTAGCCAATCATCTGGTAGTCAAAGCTCGCATAACCCTTGGTCACCGATTTCAGCCGGTCGTAGAAGTCGAACACCACTTCGTTGAGCGGCAGATCATAAACCACCATCGCCCGCGCCCCGGCATAGGTCAGGTCGAGCTGAATCCCCCGCCGGTCCTGGCAGAGCTTTAGGACATCGCCGAGAAACTCGTCCGGGACCAGGATCGTCGCTTTGATCCGCGGCTCCTCGATGTGGTCGATCTTCACCTGATCGGGCATGTCGGCGGGGTTGTGGAGCTCCAGCATCTCCCCGTCGGTCATATAGATGTGGTAGATCACCGAGGGCGCCGTGGTGATCAGGTCGATGTTGTACTCCCGCTCCAACCGGTCGCGGATCACTTCGAGGTGGAGGAGGCCGAGGAACCCGCAGCGGAAGCCGAAGCCGAGCGCGGCCGAGGTCTCCATCTCTGCCGAGAACGACGCGTCGTTGAGTTGCAACTTCTCGATTGCGTCCCGCAGATCCTCGAAATCCGCCGCATCGATCGGGAAGAGGCCGCAGAAGACAACCGGCACCGACGGGTTGAAGCCCGGAAGCGGCTCGGTGGCGCCCTTCTTCTCGTGCGTGATCGTGTCGCCGACCCGGGTGTCGCGCACCTGCTTGATCGAGGCCGTCAGAAACCCGAGCTCCCCAGGGCCGAGCCGGTCGACGCTCTGCATCGCCGGACGGAACACGCCCACTCGGTCGACCGGATAGACTGCGCCGGTGTTGAGCATCTTTATCCGGTCGCCCCTCGACAGATGGCCATCGACCACTCGGATCAGGACAACGACACCGAGATAGGCGTCGTACCAACTGTCCACCAGCATCGCCTTCAGCGGCGCGTCGGGCTCGCCCTCGGGCGCCGGCAGGCGCGTGACGATGGCCTCGAGCACGTCTTCGATCCCGAGCCCGGTCTTGGCCGAGATCAGAACCGCCTCGGACGCGTCGATCCCGATCACGTCCTCGATCTGCTCGCGCACGCGGTCGGGCTCTGCCGCCGGCAGGTCGATCTTGTTCAGGACCGGCACAACCTCATGATCGGCCTCGATGGCGGTGTAGACATTGGCCAGCGTCTGCGCCTCAACCCCCTGGCTCGCATCGACCACCAGAAGCGAGCCCTCGACCGCACGCATCGACCGGCTGACCTCGTAGGCAAAATCCACATGCCCCGGCGTGTCGATCAGGTTCAGCACATAGGCCTCGCCATCGGCGGCGGTGTAGTCGAGCCGGACGGTGTTCGCCTTGATCGTGATCCCCCGCTCCCGCTCGATGTCCATCGCATCGAGGAGCTGGTCCTTCATGTCGCGCGCCTCCACCGTGCCTGTCTTTTGGATGAGCCGGTCGGCGAGGGTCGATTTCCCGTGGTCGATATGCGCGACGATCGAGAAATTCCGGATGTGGGAGAGCTTGGCCATGGAGCGCATATTGCGGCGGCGCCCTCCCCCGTCAAGCTTGACCCATGCGCCCGTCGCCGGGTTCCATCGACGCAGATTGATGGAGTTTCCAATGACGCTCGACCGCAGTCTCGCGGCCCTCGGCGCCTTTTTTGGCATTGCGCTCTTCGTGGCGAGCCTCGCCGCCTCTGCGGGCCTGGTCTGGCTCGCCCTTGGCTTGGCCTTCTGGCTCTTCACGATCCTCTACGCGGCCATCGCCCTCCACACCCCCCGCCACCGCGCGACCATCGAGGCCGAGCTCACCGCCGAGCGCCCCGCCTACCTCTACGAGGCGCTGATGACGCGCCTCCTGGCAAACGTCCTGCCCTGGGTGGATCTCAGCCCGGACCCAGAGCGGGCGTCGGGCATCTGGCGCGCTGTGACCGGCAGCTTCACCTGGCGCCTCTTCGATCGGGCGCTGCTGATTGCCGTGCTCTACCCGCTGATCTTGGTTTTGCTCTCCTGGGTGCTGACGGGACAGGACGGGCGGCTCGGCGCCGCTCTCCTGTTTCCGGCGGTGGATGTCTGGTGGATCCGCTGGAGTTTGCTCGGCGCCGTAATCCTGGCGTTAAGCGCGAACTGGATAGCAACACTGGCGGCAGCCAGCGGTCAGCGTGTTTGCGAAAGTGCTGAC
>JBCDHQ010000086.1:0-14066 GCA_038749815.1 Pseudomonadota bacterium | reverse complement strand
GTCCGCGCGCGATCCCTGGCGCCGTTCGGCGCGGACCCAACCGAGCACGAAACCGAGCGTAAAGCCCAGAAGGATGATCACCTCGTCACCCGCTCCTCAGGTGGGATCGGAACGGGTCCAAGGGCCTCGAGCTGGGCCTGCGCGCGGGCGATCCGACCATCGACATCGCCGAAGGCATAGCGTGCCCATTTGAGGCTCTCAAGACGATTGGCCTGCGCTTGGCCCTTGTCGCCGAGATTGCGATGCGCTTCTGCCCGGATCGCGAGGAGCCCGGAGAGGAGGACGGCGTTCTCCCCCTGTCGTGCGGGCTCGCTCGCGCTTTCGGCCAGCGAGAGCGCCTGCTCGAAATCGCCGCGTCGGAGCGCGAACATCGCCAGGTGGAGCGAGGCCTGCGCTGTGCGGATGTCGTCGACCCCGAAGGCCCCCCTGAGGAGCTGATAGGCGGACGCGAAATCGACGGCTGCCTGCGCCGGGTCGGCGCGGAAGGCAAGGCGCCCGCGTGTCATCAGCGCGACTGCAAGCCGGTGGTCGACAGGTTGCATCTGCCCTGCGATCTCGACCGCGCGATCGACTGATCGAAGACGTGTCGATGAGGCGTTCCGGCGCGTCATCGCCGTCTCGATCGCGGCCTTCCACTCCGAACTCTCCGGAGCACGCCGCGGCGCCCCGACCCCGCGTCCGGCCGGGTTGATCCGGTCGAGGATCGCCGGCACCTGCCGCGCGACGGCCGATTTCGGCATGCCCGAGCGAAGTTCCGGCGCGTAGAGCACGCGGAGCATGAGCATGTCGAACGGCGTTAGGACGGAATGGAAATTGTCGTCGTTGAAGACGCTGTCAGAGAGCCGATAGACATCGTTGGCGGGCCCGAGGGCCTGCCCGACCTCCTCGTGGAGACAGTCTCGCACGTCTTGGGGGGTTGAATCGATCGGGATGAAAATGCCGGTGGTGCCAAGCGTCGTCTGATCCGACCACCGAAGGCGCGAGCGCCCGGACAGCCGCCCAAACTCCTGCCAGGACGTGACGCCCGGCACGATGAAACAGGCCGCCCCGGGATAGACGCGCTGGATCTCGCGCATCGTCACACCCTCGATGTGGAGCTGCGCCATCAGCGGGCTGTCGACTGTGCGAATGTCGATGCCCGCCTCGCTCCGAAGGCGCGCCAGCAGACGCTCCAGATCGCTCCTGTAGGGGGAGAGGCTGGCGCCGCGGAACGCGACGCGGATCGGTCCTTCGTAGCGCAGAAGGCCGGGCAGCTGTTGCCCGCTCTCCAGTGCGAAAGTCAGGTCGAGGAAGTCTTGCGACAGGGTTGTGTTCGAACGGGTCACGCCGCGCGGACGGCCGCGGGCGGCGAAGCGCACGTCCCCAAGGGCGTCGACTGTCGCAGGCGCCCGTGTGACAGGCGGTGCGGGAGGTGTCAGAGCACATCCCGCAAGCGCCGTTGCCGCGACGAGCGTCATGGCAACCCGGATCATCGCCGGCCCCGTTGATACTTCATGAAGTCGGTCGGCTCGGCGATGCGATCATAGAGCCTCCGCGCCGTCGCGTTGCCCTCCTGTGTCAACCAGTAGACCGTCGGCGTGCCAGCCGCATCCGCGGCCGCGTACACGGCTTCGATCAGTGCCCGACCGGCGCCAGTGCCGCGGGCGCGTGGATCCACATAAAGATCCTGGAGGTAGACCACGTTCTCGATCCTCCAGCCGTGCCGGTGGGTGATGTAGTTCACGATGCCGAGAGGACCCTCATCGTCCTCCGCGATGAAGCCAGCGTAGTCCGCGACCTCAACGTCAATCAACCGACCAAAGGTTGTCTGATGAACATCTGGCGCAACCTCTGTATGATAAAACGCCAGATAGGCGGTCCAGAGTGTGCTCCATGCGCGTTGATCGCGGGCCTCAGGGCGTCGGATGGTCAGGGTCATCGGTGTTTTTGCCGCGGCGGGGATCTGTTTGTTACGGAATATTACGACTTTTGTCCGGGAAGGTCAGCCCTGTCCGACAGAATGCCTCACAAGCGGCAGGCGCGTGCCGGAGGCACCGCTACCCGCGTCGCGCGAGAAACGCCAGTCGTTCAAAGAGGTGCACGTCCTGCTCCGTCTTCAGAAGCGCACCATGGAGCCGGGGCAAGCTGTCTTTTGCGCTGCGCCGCAGGTCCTCAGGCGTCAGATCCTCGGCCAAAATCAGCTTCAGCCAGTCCAAAACCTCGGAGGTTGAGGGCTTCTTTTTCAGCCCGGGCGTCTCGCGGACCTCAAAGAACGCGGTCAGTGCGGCCTCCACGAGACGGGACTTGATGCCGGGATAATGAACCTCGACGATCCGAGCGAGGGTCTCGGCATCCGGAAACCGGATGAAGTGGAAAAAGCAGCGGCGCAGAAACGCGTCCGGCAGCTCCTTTTCGTTGTTCGACGTGATCACCACGATCGGGCGGTGGCGGGCGCGCACGGTCTCGCCGGTCTCGCGGACGACGAACTCCATCCGGTCGAGTTCCTGGAGGAGGTCGTTTGGGAACTCGATATCGGCCTTGTCGATCTCATCGATCAGGAGGACGACCTTGGTCTCGGCCGCAAACGCCTCCCACAGCATGCCGCGCCGGATGTAGTTCTCGACACTCGACACGCGCGGATCGCCGAGCTGACTGTCGCGGAGCCGGCTGACCGCGTCATACTCATAGAGCCCTTCGTGCGCCTTTGTGGTCGACTTGATCGACCACTCAAAGAGCGGCAGGGACAAGGCGCCGGCAACCTGGCGTGCGAGCTCCGTCTTGCCGGTCCCGGGCTCCCCTTTGACAAGCAGCGGACGCTCCAACGTGATCGCGGCGTTGACGGCAAGGCGCAGGTCCTGCGGTGCGATGTAGTCGCCCGTGCCCTCAAATTTCATCGCTCCCTCCGCGGCTGGTTCCCCGTGACGCATACCCACGCGGACGGCGAGATCAAGCGCAGTTCATTATCATTAACGCACGTGGGGAGGTGACAAGGTTTGCGAAACTCTGTATGCGAGGCAGCAAGTTAGGGGGGGTCGGTTCAACGATCACCGGGGAGCTTCTTATGGTCAGGGGTGGTGCGGCAATGAAGCCTGAAAGCAACTTCAACGCGAATTACCGACCGGCCGAGGACGAGCCGTTCATGAACCCGCGTCAGCTCGAATACTTTCGTCAGAAACTATTGACGTGGAAATCGTCGATCCTGGAAGAAAGTCGTGGCACGATCGAGGGGATGCAGGAGGGGACGCGCAATATCCCCGACATCACGGACCGCGCCTCGGAAGAAACCGACAGGGCGCTGGAGCTCCGGACCCGCGATCGTCAGCGCAAAGTGGTCGCTAAGATAGATGCTGCTCTGCGCCGGATCGAAGACGGATCTTACGGCTACTGTGAAGCCACCGGAGAGCCGATAAGCCTGAAGCGCCTCGATGCTCGGCCGATCGCGACCCTCTCCCTCGAGGCGCAGGAGCGGCACGAACGCAAGGAACGCGTGCACCGCGACGATTGATCTTGCCGTCAGCGTGTGCTGATCCGGTGCGATCGCGCCCGGTGAGGGCCGGTAGACACTTTGCCGCACCTAACCTCTGAGACCATGCGGCGGGCGGTGATCATCGGCGCGGGGATTGGCGGGGTCGCGGCTGGGATTGCCCTGGCAGCCCGTGGGTGGGACGTCACCCTGAGCGAGCAGGCGCCTGCGCTCACCGAGGTCGGCGCTGGCCTGCAGCTCGGTCCCAACGCAGTCGCGGTTCTTGATGCTCTGGGCGTCGGAGACGAGCTCCGCGCTGCTGCCGCGGAGCCAAACCGTGTCGAGATGCGCGACGACCGGACCGGAGCGCTGATTGCGCAGGTCACGCTCGGGGACGACGTCGTTGCGCGCCACGGTCGACCTTACCTTCAACTCCACCGCGCGGATCTTTTGCAGGTGCTGCTCCACGCGGCTGAGCGTGCCGGCGTCAGGCTCGCGTTCGGCACGCGCGTGGAGGATCTGGAAAGTGTTGCGGAGGCCGATCTGGTGGTGGCTGCCGATGGGATCAAATCGGCCGCACGGGAGCGGATCGCCGGTCGCTCCTCACCGCAGTTTTTGGGACATGTCGCGTGGCGCGCGCTCGTCGCCGCAGACCGGGTGCCGGGTCTCGACACCTCGGCCACCCTTCTCTGTCTCGGGCCGGGGCGCCATCTGGTCGCCTATCCGCTCCGCGGTGGGGCGATCTGGAACGTGGTGGCCGTGACAGAGGAGACGACCTGGGCCGGGGAGGGGTGGACCGAGGCGGGGGATCCCTCCGCCCTCCACCATGCGTTCCGGGATGCGGATGGGCCATTGGCAGCCCTCCTCGACGCGGCGGACGCGCCGCTCCGCTGGGGGCTCTTTGGTCACGCCCCGCTCCCGCGCTGGACGCTCGGGCGGTGCGCGCTCCTCGGCGACGCCGCGCACCCGATGCTGCCCTTTCTTGCGCAGGGCGCCGCCATGGCGATTGAGGATGCGTGGGTCCTCGCTGCCTGTCTCGAGGATCGCTCGGTCGAGGAGGGGCTTGCCCGGTATGCAAGGATCCGGCGCCCGCGGGTCGGCCGTGTCCAACGCACGGCCGCCCGCAACGCCCACATCTACCATGCCAAAGGCGCCCGGGCGGCCGTGATCCGGTTTGGCATCCGCGCCGCCTCGCGCCTGCCCGGCGGTTTGCTGGCGGGGCTCGACTGGCTCTACGGTGAAGACGTGACAGCCGGGCCACCTTGACCCAGGCGCATCCTTGTCCGGACGGACGAGTGTTTCCGGCAGGGAGGATGGCAGCGCCTCCCGGGCTGCGATCAGCGCGCGTCTGGCTGCCGCTCGCCGTTGGCGACGGATGATCCCTGCGGCCGATGAGCCGGAGCGACGGTGTCCTTTGTCTGAACGAACTCCGTTTCCAGGGCAGGCTGCTCGGTCGCTCGTCGCATCGGACGGGCGCGGCTCCGCCGAGGGGCGGCACATGCGATCACAGATTGAGCTCAATCACCAGCGGCACGTGATCGGACGGCTTTTGCCGCCCGCGGATATGGGCGTCGATCCTGCAGTCCGCGAGCCGGTCTGCGGCCCGTGGGCTGAGAAGGGCATGGTCGATCCGGATCCCGTCATTCCGGTCCCAGGCGCCCGCTTGATAGTCCCAAAAGGTGTAGGTCTCCGCGGCCTCCGTCACCGCACGGAGCGCGTCTGTGTAGCCGAGATGGATGATCCGGCGAAACGCCCGCCGGGTCTCGGGCCGAAACAGAGCATCCTCCCGCCAGTCATCCGGTCGCGCCGCGTCCTCTGCCTGTGGGATCACGTTGTAGTCGCCGGCGAGCACTGCGATCTCCTCACCGGCCAAAATCTCTGCCGCGCGCGCCTCGAGCCGCGACATCCAGGCCAGTTTGTAGTCGTATTTCGGCCCGGGCGCCGGATTGCCGTTCGGAAGATAGAGGCCACAGATGCGAACGGGCGCGTCGGCCATCACCACAGCCTCGATCCAACGCGCTTGGAGGTCTTCCTCATCCCCAGGCAGGCCACGCACCACGTCTTCGAGGGGGCGCTTGGACAGGATCGCGACGCCGTTGAAGCTCTTTTGACCATGCGTCTCGACCGTGTAGCCGAGCGCCTCAATCTCATCGCGCGGGAAGGCTTCGTCGACGCTCTTGATCTCCTGCAAGACCGTAACGTCCGGCGCAGCCTCCTCAAGCCAGGCGAGGAGTGCGGACAGCCGCGCCTTGATCCCATTGATGTTGAAGGTTGCAATGATCATGGCCCCTCCGCCGTGGTTGACCGCTCCTATCACTCGGGTGGCGTTAGGCCAATCTTAACCAGCGCCGGGGACCCTCCGGCCAGGAGGCCCGGATGCGCAAGCGCGTCGTTGTCAAAGTCTTTGGGGAACGCAACACCGGTACGCGAACAGTGCTGAGCATGCTGGGCCGGATGCCGCATGTGTCGCTCCGCGTGCCAGGCGCGCCGCCGGTCGAGATCGATCCGGCCCTGGACGCTCAGGTTCGCGAAAGCCTCAGCGGTGCGTGGCGACGCACATACCTTCATGCCATTCGCGACGACCTGGCCGTCGCCAGGGCCGCGATCGATCCTTGGAAACACGCGGCACCGGTGCTGACGCCCGCGCTGCGTGCGGCCGGGGCGCACACCATCTTTCTTGTGCGCAACCCCTATTCCTGGTTCCTCTCGCTCGCCCGGCGCCCCTATCACATCAAGGGTCCCAAGGCCGCGGGGCTCGAGGCGTTTCTCGTGCGCCCGTGGATGACCGAGCGGCGGGAGGGGATGCCGGCCGTCCTGCCCTCTCCGATGGATCTCTGGACAGAAAAGCTCCGCGCTGCGGAGGTCTATCGCGAGGAGGCGGCAAAAGCGGGTCTCAAGGTCGCCGTGATCGCCTTCGAGGATCTGGTTGAGGACAATGCCGCAGCACTTGGCGCCGCGCTCGATCGACTTGGTGTCGGCCGCGACGGGCTTCGGGCCCTGTCGCGCAACGCCAAACAGGGTGATCCCGCGCCTTGTGTCCTCGCCCAGGCCTATCGGGAGGAACGCTGGCGCGCCGATCTTCAAAAGGGTGTTGTCGATGGGCTCAACCGTCGGGTCGATTGGGCCCTCGCCGCACGCTTTGGCTACACGCGTCTCGATCCGGAGGCGTTTCCCGATCAGCTCAGCCCCACGCGGCGGGCCCGGATCCTTGCGGAGATGTCCCGTCTCGGGGGCCCGGTCGATCGACTGAGGCTCGACGTCGACGTTGCGTGAGCGACCGGCGCGCCGGGAGCTGAGATCATCGGGTGAGTTGGTCGGTGCGGATTTGGCGGCCGAAGCGGGCCGTCACCGCCTTGGGCGAGAGAGTTCACGCGGTTCGCGTTGTGGCGGCTGGCACCAGCCGATGCGCGTCGTGGCGGCTGCCGCCAGTTTGCTGGATCCGGAGGCTTGCTGGGCCGGCGCCGAATGGTCTCCGCATCGCAGTTGGCGCTCTCCAGAGGACTTTGCTCGGTCGGTCGACCGTCGCTCGACGCAGGACGTCGGTCCAGAGGGGAGGCGCCGTCCTGGGACACTGTCGGTGACGGTGGGGTCTGCGACCGAGACGGTGGCGAGAGGGACTGTCCCAAGCGTCGGATCCCGCCGGTGGTCGGCTGGCTTTGGGGGACGCTCTTGATCTGTGCGCTTGCGCTCTCATGCGCACTCTCTCTTGCACTCGTCCGACCCATTGGCGCACCGCGCCAAGGAGTGAATGCGTCGGATCAATCAGCGCGGAGACCTGGCCTTGCAGGGCCTCTTTGGACTGCGCGCCTGCATCCTGTGGTGGGTTGTGTTCGAAAGGTTCGACACGCCGGGCCCAATCCCAGGTGGGATCTCGCGTTCTTTGGTGCCTGTCCCCCTGGCGCTGAGCTCCGGGCCACCCGCAGCGCCTATGTGCGCGCCGTTCCCAACCTGATGTGAGCGCGATAGCAGCAGTTTTACCGGGGTTCGTGTGGGTCCGCGCGAGAGGCGACATGTTGGTTCGTGCTCAGAGGGAGTGCGGGCACGGTCGGGTGTCTGCGCCGAGGGGCTCAGTGTCGCTGCTGGTGCTCGGGCAGCGCCTCGAAATGCGCCGCGATGTCACGCGCGCGCGTCCACCAGACGTGATCGCCGCCTTTGGCGCGCATGTGGCGGAGGGCGCTGGCGAGGTGCAAGAGCCGGTGGGGTTGACCCATGATGTAGCCGTGGAGCGCGATCCCCATCACGAGCGGGCGGCGCGCGCTCTCGGCCAGAAGGACATCGAATGCGTCCATGATCATTTGGCCGAACTCGGCACCCTCGCGTTTGCGGGCCACGATTTGGGGGATGTCGTTCAGCTCCTGCGGATAGGGCACAGAGAGGATCGGTCGCGTGCGCGTCGTCATCCAGATCGGCTGGTCATCGTGGCACCAATCCATAAGGTAGCGATATCCGGCCTCGGCGAGGAGGTCCGGTGTCACAACGCTCTGAGAAATCCACGGACCGAGCCAACCCTCCGGAGGGCGGCCTTCGGCTGCGGTGAGGCGCTGGGTCGCTTCTTGGATGAGAGCACGCTCCGCCGCTTCGTCGAGCGTTCCCTGACGCTCGGTGTTGCTGCGCCCATGGCCGGCAATCTCGTCGCCGCGCGCCCGGAAGCTCTCGACCAAGCCCGGCGCGGCGTCGTACATCTCCGAATTGACCAGAAGGGTTGCGGGCAGCGCGAGCTCATCGAGAAGTTCGCGGATCCTGGGCGCTCCCACACGGTTGCCGTAGTCGCGCCACGCGTAGTTCAGAACGTCCGGCTGCGGCCCGCCCGGTGCGAGCTCGGCGCCGAGACCGGTTCCAAATGAAAAACACTCTAAGTTGAGGCCAATATACACGGCCAGTCGAGCCCCGCCCGGCCAGTCAAACGCTGGGCGCGTAGAAATATCAGAGAAGCCGTAGCGGCGGTGCCCTGGCAACGTCATGGCACCGCCGGTTCAGGCCGTCTCAGGAGAGGGCGAACTCACTCCGCACCGTCTCGACAATGTCCCGCACGCGGGTGTTCGCGACGGAGTAGAAAATCGATTTGCCCTCACGGCGATGGCGGACCATCCCGTCCTGGCGGAGCCGCGCAAGCTGCTGCGAGACCGACGCTTGTCGGATCCCCAGCCGCGCCTCAAGCATATTAACCGATTTCTCACCGTCCAGTAGCTCGCACATAATCGACAGGCGTCCCGCATGTCCAAGTGCTTTCAGGATGTCCACCGCTCCGGTCAAGTCCGAATGCGGCGTTTCACCCACCTCCACCTCGATCGAAAGATCTTTCATATCGCTCTTATCCCCGGGCCAACTCAGGCCTTCCGCCGTCGTCGGACGCTTACTCGAGCGCTCGATACCCAGCATTCGTTCACGCTGCGTGATCAGTGGTGCCGGAATGAAGCAGAAAGAGGGCGAAAAAGTGGTCCTTGGGGTCCAGGGCGCCCTGAGCGCGATCCCGCGCAAAGAAAGTGGTGGAGCGGCTAGCGGGAATCGAACCCGCAACTTCAGAATGGGAATCTGACGCGTTACCTTTACGCCATAGCCGCACAAATTCGCTTTTGTATGGAGGAGGCGCTGCCTTGGCAAGCGCCTCCTGGCGGGTCACTCAGCGGCGACCTGGATCGCATGTTGGTCAAGCGTGCGGCGAAAGATGTCGACCATTTGATCAACGTGGGTGCGCTCGGCGATGAATTGTGGCGCGAGAATTCCGACGTCTCCGGTGAACTTGACGTGCAATCCGCTCCAGAACAGATCGGTCTGCATGGCAGCGCCGCGCTTGCCGACCTTCGGGAAGGGGTGCACCTCGACGCCTGCGATGCAGCCGATGGTCCGGATGTCCTTGACCAGCGGATGGTCGCGGAGGCTCATCACCGCCTCGTTGAAATAGGGGCCGAGCGCGGTCGAACGCTCAAAGAGTTCCTCCTCGCGGATGATGTCCATCATCGCGAGGCCCGCAGCGGTGGCGGCCGGGTGTCCGGAATAGGTGTAGCCGTGGAAGAACTCGATCGTGCCCTCGGGGCTCGCGTCGACGACGGTGTCGTAGATCTCGTCCTTGACCGCGACGGCGCCCATCGGGATCGAGCCGTTGGTGAGCGCTTTGGCCATCGTCATGATGTCGGGCACCACGCCGAATGTCTGGGAGCCGAAATTGAAGCCCATCCGCCCGAAGCCCGTGATGACCTCGTCGAAGATGAGGAGGATGCCCTGCTCGTCGCAGATCTCGCGGAGCCGCTCGAGATAGCCTTTGGGCGGCACGAGCACGCCGGTGGAGCCCGCCACAGGCTCCACCACGACGGCCGCGATCTGGCCGCCGCCATACATGTCGCAAAAGCGCTGGAGGTCGTTGGCAAGCTCCGCCCCATGCTCGGGCTGGCCCACGCAGAAGAGATCATCCCCCGTCCAAGTGTGGCGCATCATGACCACGTTCGGCATCACCAGAGGGAAGGTTTCGCGGTTCTTGACCATGCCGGAGAGGCTGATCCCGCCGATGTTGACGCCGTGATAGGCGCGCTCCCGCGAGACAAAGCGATTGCGGTGCGCCTCGCCACGGGCATTATTGTAGGCCATCGCGATTTTGAGCGCGGTGTCGATCGCCTCGGACCCCGAGTTGACGAAGAAGACGTGGTTCAGCGGCTCAGGCGTCAACTTTGCCACTTCGGCGGCCAGGGCGAACGTGCCGTCATGGCTGAGGCAGAAGGGCGCCGTGTAGGTGTTGATCTTCATCTGCGCGTGGACGGCCTCGACGATTTTCGGATGGCAGTGCCCGGCCGGGGAGCAAAAAAGACCCGAGGAGCCGTCGAGGATCTGGCCGCCGTTCTGGTCCCAGAGCCATGTGCCCTCCGCCCGGCTGACAAGCCGAGGCTCCTTTTTGAAGGCGCGGTTGGGCGTAAATGGCATCCAATGCTGTTCGAGCGAGTTGCTGCGGGTGTACATCACATGTCTCCGGAGTGGTGCGGTGGCCGGCAGAGCCCCGCGATGACCAACACAAACACCAAGCCCGGGGGCTTCGGCAAGGGCGATCGCCGCCCACGGCTTGTCGCAATGCGGGGGACGGTGTAGGCATTGCATGTTAATCCGGCAGCATCCGAGGGAGGAAGGCCATGCTGAGGCCTTTGGCGGTCTTGCTCTTCTCGGCGACGATGCCCGCACATGCACAGGGTGATCTGATCGAAACGGCGCGCAACGCCTATGCTGCGGCCTGGGCGCTCGCGCCCCTCTCGATTGGCACAACGGCCTTTGTCACGCGGCCACCGCAGCTGATCGGCGACATCGTTGAGCGACAGGACGCGCGCTTCGCCCCGGGTGAGGAGATCCTGATCTACGCGGAGCCCTGGGGCTACGACTACATCCAAACGATCGACGGCTACGAGTTCGGGTTTGACCTCGATATGGAGGTGTTGGACCGCACGGGTGCTGTCGTGTTCGCCCAAGACGGATTTCAGTCGATCCGCCTCAGCTCCCGCCACGAGGTGCGGGAGTTCGTGATGCTCGTTGCGCTCGATTTCGATGGCTTCGACCCGGGCCCCTACACAGTGCGGTTGCAGGCAAACGATATCGCCTCGGACCAGTCATCGACATTCTCCATGGCATTTGTCCTGACGCCCTAGCGGAGCGCCCGCTCCGGATCAGCCGCGGCGATGGGCGCTGCTATGACAGAGAAGCCGCCGAGTACAGTGGACAACGCAAAGGTGGGCAAGCCCGTGCCGCGTCAAGCCCTCCAACGATCACCATGGCCGAGAGGCCGCGCCTTGTCTCGAAACGGCCACAAGCGTTGGGGGCACGTCCTCAGGCGCGTCGCCGGCGGCGGGGGCGCCCACCCTCCGACCCAAAGCGCGGCTCGGGGATCTCGACCAGTGTTTTGAGGCGCGGGAACGGGTCGGTCGCGTGAGGGATGTGGTTTGCCGCGACGAAATGCTCCTGAAAGCGGGGTTCGATCGCCGTCTCGACCTTCTCGATTCGCCTGACGACGCTCTCGATCTCGCGCCGCGCGGCAGAGTTGAGGAGGGCGATCCGCGCGCCCGTTCCCGCCGCGTTGCCGACGCTCGTCACCTGGTCGACCTCGCAATCGGGGATCATGCCAAGGACCATTGCGTGTTTCGGGCTGATATGCGCGCCGAAAGCCCCGGCGAGGACGATGCGATCGACGGCATCGACCTCGAGCCGGTCCATCAGGAGCCGCGCCCCCGCATAGAGCGCCGACTTGGCGAGCTGGATCGCTCGGACGTCGCCCTGAGTGACTGCGATGAGCGGCCCGCCGCTCTCCTGCGCGTCCCAGAGGACATAGCTCTGGGTGCGCCCCTCGCTGATCATGCGGGTCGAGCCGGTGTCCTCGCGTCCGCCGATCAGGCCGCCCGCATCTATGAGCCCGGCCAGGCGCATCTCCGCCACGGCCTCGATGATGCCGGAGCCGCAGATCCCGGTGATGCCCGTCTGTGCCGTTTCCTCCTCAAAGCCGGGCTGGTCCGACCAGAGGTCACAGCCGATCACGCGGAAGCGCGGCGCTTTGGTGACCGGATCGATCTCCACCCGCTCGATCGCGCCGGGCGCGGCGCGTTGGCCGGCGGAAATCTGCGCGCCCTCGAAGGCGGGACCTGTGGGGGAGGAACAGGCCAGCACACGCTCCCGATTGCCGAGGAGGATCTCGGCGTTTGTGCCCACATCGACGATCAGCACCAGATCATCCGAGGTCTGCGGCGCCTCCGAGAGGACGACGGCCGCAGCGTCCGCGCCGACATGGCCCGCGATGCAGGGCAGGACATAGACCCGCGCATCCGGGTGCAGCTCCAACTCGATCTCCTTGGCCCAAAGCGTCTGGGCGTTGGAGGTGGCGAGCGCAAACGGCGTCTGGCCGAGCTCCACCGGATCGACGCCGAGAAGGAGGTGGTGCATCACCGGATTGGCGACGAAGACGGCCTCGAGGATCTGGTGGAGTTCGGCCCCGGCTTCCTCCGCGATCCGGGCCGCGAGCGCGTTCAGCGCCTCGCGCACGGCACCGGTCAGATCCTCCTGTCCGCTCTCGTTCATCATCGCGTAGGAGACCCGGCTCATCAGATCCTCGCCAAAGCGGATCTGAGGGTTCATGAGGCCCGACGACGCGACGACTGTGCCCGTGCGCAGATTGCAGAGATGCGCTGCGATGGTCGTTGAGCCAAGATCGACCGCCAGACCGTAGAGCGGGCCCTCAAAGTACCCGGGCCAGATCGCCGTCACGCGGGCCGGGCCGAGCCCGTTCCCGTGATAGACCGCGCAGGTCACCTTCCAGCCGCCCTTGCGCAGCGCCGGTTGCAGCGTTTGGAGCGTGCGGAGGTCGCCCTCCACATGCGCGAGGCCCCACTGGTCGGCGAGCGCGGCCTCCAGCCGCTCAAGATCGCCCAGTGGGTTCTCGACATCGGGCTCTGCCACCTCGACATAGTAGAGCCGGGTCGCGGGATCGAGCACGATGTCGCGAACCTCCGCCCGCTTTCTCACGATCTGGCGGTGGACCTGGCTCTCCGCGGGGACATCGATCACCACATCGCCGAGGATCTCGGCCTGGCAGCCAAGCCGCCGGCCTGGCTTCAGCCCGCGCTTCTCCTCATAGCGCGCTTCAACGGCGTTGGGGGCTGAGAGGGCCTCGGGCTCCGACGTGATCGCGTGTTTGGCAAACGTGCCGAACGCCGGCGAACACTGGCATTTCGAGCAAATCCCGCGCCCGCCGCAGACGCTGTCGAGATCGACGCCGAGCGTCCGCGCCGCAGCGAGCACGGTGGTCCCCGCTGCAACGTGGCCGCGCTTGCCCGAAGGCAGGAAGACAACAAGGGGGTCGGTCGACATCGATCCATGTCCTGCAAATGCACCCTGACGCTAGCCACCGCCCCGAGGCGCGCCCGCCGCTTCCCGCCATTCGATGACGCTTTTGCGTCTTTTCGAGCCTTGCCAAGCGCCGCGCGGCGGACCGCGGACCCGCACCTCCGGACAGACCGAGGGCCTTTAGCGGACAGTAACCATCGGATGTGTAGGACCTCGCCACCCTTGGAGGGCGAATGGACCGACTGAGCATCACACTTGCCGGCTGCCTTGCGCTGGTCGTGGCGACAACGCTGCTGGATACCCCGATCAGAAGCGGGGCCGGTCTGCTCGTCCTGGGCCTTCTTCTCTTGCAGCTTCGGCGGCGCCCCTCGCAACCGGAGCCGTCGACCGCGCCGCTTGATGTGAGTGGGGAGGAGGAGCTGGATCTACAGCCGCCTGACGTGGGGCCGGCACCCGAGGGCAGCTTCCATGACGACATCTTCTCCCGCCTTGCCAAAGGCGATGTGACCGTCCGCCATCCCGATCCTACCGCTGAGGCGAACGCCGCGTTGGAGCTTGTGCAGACCGCCATTGACGAGGCCGTCGCCCTTTCGGAGTTGATGGCGAAGGGGGATCTCTCAACGCGGGCCAATGGCGTGTATCCGGGCGGGCTCTCTGCGCTCGGCTCAAACCTCAACACGGTGCAGGATGAGCTGAGGGCGATGATCCGCACGGCTGAGGGCGTTGCCGAGGAGGTGACGACGCGGAGTGAGGCCCTCAACACGGCCGCCGGCGCCGCCAAGGCCCGAAGTGAGGAGCAAACGGCGCATTTGCGCGACGT
>JBCDHQ010000085.1:0-14083 GCA_038749815.1 Pseudomonadota bacterium | reverse complement strand
TGTGGTCGTAAAGCTCACGCCCCCCGCCCCAATACTGGGTGAGGCGCCAGCGCGCCGACCGCACCGAGAACGCCAACCGGTCCGTGCCGAGCCCGAAGGCCGGATACCCCCAGACGGAGACCGCCACGGCCGCTTGGTCCACGTCTCCCTCGAGCGCGGGGGTGAGGTCGCGCCCGTCGAGCGGACGCTTCGGCGCCGCGCCCGCGTGCGCGAGGAGCGTTGGCATCAGGTCCATGTTGGTCACGGGCTGTCCGATCCGGCGGGGCGAGATGCCGGGCCCTGCGATCATGATCGGGATCCGCAGCGCCCGCTCCCACAAGGTGAACTTCCGAAAGGCGAGTTTTTCGCCGAACTGCCAGCCATGGTCGGACCAGAGAACCACCGTCGTATCGGCCATCAGCCCGCTCGCCTCGAGGGCCGCGAGGACACGGCCCAGAACCTCGTCGGCGTAAGAGACCGATGCGAGATAGGCCCGGAGATAGGCGTTCACCGCCTGGTGCGTGTGGAGCGCCCGGCCAATCGACCAGTTGGTCTTGATGAAGCGCCGCGCGCCCTTCGGCAGGCGCTCAAACTCCGACAGATCGTCGGGATCGTAGACGCCCTTCAGACCGGGCGGCGGCGCCACCCGGGCCGGCAACCTGTCAAAGTGCCGGCGCGGCGCCAGGAACGGCAGATGGGGGCGGTAAATGCCAAGCGCCCAGAACCGCCCCGAGACGCCCGGCTGCATCTCCGCGATCAGCTGGTCGGCGATTCTGTCGTCATGAAGGGGGGCCTCAGGGTCGACCGGACCGAAATCGTCGCCCGGACGCACGGCACCGGATTGCACCAACTCCGACACGGGCGGATGGCGGTCGAGGGGTTCGTCCACCCAACAGTCCCAGTCATCCGCGTCGATCTTGCCGTGAAAGACCTTGCCTGCCCCCCAGGTCGCATAGCCCGCATCCCTCATGTGACCGACGAGGGACAGCCGCTCTCCCTCTGGGTGAGCGGCGCGCCAATCATGGGCATTTCCGTAGATCCCCGTCCGCCAGGGCGCCATCCCGAAGAGCGCCGCACTCCGCGAGGGGGAACAGGCGGGCACGGTCGCATACGCCCTGTCGAACACGGCAGAGCGCGCAGCGAGGCGCGAGAGGGTCGGGGTCAACGCGTCGGGGTGCCCGCCGAGCGGCTCGATAAAGTCGTTGAGATCCTCGATCGAGACAAAGAGAACGTTCCGCATCGGCCCTCCGGCAGCCCCTCGAGCGCTCCTACCACGCGGGCTCTGCGAGGGCGAGCGTGCTCAGGGTCGGATCATGTGCGGTCGGTGGACCGGCGCATTGTCTGCGATGGGGATGTGGATGTCGTTCATCGGGCCGCTGACGGCGTTCTCGGTGCCGGTGACTTTGCCATGGACCTGACCGTAGCAGTCGAGCGTTTTGCCAAGCGAGCTTCGGTCCGGTCCCCAGTAGATCCGGGCCACCCAGCCTGCGCCGGCATAGTTCTGCATCCGGGCCAGCAGACTGTTGTCGCTGGCAATACCGGCCTCCGCGTTGTGAAACCGCACCTCGAGCGTCGCGTGTCTGACGACATCGACCACCAACTCCACGACGCGTCCGGTCCCCGACCGGCTTCTCGGGTCGACGATCACGCGCCCGTAGACCCGCATCTCATCATCGCCGATCCGGATCCGCGCGGGCAGGCCCTGTTGGGCCAATTGCTCCTTGATGACGCTGTGGGGCCGGAGGCAGTCGAGCCGCGGAAAGATCGCGCTGTAGAGCCGGTTCGCGAGGTCCTTGTCGCACGGCACGATATGATCGGCATAGGTCTGGGGTGCGGCGCGGTCGTACTCGCCCCGCGGGATTTTGACCGTGTTGAAGCCCTCTTTGTGGAAGCGGTCCTCGACGCGCCAACTGTACTGGCGCCCGACATCGCACCCATACTCGACAAACTGCCGGACCCGGCTCGCGTGGCGAAGGGCATCGGCCGGGATCAGCGCCAGGAGCTGACCAAGGTCGATGGCATCGGCGCGTTGTCGGGTGGCGAGCTTCGCGCCGTTGACGCCGTGGACCAGAGCCTCGAACGCCGCGATGGTCGGCGTGTCGGCGGACCCGCGCGCCTCATCCATCTGGCGCAGGAGCGCGGCATCCCGAACCATGTCGCCGATTGCATCGCGGAGCACGATGTCCGCCGTTGGCAGCGGCCAGGGATCGTAGAGGCGCTTCAGCCGTGTCTGAAACACATCCCTCAGCTCGGGCGCGCGCGCGAGGGCCGTGGCGAGCTGCTCGAGCGCCGGGTCGGGATCCCACGTCGCCACAGCGAGGAGCCCGTCGAGTTTCCGCGCCTCAGGAAGGCCCGGAAAGGCAGTCTCAAGCCGCCGGCGTTGCAGCCGCGCAGCAGGCGCAATCGCCTTGTTGACGGCCGCGCGGGCCTGGACACCGGTTTGGATCGCGCCGCCCGCAATCGCGATCCTGAGCTCCGGCAGATCGGACACCGTGATGCCATCGGGCAGGAGCGCCTGCAGCCGCCGCCTTGCATCGCTGCCCGTGACGACGCGGTCCCCTTCGACAATCGACAGATTCGACCAATTCCAATTCATCGCTGCGCCCTCCAACGCCCTCGCGCGGAGACTATGGAGTTCGGGTAGGCGGCGCATCCGGTCTTTGGACAAAGAGGCGGGGAATGACACAGTTCCATCGCGGCTTGCGGCGCGCCCTTGCCGTTTCGGGACGCATCGGCCTACACACTCTGGTGATTGAGGAGATCTCCATGGCTCGCATTGCACTCGTCGCCTGTCTGTTCGCTCTCGCTGGATGCGGCGTGCCGCTCGTGCCCATCATCTGAGGGCGCTTCGGCGATCACATGGGCGAAGGAGCCTGAGACGCTGCCCCGGCAGTGTCCCACGGGCGGCAGCGTCACGCCGTCGGCATCCTCAACCTCAAAGAGGCGCGCAGCCGGGCCCTCCTCCACGACAGTTGCGTAGTGGAACTCATGACCGCGGAGCGGCGCTGTGAATGGCCCGCCGAGGGGGGTGAGGCGGCGGTAGCCGAGGCTTAGACGCCGTTCAGCAAAGCTTGTGGTGACAGGCAGGAGGCCCAGCATCTGATGCGCGGTGCCAGTTCCATCCACAAGCCTGTCGCCGAGGACCATGTACCCGCCACACTCCCCATAGATCGGCACCCCGCGCTTCGCCGCCCGCTGCAGTCCGGCGCGAAACCGCGGCGAGGATGACAGCCGCGCGGCATGGAGCTCAGGATATCCGCCCGGCAGAAAGATGGCGTCAGCCTCCGGCGACGGCGGCTCATCGGCGAGCGGTGAGAACGGCTCGGTGCCCCAGTCGAGATGCGGATAGGCGAACACAAAGGCGGCGTCCTGCGCCACGGCCACGCGCGCGCCCGGCAGGCGCGGCAGCCAAAGCGGCCGATCAGGCGCAGGCGCCAGCCTGCCAGAAGCGGCCACCACACGCTCCAGATCGACACCGCGGCCCACCAAATCCGCAGCCCGCTCAATGAGATCGTCGCTCGCCGCGAGCTCAGTGGCCGGCACCAACCCGAGATGGCGTTCCGGGACAGCCATATCCGCCGCGCGGGGCACGCGACCCAGCACCGGGATGCCGGCTCGCTCAAACCCGGCCTCCACCAAGGACGCATGCCGATCCGACGCAATCCGGTTCAGGATCACACCCGCAAGCGTGAGATCCGGCCGCACTGCCCGCAAGCCGACCGCCGCAAGCGCCGCCGAGGGGCCTGCGCGGGCGGCATCCACCACCAGGATCACCGGCAGACCGAGACACTCGGACAGATCCGCGGCCGACCCGGCGCCGCGGCGTCCCGCGCCGTCGAGAACGCCCATCGCCCCCTCAACCAGCACCAACGAGCCGGGCTGGCGCGCCGCCAAGCTGCGGATCGTCCCCGGCGCCATCGCCCAGGCATCGAGATTGACCGACGCAACGCCGGCCGCCCGTGTGTGGTAGGTCGGGTCGATGTAATCCGGTCCGCTCTTCGCGCCGGCGACCGCGTGCCCAGCCCGGCGGAGGGCACGAAGAAGGCCAAGCGTCACCAGCGTTTTTCCGGCCCCAGAGGACGGTGCCGCAAGGACCAGCCCGTGGGTCGCCATCACGCGCTCTGCCGCTGGCCCCGCGTCCCGAGCGGATCGAGCGCGCGAGGTGCCGCGCCGCCAAGCTGCGCCATCCAGTCAAGCGTCTGGCGCAGCAGGACCACGCGCCCGACGCAGACCACGGCGGGCGGCGCAATCCCCTCGGCAACGACATCCGCAGCCGCCGAGCCGAGCGTCGTCTCGAGAACTCGTGCCTCCGGCAGCGTGCCTTTGGAGACGACCGCGACGGGCTCATCCCTGTCACGCCCCGCAGCCATCAAGCGTTCGGCAATCGTGCCGAGATGCTTGATTGCCATGTACATCACAATCACCGGCGAGGACCGGGCGAGGGCGTCCCACTCGATTGCCGCAGGCGCAAGGCCCGTGTGGTCGTGCCCAGTGAGGAAGGTGAGCGTCTGGTTGACGTCACGGTGCGTTGCCGGGATGCCCGCCTCGGCCAAAGCGCCGAGCGCCGCCGTGATCCCGGGCGTCACGCGAAACGAAATGCCCGCCTCCACCAGCGCTTGTGCCTCCTCCCCGCCGCGGCCGAACACAAAGGGGTCGCCGCCTTTGAGGCGAAGGACCCGCGCGCCGCTTCGCGCCAGCTCGATCAGGCGGAGCGAGATCGCCGCCTGTTTGGGCGACGGGCGCCCTCCCCGCTTGCCGGCAAACTCGAGCCGCGCCCCTGGCCGACGCCAGTCGAGGATCCGCGGATCGACGAGGGCATCGTAGACCACGACATCGGCCTGGCGCAGCGCGTTGAGACCATGAAGCGTGAACAGCCCCGGATCGCCTGGACCGGCCCCGACGAGCCAGACGAGCCCGGGCTGGAACTCCGGCCAGTCGCCGTCAGGGAGAGGAGTGTGCCACATCCCGGCACTCTAGGCGGACGCCAGAGGCGTGGCGAGGCGCAAATGCGCCGCAAGAGCGGCCCTTTGCGGCGCACTCGATCGGACCTCGCTCAGACCGCCACCTGTTGGCGTCCCGCCGAGCGCGACTTGCAACATCGTCGAGACCGACCGCGAGGCGGAGCCTTGCCCAAAGGCTGCGGCGCGGCGTCGCACAGGGCGTCGGATCGGGCTCTTTTCGTCTGGGTGGGGTCCGCGACGCACCGGCCCCCTTCCATTTCGCCATCTTCCGGCGCGGGCCAATGGACGGTAGGAGTCACACTATGGCAGCGCCGGGCGACACGGATCTGAGGACGGGCTTCACCACGGGGGCCTGCGCGACGGCGGCGGCCAAGGCGGCGGCAGCGGCGCTCCGTGACGGTCGGTTCGAGCGGCGTGTCACGATCACGCTGCCACGCGGGGAACGGCCGAGCTTTGAGCTGGTCGAGACCGCGCTTGGCCCGGGATGGGCGCGCGCGGCCGTGCAGAAAGACGCGGGCGACGATCCCGATGTGACCCATGGCGCGCTGATCCAAGCAACGGTGCGCCACGCGCCCCCAGGCACGGGTCTGTGCCTATCGGCGGGCGAGGGCGTGGGCACAGTCACCCGACCGGGTCTGCCCGTGCCGCCCGGCGCGCCTGCGATCAATCCAGTGCCGCGGCGGATGATCACAGAGGGCGTGCGGGGCATAGCCCCCGACCTCGATCTCGAGGTCGAGATCTCGATCCCGGGCGGCGCGGCGCTTGCGGCCCGAACCTGGAACCCGCGCCTCGGGATCGAGGGCGGGCTCTCGATCCTCGGGACGACCGGCATCGTCAAGCCCTACAGCTGTGCCGCCTGGATCGCGTCAATCCACCGGGGGATCGACGTGGCCCGGGCCGGCAGCGTGGCCCACGCTGCGGCAAGCACCGGCTCAACATCCGAGACGGTGGTGCAGCACCACTACGCGCTCCCCGATCATGCGCTTCTCGACATGGGGGATTTCGCAGGTGGCCTGCTCAAGTACCTCCGCCGCCACCCTTTGCCGCGTCTGACCATCGCAGGCGGGTTCGGCAAGCTGACCAAGCTCGCCCAAGGCGCGGTCGACCTCCACTCGGCGCGAAGCCAGGTCGATTTCGACCGCCTGGCCGCCCGGGCCGACGGGCTGGCCGATCCTCACGCGGTCCGGTCCGCAAACACGGCGCAAGAAGCCCTGGAGATCGCCGGACCCGCCCTCGCCGCGCGGGTCGCAGCCGATGCCATGGCGGCGGCCCGCGCGCTCCTCGCCGGTGCGCCAGTCCGCCTCGATGTCATGATCGTCGACCGCCAGGGGCGCATTGCAGCCGACACGGCCGCGCCATGACACCGGCCTTGGCCGGCGACATGCCTGGCGACGGCTGTCGGCGAGCTGTCCACGACGACACCCAGGGCGGCCAGATGTCACGTCCGACCCCCAACACTCTGCGCGAACGCGTGGTCGACGCATCGCCGTGGCCGACCGCGCGGGCGCGGGCCACTCATGCCTCACTCAGGACCAGCGAGGATCCGCGCCCGCTCCCCGCGCCGATTGGTCCGCCGCCATGGCGCTGTCCCGCGCGCTCCAGGGCGGCTTGGGCCGGATCGGTTGGAGGATCGCCCACGGGCCGGGCGGACATCGGTCGCAGGCTCTGCGAGCGCCCCCGGTCAGATCACGCGACGGCTGGGCCCGCGACGGCCGCAGCGCCGTGACACGAGCGCCAATCGCGCTCCTCGCCGGAACGGAAGAGGCTCGGCTGGCCGCCGCCGCCCTGCGCCTGCAGGGACGCCGTGTCATTGCGTCGCTTGCCGGGGCCACGCGGGCGCCTCTCAAGCTCTGTGTGGCGACACGCATTGGCGGGTTCGGCGGCGTGGATGGGCTCACCAAGTGGCTCCGCGCCGCAGACATCTGTGCCCTTCTCGACGCCACGCATCCGTTTGCGACTGAGATCTCAGCCAATGCAACGAGCGCCGCTGCAGCGGCGGGATGCCCCGCGCTGGCCCTGCGCCGTCCCCCCTGGCAGCGCGGCCCAAACGATGTGTGGCACGTTGTTCCGGACGTCGAGCGCGCGGTGGACGCGCTGCCCGCCGGTGCACGCGCGTTTCTCGCACTTGGCAGCGGCGGCCACGCGCCCTTCTTGAGGCGCAATGATGTTGCCCTCACGCTGCGCGCCCTTGCAAAGCCACCGGGATTGCCAAGCCATATCAATCTCTTGGAGGCCCCACCGGCGCAGAGCATTGTGGAGGAAGTTGAGACATTGCAGCGCCTCAGCATCACACATCTTGTCGCCCGCAATGCCGGTGGCCGTGGAGGGCGAGCCAAGATCGATGCGGCCCGGTCTCTTGGCCTGCCCGTGATCATGATCGACCTCCCGCCGCCGCCCGCGATGCCGTCGGTGCCGACGGTTGAAGGCGCGCTCGCCTGGCTCTCGGCAACGATCGACGGCGCTTGACACCTGCAGTGTCGCCCTGCGATGACAGTGTCACGAGGTTCCCAAGGGCCGGTCGCTCGCCGCCCAGGGATCAAAAGGGAACGGAGACGTGGCCGACCCACACAGGGGGCCGCGAAACCCGGCCGCCCCCGCGACTGTCAGCGGAGAGCGGACATGCAACCGCCACTGGGCTCTGCCTGGGAAGGCGTATGTCTGCAGCGACCCGCGAGCCAGGAGACCTGCCTCGGACGCGTGAGACCAACGCCGTCGGGTGTGACGGCCAGGGAGACAGACCATGCATATCGAACCCGGCCCTGTCGCCGGCGCAAAGGCAGTGCGTGAGCACGCCCCGGCGGCAAGCAGCCCCGACCCCATCCATGTCGTAAGGCAGAAGGGTGCCCCTCCCCCCGCGACGGCCGGCACAGCGATGGCCATGTGCCCACCGCCCGCGTCTGAAACGCACGTGGTGTTCGGCGGACGGAGCACGCTCGCTCAAGGCAGTCTTGCCCAAGGAGCCCAGGTGATCCTGTCGCAAGACGTGCCACACCGTCCCAAGCCCCAATCCGATCGACGCGCGATCCTCCGGCGAGGCCTGGCCGCGCCAGAGGATCGCGAGACACCCTCGGCCCCTGAGGCACCTAGGGTTGGACCATTCGCGCGGCGCGCACCCCGTCCGCCGAGAGCTGCGGCCTCGGGCGCCGCCGCGGGCCGTGTCCCGACCCCCACTGGCACATCTTGGGCCGCGGCCACCGGTCCGACCCTCGCAACGCCGCGCCGAGCTCAACCGCTCGCCCACTCTCAGTTCGCCATCACTCCGGAAAGGGCAGCGCAATGACGCCGAAAATCCCAGCGACAGTCGTGACCGGGTTCCTCGGCGCGGGCAAGACAACCCTGATCCGTCACCTCCTCGAGAACGCGGGCGGGCGGCGAATTGCCCTCATCATCAACGAGTTTGGCGATCTCGGTGTCGACGGCGACATCCTGAAGGGCTGCGGCATTGAGGCCTGTCGCGAAGAGGATGTGGTCGAGCTCTCCAATGGCTGCCTCTGCTGCACTGTCGCCGAGGACTTTGTCCCGGCGATCGAAGCGCTCCTCGCGCGGGACGAGCCGCCTGAGCACATCGTGATCGAGACCTCCGGGCTCGCCCTGCCACAACCGCTCGTGCAGGCCTTTGCCTGGCCCGAGATCCGCACGCGGGTGACTGTCGACGGGGTCGTCGCGGTCGTGGACGGACCGGCGGTCGCCGCCGGCCGCTTCGCCGCGAACCCAGGCGCGGTTGCGCACCAGCGGGCCTCGGACGACGCGCTCGATCACGAGGCGCCGCTTCACGAGCTCTTCGAGGATCAGATCGCCGCCGCGGACCTCATTCTGGTCAACAAGGCCGATCTCATGGCCAAGGACGACGCAGAGGCCCTCGCCGCCCATCTCGCTCAGCGCGCGCGCTCCGGTGTCCGGGCCCGCACCACCTCTCGGGCCGTGGTCGACCCCCGCGTTCTCCTGGGTCTCGGCATCGGCGCAGAGACCGATCTCGAGGCGCGCCATGGCCACCACCACCACGACGCGGACCACCCGCACGACCACGACCACGACGACTTCCAAAGCGCCGTGATCGAGATGCCGGAACTCCCCAACGCCGAGGCGCTCGTCACAGCGCTCCAGCGCGTGATCACGGCCCAGGACATTCTCCGGGTCAAAGGCTTTGCGGCGATCGACGGCCGCGCGATGCGGCTTGTGGTGCAGGCCGTGGGCCCGCGAATTGACACCCACCACGACCGCCCGTTCCGCCCGGGCGAGCCGCGCCAAACCCGCCTCGTGGTCATCGCCGAAACAGGCTTCGATCCAAAGGCCTTTGCCGAAACCCTGCTGTTGGCCTCGGAACCGGTCGCATGACCCATCCACGCGCAAGCCACACCGCGCTGCACCCCACCGATACCTCCGGCACAGATTGCGCGGGCAGCCCCTTCGGGCAACTGAGCCAACCGACCCGGCCCGAGTGCGATGATCAAGCGCCCCGCACGGTCCCGAGCTCCGACCCCTCGTCCCGGATCACTCGCCACTCCACCGCGCACTCACCGGCTCTCCCCAGAGCTCCATACAGTCCCGCCTGGCCGCGCACCCGCCGCTCCCACACTGCACCGCGTCTGCCGCGGCCCGGCGCGACGAGGCGGCCCCCCGGGTCGCCGAGGAGCGCCGCTCCCCAAGCGGCGGGCTGATGCACCTCCTCGCGGCCGATATCGGCGCGGTGCAGGACGGGTCGGAGCCCATCGATCCCGGGCAGAGCCCGGCCGATCTCATCTTGCTCACTGCCGCGGACACCGAGATCGCCCTCCTCGCCGGCGCCCATCGCGCGCTCGGGCGGCAGGCGCCGAGCCTCCGTCTTGCGAATCTCGGCTGGCTCCAGCACCCGTTTTCCGTCGACCGGTATCTCGAAGCGACCGCGTCGCGCTCCCGCCTCGTGGTGGCGCGCATTCTCGGAGGCGCACCCTACTGGCGGTACGGGCTCGAGCAGTTTGAGATCGGCCTTCGCGCGGCGGGCGTGCCCTTCGCTGCGCTCTCCGGCGCGGGCGACACGGATCCCGAGCTCACTGCCGCCTCAAGCCTCGCCGCCGAACACTGCGCCGCCCTCCAGTCCTTCCTCGTCGAGGGCGGGCCGGAGAACGCAATCGGGTTTCTGCGCCACGCAAACCATCTCCTTGAAGGCACACCTCCGCCACCGCCGGCCCGTCCCCTTCTTCGGGCGGGCTACCACTGGCCCGCCACGCCCCGCGCCGACCGGGGGGCCGTCAGGGCCACGTGGCAGGCCGGCGCACCCGTTGCAGCCCTGGTCTTCTACCGAGCGCTTCTCGAAGGCGGTGGGCTTGCTCCTGTCGACGGCCTGATCGCCGCGCTGAGGCGGGAGGGTCTCAACCCGCTCCCCATATTTGTCGCCTCGCTCAAGGACCCGGTGTCCGCCGCCACGCTCGCTCAGGCCTTCGATGCGGATCCGCCCGATGTGGTCCTGAACGCCACCGCCTTCGCCGCCTCGAAGCCCGATGACGGTCGCAGCCCCCGGATGCCCACGCCCCTCGACGCACCGGGGCGCCCCGTGCTCCAGGTCGTGTTCTCGAGCGGCACGCGTCCGGACTGGCTTGCCAGGACCGCGGGCCTTGCCGCGCGGGATGTGGCGATGCATGTCGCCCTGCCGGAAATCGACGGGCGGATCCTGACCCGCGCCGTCAGCTTCAAAGACGAAGCCCGCCGTGACGCGGCCACTGAGTGCCCGATCGCCACCTATCGCGCAGAGCCCGATCGCCTCGCGTTCACCGCGCGCCTTGCCCGCGCGTGGACGCGCCTCGCCGAGACACCGGTCGGCGCGCGGCGGATTGCGGTCATCCTCGCGAACTACCCCAACCGCGACGGCCGCCTCGCCAATGGTGTCGGGCTCGACACCCCGGCCTCCGCGATCGAAGTCCTGGCCCGCCTAGCTGAGGCGGGCTACGGGATCGAGGACGCGCCCGCCACGTCCGCGGATTTGATGGCGCAGATCCGAGCCGGTCCCACCAACTGGCTGAGCGACCGGACGACGCGCACCGGCGGCGTGCGCCTCCCCCTTGCGGCCTACCGCGCGCATTGGTCCCGCGTGCCGGAGGCCACACGGCAGGCGGTGGAAGACCGCTGGGGCCGGCCTGAGGACGATCCGTTCGCGGGTCCCGACGGCTTTGCCCTCGGGATCCACCAAATGGGAACGGTTGCCCTCGGCCTGCAGCCCGCGCGGGGCTACAACATCGCGCCGGAAGAGACCTATCACAGCCCCGATCTGGTTCCTCCGCACAACTACTTCGCGTTCTACGTCTGGCTGCGGGAGGTCTGGGGCGCGCAGGCGATTGTCCATCTTGGCAAGCATGGCAATCTCGAGTGGTTGCCCGGGAAGGCGCTCGCCCTATCGGAGAGCTGCTGTCCTGAGGCCGTGCTCGGGCCCTTGCCGCATCTCTATCCTTTCATCGTCAATGACCCAGGCGAGGGCGCGCAGGCCAAGCGCCGCACCCAGGCGGTCATCATCGATCACCTCACACCGCCGATGACGCGGGCGGAGACCTACGGCCCGCTCCGGGATCTCGAGGTCCTGGTGGATGAGTACTACGCAGCCGCCGGGCTCGACCCCCGCCGGATCCGGATCCTCCGCGACCAGATCCTCGATCAGATGGCCGCGACCGGTCTCGACCGGGACGCGGGCATCGCTGAGGGCGACGATGCCGACAGCCGCCTCCAAAAGCTCGACGCCTATCTCTGCGAGCTGAAGGAGGCGCAGATCCGCGACGGTCTGCATGTCTTCGGCCAGGCGCCCGAGGGGCGTCTTCAGCGCGACCTGATCGTCGCGCTGGCGCGGAGCCCGCGGGGCGACGGGGCGCGCGCCAACGCCTCGCTTCTCAGGGCGCTTGCTGCGGATCTCGAGCTTGGGTTCGATCCGCTCGACACAGATCTCGGAGCGCCCTGGACCGGACCGAGACCCGACGCCTTGCCAGGCGACGACCCCTGGCGGAGCACGGGCGACACGGTGGAACGGCTCGAGGCCCTCGCCGCGCGCCTGGTGGAGGGCGCGCCGCCGCCAGGTGCGGCCTCGGCGGTTGTGATGGCCGAAGTGGAGGCCCGGATCCGGCCGGCCGTTGGAAGGAGCGGACGGGCGGAGACCGAGGGCCTCCTCCAGGGTCTCGACGGCCGCTTCGTCGTCCCGGGCCCCGCGGGCGCCCCGACCCGCGGACGGCTCGACGTGTTGCCGACGGGGCGGAATTTCTACAGCCTCGACAGCCGTGCCCTGCCGACACGGGCCGCCTGGACGCTCGGATGGCGGTCGGCCACCCTCCTGATCGACGCGCATGCCCAGGCGCATGGCAACTGGCCGACATCCTTTGCGCTGACGGCCTGGGGCACCTCCAACATGCGCACCGGCGGCGACGACATCGCCCAGGCCCTGGCCCTGATGGGATGCCGGCCGCGATGGGACGAGGGGTCGGGGCGGGTCATCGGTTTCGAGATCCTGCCGCTCTCCGTCCTCGGCAGGCCGCGGGTCGACGTCACGCTTCGCATCTCGGGTCTCTTCCGGGATGCCTTCCCGGCGCAGGTCGACCTCCTTGCCTCCGCCGCCGAGGCCGTGATGCGGCTCGACGAGCCCGAGGCCGAGAACCCTGCCGCCGCCCGGTTCCGCGCCGAAGGCGCCACGCCCGAGGCGGCTGCCCGGGTCTTCGGCGCAAAGCCGGGCGCCTATGGTGCGGGGTTGCAGGCGATGCTCGACGAGCGGCTCTGGGAGACGAAATCGGACTTGGCCGACGTGTTTCTCACCTGGGGCGGCTACGCTTACGGCGCCGGGCAAGACGGCAAGGCTGCACGGGCGGAACTGGCCCGCCGCCTCACGACGGTCGAGGCGGTGGTGCAGAACCAGGACAATCGGGAACACGATCTCCTCGACAGCGACGACTACTACCAATTTGAGGGCGGCCTTGCCGCCACGGTCGAAAGCCTGCGGGGCGAGGCGCCCCAAGTCTGGCACAACGATCACTCCCGACCCGAGCGTCCGGTGATCCGCACCCTCGAGGATGAGATCGGTCGCGTCGTCCGCTCCCGCGCCGCGAACCCCAAATGGATCGCCGGCGTGATGCGCCATGGCTACAAGGGCGCCTTCGAGATCGCCGCGACGGTCGACTATCTGTTCGCCTTCGCCGCGACGACGGGCGCCGTCCGGAACCACCATTTCGACCTGGTCCATGACGCCTATCTCGAGGATGAGACCGTCCGGACCTTCATCGAGGAGGCAAACCCCACCGCCCTCCGCGAGATCGCCGATCGCCTCAACGAAGCCATCGCACGGGGGCTTTGGGCGCCGCGCAAGAACTCCACCCGCGATGTGCTTGCGTCACTTGCCGTGCCCGCAGAGCCCGACCGTGGCGGCCCCGTGCGTCCCGGAGAAGACTAGCGCCGCACGCCTGTCCCCCCTTTGCGGCTGGAGACGCGGGCGCGGCGCCCGTGGGACGACCTCATCCACACTGTGCGCCCCATCACAGTCCCGCGACAAAGCGCTCCACCGCGCTGGCGGACCTCGCTAAGGACGACGTGTGAGTGTTAGGAAAGATCAGATGAATGAGGTGTCCACGGTGATCGGGCTACTTGGCGCGTCGCTCTATCTTGTTGCCTATGGCGCCCTTCAAATCGGGTGGTTGCGGAGCGATCGCGCCACGTATTCCTGGCTGAACCTCATCGCTGCCACCTGCGTCCTGATCGATTTGCAGCGGCACTTCAATTTGCCGGCGGCTCTGATCCAGGTCAGTTGGATTGCGATCAGCCTCTTCGGACTTGTTCGCATCTACAGCCGCTCACGACGACCGCGGGCCATGCTGTCCTCCATCGATCCGAGGCTGATGCGGTCCTATTCCTACCTCGACAGCGTGCGCGAATGCGCCACGGGCCGAAGCGACATCGCTCACCGCATCTGAGAGGTCGCTGGTGAGGTTGATGACGCTCGGCTGACAGGTCATGTCAGGGGCCGAGGAGGACCGCCCATGACCGACGACGCCCGCCACGCCGAAAAGATGGCGAAGAAGAAAGCCGCCCGCGACAAGATCATGGCGACCAAGACCGAGGAGAAGGGCCTCGTGATCGTCCACTCCGGCAAGGGCAAGGGCAAGTCCTCGGCCGCGTTCGGCATGATCTTTCGGTGCATTGCCCAC
>JBCDHQ010000084.1:0-14141 GCA_038749815.1 Pseudomonadota bacterium | reverse complement strand
CGGCGGGGGTCAGGTCGACATCACGAACGGAAAGTTCGTCTTCTCCTGCACTGAGGCGTATCGCGTCGAGAACGGCAAGGTTGGTGCGCCGGTGAAGGGGGCGACGCTGATTGGCGACGGCGCGACGGCGCTGCGCCAAATTCGCGCCATCGGCAATGACTTGAAGCTCGACCCGGGCGTCGGCACATGCGGCAAGAACGGCCAGTGGGTGCCCGTGGGCGTCGGCCAACCGAGCCTCCTGATCGGCGGGCTGACGGTCGGGGGATCCGCCGTCTGAGGGATCAAGTTTGCGGAAAATGCCGTCTATCGGGGCCAGGGGGCATTCAGCGTTCCTTAACCTCACCGGCAGAAACCGCTTGCCATGTCCGAGCGCTCTGACCCGCTGCTTCCCGCCTCAGCCCTGCCGCGATCCGAGCAGGATGTGATCGACTGGCTCCGTCTGGCCCGCTCACGCAGGGTTGGACCAGCGACATTTGTGAGGCTGCTGCGGACCCACGGAACCGCCGCTGAGGCCCTCGCCGCTTTGCCGGGCGTCGCCGCGAACGCTGGCGTCAAAGACTACGCTGCCTGCCCACCCGCCACCGCCCGGCATGAGATCGATGCCGGCCACCGGATCGGTGCGCGGTTGGTCTGTCTCGGGACCGAGGCCTATCCGCCGCGCCTTGCGGAGATCGCGGATGCGCCCCCCTGCCTTTGGGTCCGCGGCCAAGGCGCGCGGATCATGGAGGGTGGGGTTGCGCTCGTCGGCGCGCGCAACGCCTCTGCCCTCGGCATTCGAATGGCCGAGAGTCTGGCGCGCGGCCTCGCCGCCGCGCCCCTGACAGTGATCTCAGGCCTTGCCCGCGGGATCGATGCCGCCGCCCACACAGCCAGCCTTGACGGCGGCACCGTCGCCGTTTTGGCCGGCGGCGTGGACGTGATCTACCCCCGTGAGCACGCAGATCTTGCAGCCAAGATACAGGAGCGGGGGGCGCTCGTGTCCGAAATGCCCATCGGGCTGGTGGCGCAGGCGCGCCATTTCCCCAGGCGGAACCGCATCATCTCGGGCCTCGCTGACGCCGTTGTCGTGGTTGAGGGGGCGACCCGCTCCGGCTCTCTGTTGACAGCCCGCAGCGCGCTCGACCAAGGGCGCGACGTTCTGGCCGTGCCGGGCCACCCATTCGACGCCCGCGCCGCCGGGTGCAACATGCTCATCCGGGACGGCGCGACGCTGGTGCGCTCCGCCGCAGACGTCATCGACGTGCTCGCCCCGCCAACGGTCGCGCCGCCCGAACTCGCGGCGGATCCCGAGGCCCCCGATGCCGTCGACCACCCTTCCCCACTCAACGGTGACGCAGAGGACCTTGCGCGCCGCTCCACCCAATCTGCCCTTTTGACCCTTCTCGGTCCGAGCCCCGTCAGCGAAGACCTGCTCATCCGCCAGAGCGGGCTGCGAAGCGCAGACGTGCTCGAGGCGCTGACCGACCTTGACCTCGACGGGCGCATTGCGCGCCATCCCGGGGGGTACGTCTCGCTCGCTGTGGCCTAGCGCGGTCACCGCCACCAGTGCACTGAATGGCCGTCAGACGGGTGACGGCCCGCGGCCCATCGCGTAGTCGAGCCCCGAGAGAAGGGAGCACCGATGCAGGGAGACGGCCGACTGACGCTCGCACTTTGCGGCCTCGCCCTGGTTTGGGCGGTGTTTCTGGTGACGTCCTACGATGTTGCGTTTTGGTATGACGAGGTCTTCACGCTGGGGGCCGCGGGCGTGAACGGCACACTCGACTGGGACGCACTGCGCCGGGACGTGCATCCACCGACGCACCCACTGATCGTCCATCTTGCGGCGACCGGCACCGATCTTCCGCTCGGCGCGCTGCGCCTCACGAACCTTCTCGCGCTGCCGGCACTGGCGCTGGCCGGCTGGTTTGCAACCCGGGCGCTCGGCCCGAAACGGGCAGCGCTCGCCGCGCTCTTGACGCTGACAGGCGCCTTTTTCTTTCACCTGAGCTTGGAGCTCCGCGTCTACGGCGTGCTCCTCGCATCGGCCGCCCTGGGGTCCACTGCGCTTCTCGCCGCAGCATCTGAGGTCCGCGGGGCACGCTTAACCCTCTTGGCGGCGAGCACATGTCTGACGGCACTACACTTCTTCGGCGCAGCGCTCGGCGTCGCACTCCTCCTCACGCTCGCGGCACGTGAACCGCGGCGGGCTCTGGTGCCGGTCCTGCTGGCACTCTGCCTCAGCGCCGCAACCCTCCTCTGGGCCTTCGCGATAGGAGACGTGCGCGGCGCCCTCGGCGGTGCGCTTTGGATCCAAAACGGCCCGGAACCTTGGCTTGGGCTTGTCGCGGCGCAACCGCTCCTGGCTTTGGCTTGGACGGGGCTCCTGGTGGCGCGCCGACAGGGTCTCGGTCTGCCCATGGGCGCCTCAGCCCGCGCACTCATGACGCTGGCGCCCGGGGCAATGGTCATCACTGTGGCGGCCCTTATCTCGCTGCACAGCCCGGTGATCTCAACAAAGAACCTGACGGTCCTGATCCCGGGGCTCGCGCTCGCCGCGGCGCTTCTGACGCCGGCCGCACTCATCACCCGGCTCGACCGCAGTCTTTTGACGCCTGCGCTCGTCACTGCTGTCGCATGCGCCCACGCCTTCGGCGCGTCGGGCTCATTCCAGTACATTGAGTGGACGGTTGCCGCCGCAACACCGGCTCCCTGCAATGGCCTGCCGCTTTACACAATCGATCCGGACATCGTGGATATCTATGCCCAACGGGTCTTTTTGGGGGAGGTCCGGCGCCCGCCCACCCAACTGCGCGCCCTGTCGGAGACCGCAGATCTGTCGCCCTACAGAGGCGCCTGCGACATTGTGGCCGCCGACTTTCACGAGGACGGCCCGGCAAGCGATGTGGTCCGCCTGTTTGCCGCGCGGGGCCTCTCTGTCCGGATCGAGCAAGCGCCCGATCCGCGTGCGGAGAGGGTCGATCAGATGCGGATGGGCTTCTTCGTCCGGGTCCTGCCCGATGATGGAGGCGCGGGCAATTCGCGTTCCCCGCCTTGACACCCTGCACCGCGAGCCCCACGTTCCGCGATCGTTGGAGCACCCCGCAATACCGGAGTGAGCATGCCCGTCGTCGTTGTCGAGAGCCCCGCTAAGGCCAAGACGATCAACAAGTACCTGGGGTCGGATTACACCGTTCTCGCGTCCTACGGTCATGTCCGGGATCTGCCGCCCAAGGACGGCTCGGTCGACACCGAGAACGGGTTTGACATGAAGTGGGAGGTGGCGAGCGCCTCCCAGAAGCATGTGCGCGCCATCGCCGACGCTTTGAAAGACGATGACCGCCTGATCCTCGCCACCGACCCGGATCGCGAGGGGGAGGCGATCTCCTGGCACCTCCTCGAGGCGCTGACAAAGCGGCGGGCCGTCAAAAAGTCCACCGAGGTCGAGCGGGTGGTGTTCAACGCGATCACCAAATCCGCGGTGACCGAGGCGATGAAAGCCCCGCGCGACATCGATATGGAGCTGGTCGAGGCCTATCTCGCGCGGCGCGCCCTCGACTACCTGGTTGGCTTCAATTTGTCGCCGGTCCTTTGGCGGAAGCTCCCGGGCGCGAAATCTGCTGGGCGGGTCCAGTCCGTCGCGCTCCGTCTCATCGTTGAGCGCGAGATGGAGATCGAGGCCTTCGATCCGCGGGAGTACTGGAACGTGCGCGCGCGCCTCGGGGCGGGTGCGGAGAGCTATGAGGCGCGCCTGATCACGCATGAGGGCCGCAAGCTTAACCGCTTCGATCTTGGCACCCAGGCGGCGGCGGATGCCGCCGTGCGCGCCGTCGCTGCGGCAGACCTCCGCGTCACGTCAGTCGAGGCGAAGCCGTCCAGCAGAAACCCGGCCGCGCCGTTCATGACCTCTACCTTGCAACAGGAGGCCTCTCGCAAGTTCGGCTTCGGCGCACGGCAGACGATGTCCACGGCGCAGCGCCTCTACGAGGCAGGCTACATCACCTATATGCGGACCGACGGTATCGACATGGCGCCCGAGGCGGTGATGGCAGCGCGCGACGCCATCGGCTCGCGCTTCGGCGCGGACTACGTTCCCTCGTCGCCGCGCATGTACAAGAACAAGGCGAAGAACGCTCAAGAAGCGCACGAGTGCGTCCGCCCCACAGACATGGGCGTCGGGCCAGAGAAGGTCCAAAGGCTGGAGCCCGATCAACGCCGGCTCTATGAGCTGATCTGGAAGCGGACACTCGCCAGCCAAATGGCGGCTGCACGGCTCGAGCGGACGACGGTCGAGATCGCGACTGCCGATGGCAAGACCGGTCTTCGGGCGACCGGTCAGGTGGTGCTCTTCGATGGGTTTTTGCGGATCTACGAGGAGGGCCGCGACGACCAGGCCGAGGATGACGACCGCCGCCTGCCGAAGATTTCGGTTGGCGATGCTGCGCCGCTCGTCCCAGGCGCGCTCTATGCTGACTACGTGAAGCTCACCGCAAAAAAGGACGAGGACAGCCCTGTGGTCGAGCCCGACCTGGCAGAGGCCGCAGCCCCGCGCACCGCGGAGAACGCCATCCTCGCCGGCCAAGGCGCTGTCCTCGGCCAGCAGAGCTTCACTCAGCCACCCCCCCGTTACACCGAGGCCACGCTCGTGAAACGGATGGAGGAGCTTGGCATCGGCAGACCGTCCACATACGCCTCGATCGTCTCCGTCATCCAGGAGCGCGACTATGTCCGGAAGGAGCAGAACCGCCTGATCCCCGAGGACAAGGGCCGGCTGGTGACCGCCTTTCTCGAGAACTACTTCGAGCGCTATGTGGGATACGACTTCACGGCCGAACTTGAGGAAGATCTGGACCGGATCACACGGGGCGACATCGAATGGAAGGGCGTTCTGTCGCGGTTCTGGACCGATTTCCGCTCGCATCTCGACGAGACCGCGGATCTCCGGATCTCCGAAGTGCTCGAAAAGATCAATGAGGTCCTCGCGCACCACATCTTTCCCGACCCGGGCGACGGGTTGGATCCGCGGCTCTGCCGGAGTTGTGGGGTCGGCCGCCTCAGCCTGAAGACGGCGCGCTCGGGCGGGGCCTTCATCGGATGCTCGAACTACCCGGAGTGTCGCTACACCCGCCCCCTCTCGGGAGAGCTTGAAGGTGGCGACATCGCGGGTCCCGACGGCAAGCTCCTCGGCTATGACGAGGACGGGACCGAGGTGAAGCTGAAGACCGGGCGCTATGGCCCCTACGTTCAGCTCGGCGAGGCGCAGGAGGATGCGCCCAAGCCGAAGCGCGCCTCGATCCCGAAGGGCGAGGATCTTTCGACCGTCGATCTGGCCCGGGCGCTCAAGCTTCTGTCATTGCCTCGGAAGGTGGGCGATCACCCCGATGGCGGCGAGGTCGAAGCGGCGATCGGACGCTTTGGCCCCTATGTCGTCCACATCCAACCGCCAGCCGAGGGCGAGAAGAAGGATCGGCGCATCTACGCCAACCTCAAGGATCCCGAAGAGGTCTACTCGATCGGCATGAACCGCGCGATGGAGCTCTTCGCACAAAAGGCCGCCGGAGGCGGGCGCAGGGGCCAGGCGGCAGCGCCGCTCCGCACGCTTGGCGACCATCCCGATGGCGGTGCGGTGACAGTGCACTCAGGGCGCTACGGCCCGTATGTGAAGTGGGAGAAGGTCAATGCAACCATCCCCAAAGAGCAGTCGCCAGAGGCGATAACGTTGGAGGAGGCCCTGGCGTTGGTCGCTGAGAAGGCGCCCAAAACGTCGAAAAAGAAGAAGACCGCTGCGAAGGCGCCTGCAAAAAGGAAGACGGGCGCCGCATCGAAGAAGTCCGCAAAGAAGACACCGGCCCGCGCCAAAAGCGCAGATGCCGGGGCGCAGGCGTCCAGCGGAGCCGCGCGTGAGGGGTCGCCGAAACCACCGTCGGCACCGACACCGGATGGCGCAGCCAAGACACCGACAGAGAAGGCGCCGGCCCCCGCGGGCGATGGCGCCGGTCCGCCATCGACATAGACCGCCGGGGCATCTGGCGTTTGTCTGAGGTGGTCGTGAACGAACAGTCCGGCGCCCTCCGTCACAGTCCGGGTCTCCCGTTCGAGCGCCACCCAGATGCCCGGTTTGATGAAGAAGAGAGCAGCGGCAACGCCCGGCCCCGCCGGCACCGTGGCACACAGCGCCGCTCTCTCCCGGATCGTCCCTCAACGCTCGGCAGCCGGGTGACCCGTTGCCCGCCGCGTGATAGGTCTCTGGCATGACCCGTCTCCCGTCACCTGATGAGCTCCTGTCGTGGATCCGCGACAACCCCGGCGACACCTCGAAGCGTGAGGTGGCACGGGCGTTCGGGATCAAGGGGTCGGATCGGGTTGAGCTGAAGCGGATGCTCAAGGCACTGGAGGACGAAGGCCTGATTGCGCGCGAGCGCCGCCACATCCGCGACCCGGAGAGCCTTCCGCCCGTCAGCGTCTTGCGGGTCACCGGCACGGACCCTGACGGAGACCTGCTGGCAGTCCCCGCGCAATGGGAGGGCAGCGCTGACATGCCTCAAGTGCGCCTGATGCTCCGCCCAGGCGAGCCCGCGCTCGGCCCGGGCGACAGGATCCTCGCCCGAACCACGTGGGGCGAGCGGGGCTATGAGGGCCGACTGATCCGTCGGATCGGCCAGGCGCAGGCCAAAGTGATCGGGGTGTTCCGGGCCGGCACGGAGGGCGGGCGCATCAAGCCGATCGACAAGAAGAGCGATCGGGAGTGGCACGTCGAGCCGGGCGAAACCAACGGCGCCCTGGATGGCGAGCTGGTCGAGGCCGAACAGGCCGGCCCGAAGGGCCGTCTGGGCCTGCCCCGCGCGCGTGTGACCGCGCGCCTTGGCGACCCAAGTGCGCCGAAGGCGGTGTCGCTGATCGCGATCCACGAACACGGTCTGAGGACGGCTTTCGAGGAGGCCGCACTCGCCGAAGTGGCGGGGCCAATTGATCTCGGCGGCCGAACCGATCTCCGCCATCTCCCGCTGGTTACCATCGACCCGGCCGACGCGCGCGATCATGACGACGCCATCTGCGCGGTTCCGAGTGGCACCGGCTGGACACTCTGGGTCGCGATCGCGGATGTGGCAGCCTATGTCCGACCCGGGTCCGCACTCGACCACGAGGCCCGGCTGCGCGGCAACTCCACCTATTTTCCCGACCGTGTCGTTTCGATGCTGCCCGAGTCGCTGTCGGCCGATCTCTGCTCGCTGATGCCGGGCGTCGACCGGCCCTGCATCGCGGTCGAGATCTCATTGAACGCCGACGGTACGAAGCGCACGCACCGCTTTCACCGCGGGCTCATGCGCTCCCCTGCGGCGCTGACCTACGAGGCGGCGCAGGCGGCGGTCGACGGGCAACCGGATGAGACCACTGCGCCCTATCTCGAAGATGTGCTGACGCCCCTCTTTGCCGTGCACGCGCTTCTCTCCACCCAGCGTGACCTGCGCCATCCGCTCAACCTCGACCTGCCGGAGCGGCGGATCGTTCTGTCTGATGCGGGCCATGTTGTCTCGGTTGCGTTCCGCGACCGGCTGGAGGCGCACAAGCTGGTCGAGGAGTGCATGATCCTCGCCAATGTCTGTGCCGCTGAGACGCTGGAGCACGGCCGCCGGCCCGTGATGTACCGTGTTCACGAGGAACCGGCGCGCGAGCGGCTTGATGCGCTTCGCGACGTGGCGGAGGGCGCTGGCCTCGCGCTCGCCCGCGGTCAGGTTCTGACGACGCGCCATCTCAACCAGCTTTTGGACCAGGCCACGGGAATGGACGCGGCGGAGATGATCAACCTCTCGGTCCTCCGGGCGATGACCCAAGCCTATTATGCGCCGGACAATCTCGGACATTTCGGCCTCGCGCTGGCGCGCTATGCCCACTTTACCTCGCCGATCCGGCGCTATGCCGACCTCCTCGTGCACCGCGCACTCATTGCCCAACACGAATGGGGGGATGACGGGCTCTCGCCGCAAGACACGGAGCGGATGACCGAGACGGGGGAACTGATCAGCCAGACTGAGCGGCGGTCGATGTTGGCCGAGCGGGACACGACGGACCGCTACCTCGCCGCCTATCTCGCCGACCGCGTCGATGGGGAGTTTGTCGGCCGGATCTCCGGCATCGCGCGCTTTGGCCTCTTTGTGAAGCTCGACGAGACGGGCGCGGACGGGCTCGTGCCGCTCTCGAGCATGGGACAGGAGTTCTTCCACTACGATCGCCAGAGCCAGACGCTGATGGGCGACCGCTCGGGCCTTGTGATCTCGCTCGGCCAGCGCGCGCGTGTGCGTCTGACGGAGGCCGAAGCGATCACCGGCGGCCTTGTGTTCGACCTCCTGGAGCTCGACGGGGAGGCCCTGCCCTCCGGCTCGACGGCCCCGCGCTCGAAAGCGCTGCGCCGCGCTGCGCCCAAGCGGCGCAGCCGCTCGCGCACCGTCAGCCGCACGCCCAAATCCTCGAAGCGGGGACGCGCGCGCGAGTAAGCAAACGGCTGGTCATGCTTTCTTAAGCACGCGGGTTCGGGTTATGCTCCCGCTCAACACAGGCGACGGGCAGAGGGTGACGGCGATGCGTTTGGTTTTGGCCAGTCTGCTGGCAGTGAGCATGGCGGCAAGTGCGTTCTCTCAGGACATACGACCGCGACTGAGGGCCCTTCCCGACCAAGCGGTGCAGGTGGCACAGGCCGAAACGGGCTTTGCGGGCTGGGTGCAGAGTTTTCGGGCGCGAGCGATCTCAGACGGGATCTCAGCACCGGTGTTTGACACGGCCTTTCGCGGCGTGTCGGTCAATGAGGGGGTCCTGCGCAGCGCCAACCGCCAGCCCGAGTTCGTCAAGCCGATTTGGGAGTACCTCGACACGGCCGTGTCCGACGCCCGCATTGCGAACGGACGGGAAAACGGGCAGCGCTTCCAACAAACCCTCGCCCGGATCGAGCAGGTCTACGGCGTCGAGGCCAAGGTCGTTCTGGCGATCTGGGGCATGGAGACCAATTACGGCACGTTCCGCGGCGACATCAACGTGATCGAGGCGCTTGCGACGCTCGCCTATGCCGGGGGCCGGCGCCAGTCCTTCGGTCAGCAGCAGCTCCTCGCCGCGCTGCGCATCATCCAAAACGGCGACACGGCGCCCGCGAACATGCGCGGCTCCTGGGCGGGCGCAATGGGGCACACGCAGTTCATACCGACCTCCTATCAGTCCTATGCGGTGGATTTCGACGGCGATGGCCGGCGCGATGTCTGGGGCGAGGATCCAACGGACGCGTTGGCCTCCGCGGCCAACTACCTGCGCCGCTTTGGCTGGCAAAAGGGCCAACCCTGGGGGGTCGAAGTGCGCCTTCCTGAGGGCTTCAACTACGCCAACATCGATGACCGTCTCCGCCAACCGGTGCGCACCTGGACTGAGGTCGGCGTGCGGTCCCTCAATGGCGACGCCGTCCCGAACTACGGTGAGGCAAGCCTCTTTGCCCCGGCCGGCGCGCGCGGGCCAGTGTTTATGGTGTTCCAGAATTTCCGCGTGATCAAACGCTACAACAATGCGAACTCCTACGCGCTCGGCGTCGGTCACCTGGCCGACCGGATTGCCGGGGCCAACCCGTTCCTCGCGACCTGGCCGCGCGGGGACCGACCGCTCTCACGGACTGAGAAGCTGGAGCTGCAGCAGCGGCTCCTGTCGCGGGGGTTCAATCCCGGGGCGCCCGACGGCAAGATCGGCCCGAACACGATCGCGGCGATCCGCGCCTACCAGCGGAGCCAGGGCCTCGCCCCCGATGGCTACGCGTCCGCGGCGCTCCTCCAGCTCCTCCGCGGCGGGACATGACCCTCAGGCGAGCGCCGCTGTCCGCGGCCGCTCGACCACCGGCAAGTGAACAAGTGCCGAGAGGGCGCCGACGCCCACGCCAATCCACCAAACCAAATCGTACGTCCCCGTGAGGTCGTAGAGCGCGCCGCCGAGCCAGACCCCGAGGAAGCTGCCGAGTTGGTGTGAGAAAAAGACGATCCCGTAGAGCGTGCCCATGTAGCGCAGCCCGTAGATCTGCGCGATCAAACCGGATGTCAACGGCACTGTCGCGAGCCAGAGGGCGCCCATGAGGAGCGAGAAGAGGATGACGGTCGCGGGCGTCATCGGCGTCATGATGAACGCGGCCGCAACCAGCGTCCGTCCGAGGTAGATCGACGACAAGAGGTACTTCTTTGAGTAGCTCTTTCCGAGCCAGCCCGCCGCAATGGTCCCCACGATGTTGGTGAGCCCGATCAGCGCGATGGCGCTCGCGCCAAGCGCGGATGTGCTCGAAATCCCGAGCGATGCGAGGGCGCCGGCGGGGTCGATCGGCCCGCAAGCTTCGGTGATGAAGGCCGGGAAATGCGCGGTGATAAAGCCGAGCTGGTAGCCGCAGGAGAAAAAACCGATGAAGATCAGGCCGAAGGACGGGTCGCGGAAGGCGCCGCCGAGGATTTGGGCCATGCTCTCTTCGCCCGGGGCGCGGGCCGCCGGGCGGGCTGTGCGCACCGCCGGCACCGCCAGGAGGAGCGCCAGGATCATGACCGTGAACACCACGAAAACCGCGGGCCAGGTCATCACCGACAGCAGCGCTTCGGCGAGCGGTGGCCCCACGACCTGACCGGCGGAGCCCGCGGCCGTCGCAATGCCGAGCGCCAGCGACCTGTTCTCGTCCGACGCGGTCCGCCCGACAACGCCGAGGACAACGCCAAAGCCTGTGCCCGCGATGCCAAAGCCCACGAGGACCGACACGGCCTGATGGGCAAAAGGTGTCACCGAGAGGCTGGTGAGGAGAAGGCCGAGCGCGTAGACGAGGACCCCTACAATCAGTGCACGGCGATCGCCGAAGCGCTCGGCAAAGGCCGCAAAAATAGGCTGGCCGATCCCCCAGGCGAGGTTCTGGATCGCGATGGCCAGCGAGAACTCGGTCCGCGGCCACCCGAAATCCGTGGCAATCGGGATCTGGAACACGCCGTAGCTCGCGCGGACACCGAAGCTGATCAGCAGAAAGACGCAGCCAACGAGCAGGATCGGAGAGAGGAGAGACTTCGATTGGGTCATGCGACACCTCCGATGCCCCTTTGACAGCCTGCCCCGCCCGCGGTCAAAAGACTTTTTGTGAGCCTGCCCATGTCCAATCCTGATCCTGACATCCTGACCGCGTACCGCCGGCTCCTCGCTGAGGGGGTGTTGACGGACGATGTCGACCAGCGTCGTGCGGTCGAGAAGCTGCAGATCCTCCACAACCGTCTGATCGGCTATGAGGCGGCGCGGCCAAAGCGCGTCCGGCTCGGCTTTTTTGGCTGGGGGCGGGAACGGCTGGAGGAGCGGCGCGTGCCGGGCCTCTATCTCTATGGCGGGGTCGGGCGCGGCAAGTCGATGCTGATGGATCTTTTTCATCAGACAGCGCCCGTCCCGCTCCGCCGCCGCGTGCACTTCCACGCCTTCATGCAAGAGGTCCATGCCGCGATCCACGCAGCCCGGACGCGCGGCGTGGAGGATCCGATCGGGCCAGTGGCGGCGGGCCTTGTCGAGGAGGCGCATCTTCTCGCCTTCGACGAGATGCAGATCACGGACATCACCGACGCCATGCTTGTCGGCCGCCTGTTCGAGGCGCTCTTTGCGGCGGGGGTGGTGATTGTGGCGACGTCGAACCGCCACCCAGACGACCTCTACAAAGACGGGCTCAACCGACACCTCTTTCTGCCCTTCATCGACATCCTGAAGGCCAATCTCGATGTCCACGAATTGGCCAGCCCAACCGACCACCGCCAAGCCCGCCTCGCCGGCGCGCCGGTCTACTTCACACCCCTCGGTGCGGATGCGACGGCGGGCCTCGACACGGCGTGGGAGGCGCTGGCCGGCGGGCCGGGGGCGTCGCTCCGCCTCGCCCGGCCGGGACGCGAGATCGTCCTCTCCCAGCATTTGAACGGCGTCACGCGAGAGAGTTTCGACGGCCTATGCGCCGCCCCGCTTGGGCCGGGCGACTATCTCGCCATTGCCGAGGCGAGCCGCGTTCTGATCGTCGACGACATCCCGCGCCTCAGCCGCGCACGCGCCAACGAGGCGAAGCGGTTTGTGACCCTCATCGACACGCTCTACGAAGCTCGGGTGAACCTGATCTGCTCCGCCGCCGCGGAGCCCGAGGCGCTCTATGTCGAAGGTGCGGGCGCGTTCGAGTTCGAGCGCACGGCGTCTCGCCTCCGCGAGATGCAGTCGGCCGACTGGGTCGCGGCCTAGTCCTGGGGGACGTGGATCTCGACCCGCCCGTCGCGGATCCGGGTCTCAAACACCTTCAGATCTCGGCACATCCGCCGGCCCCTGGCAGCGCCGGTCCCAATGTCGAAGCGCGCGCCGTGGCGCGGACACTCAACCACTCGGCCCTCCACCCGGCCACGCGCCAAATGCGCCTCTTCATGCGGGCAGAGCCCTTCGACGGCGCTGTACCCCTCCGCCAAGCCTCGAAGGAGGGCATATGTCGTGCCAGCATGGTCCACACGGCGCGCGGTCTCGGGCGCCATGTCGGCCGGCCCTCCATCGATCCAGATCACACCACACTCCGCGCACGGATCCGACGCTCCCGCCAGACGATCAAAAGACCGCCCGCCGCGACGAGGAGCGCGCCGGGGAAGAGGTCCTCCCACGGGGCCTCCCCGAAGATCAGCCAGCCGAGAACGAAGGCGAGCGGGATCCCGAAATAGGAGAACGGGGCGAGGTTCGCGGGCTCTGTCATCCGGTAGCTTGCGATGAGAAACAGCACCGCAATCCCGCCAACCACGCCCATCGCCCCGAGCCAGAGCGCATCTCCGAGCGCCGACACCTGAGAGAACCCGCCCGCCGACAGCGTCACTGTCGTGGCGCAGACCGCGGCGGAGACCTGAGTGTAGACGTTGACAAGCGGGCTCGGCACGTCGTCATCAATCAGCCGCGAGGTCATGGCGATCAGCGCGTAGAGCATCGCCGCCACGAGGGGCAGAACGGCAAAGACCGAGAACCCCTCGCTGCCCGGACCGATGATCAGAACCACCCCGGCAAAGCCCACCAATACGGCAGACCACCGGATCATGCCCACCCTCTCGCCGAGGATCGGGACGGAGAGGGCCGTTATGAAGAGGGCGTTCGAGTAGGAAATCGTCGCTGCGGTGGCGAAGGAGATCTGGCCGAGCGCTGCATAGAACGAGAATTGCGCAACCGTGACCAGGACGCCGCGCCCGAGGGCGAGAGGCCACTGCCGGATCAGCATCTTCCGCCCGCGCCGGTGCCAGTCCGCAGCGAGGTAGAGGGCGATCAGACTTGGGATCAAACCAAAGAGATTGCGGTAGGCCGACAACTCCCACGTCGTGAAGCGGGGCTGCAAGTGCTTGATGATCAAGCCCATAACATCAAAGCAGGTCAGCGCGACGAGGCTCAATCCGATCGCGAGCCACACCCGGTCCGTTGGTCGCGCCATTGTCCCCCCGTTTGGCTGGTGGGCCCCAGATAGCAGACAGGCCGCGAAATGACAGCGCTCCCACACCGAAGGGCCAACCATGGTCATTGTCACAGGAGGTGCACGTGGCGCGTTGCCGCGGCTCTCGCTGAAGGTTAACGTTGGGTAAATCGCTCCTGCGTCGGGCAACGCCCGGGCGCGGCGGCCACGCCTCAGCGCCGACAGCGCGCGCCCGAAGGCTCGATCCCGCAGCGCCCCTTTGCCTCAGCATATGAGTTGCGTCGCGTGAAGACAGTGAGGTGGCATGGCGCTTCCAGTGACGGTGATCCCGACGGCGGTCCGGGCGGTGCGCAGTTTGCTGACCTTGCGCAAACGCCTCGACACGCTTGGCTCTCGCACGGCGCGCGAGGCCCATCTGCCGCTCAGCCTGCCAGCATTGCCGCCCCTGGATGTGCGCGTCGCGGGCGATCGGGGGAGGATGGAAGCGGACTTCAAGGCGGTGCCGAGCTTTCGAGCCGCGCTCGAGGCGCGGGGCCTACTTCCCCATTTTGACGCCTATGCCGAGACGCCCGATCCGCATCCGGAGCGCGTGCGTCTCTTTATGGCGCTCTGGTACGAGATCAAAGGCGCGCCCGATCTGCCGGACCTCGACCTGACGCCCGAGGCGGGGCTCGACGCCTTTCTGGTCGCCACAACCGACCTGCCCCGTCCTGACATGGCCACCCGG
>JBCDHQ010000083.1:0-14255 GCA_038749815.1 Pseudomonadota bacterium | reverse complement strand
GACGTGTTCGAGTACATCGAGCTATTCTACAACCCGAAGCGCAAGCACACGAACAACGGCATGCTGTCGCCCGTTGATTTCGAGATCAGACAGCAGAAACTGACGAAGGCTGGTGTCTAGGAAACTAGGGGCACCTCAGAGCGGCGCACTCGGACATCTCAAACTGCTGGCTCGATGTCCCCTTCACCAGAGTGAAGTGCGGTATGGTCGAGCGATGACGTCTTGCCGGCCACACCCATCGTGGCCGGCACTGGACACCCGGGAGAGAGCGTGCGGGCTTTGCGCGGCATCGTTGGATGGGACATAAGGGAGCCTTGAGACTGCTGCCACAGAGGCTCACCACGCGATGCGCAAATCACTGCTTTTGACCGGAGCAAGCCGTGGCATCGGTCATGCCACCGTCAAAAAGTTCTCGCGCGAGGGGTGGCGTGTTCTGACCTGCTCCCGCCAAGCGTTCGATGCGAACTGCCCGTGGCCGGGCGGCGCCGAGAACCACATCCAGATCGACCTGTCGGATCCAGCCGACATCATCAACGCGGTCGAGATCATTCGCGAACGCTTGGATGGGCCCCTTCACGCCTTGGTCAACAATGCGGGTGTGTCCCCGAAAGGACCGAACGGCGCCCGGCTCAACACCATCGACACCGATCTTATGGACTGGGGCAAAGTGTTTCACGTCAACTTCTTCGCGCCCATTGTGCTCTCCCGCGGTCTGCGGGACGAGCTGGTCGCAGCGCAGGGGTCCGTCGTGAATGTGACCTCCATCGCCGGGTCTCGCGTTCACCCGTTCGCCGGGGCGGCCTACGCAACCTCCAAGGCAGCGCTCGCAGCCCTGACCAGAGAGATGGCGCATGATTTCGGGCCGTTGGGTGTGCGTGTGAACGCCATCGCGCCCGGTGAGATCGAAACGTCCATTCTCTCTCCGGGCACGGACAAGATCGTGGCGCAGCTGCCGATGAAACGCCTCGGAAGCACCGAGGAAGTCGCCGACGTCATCCATTTTCTCTGCTCCGACGCATCGACCTACGTGAACGGAACCGAGATCGAGATCAATGGCGGCCAGCACGTCTGAGACCGACAGGCGCGCGCGCCAGACGCATCAGGTCGACCGCTGTAATGGGTCAGGTCAGGATCCGAAGTGATCGCCGCGCGTCACCCGTTAAGGGACGAGTGACCCATTTTCGGTAGGAGCCTTTGTCACTGCGAGAACACTCTCGAACACACAAAGGCTCTGGGCTTCGACAATGCGGTCATATCACGACTTGAAAACACGCGCGAAAGTTGGACTGGGCGTTGCGGCGCCGCTCGTTTTGACGTGCATCGTTGCTGCCGTTGCCCTGGTGTCCATTTCTGGGATCACGCACACGGCCGGTTGGGTGGACCACACCCGAAAAGTCCTCGCGGAATCGTCCAGCATCGTCGCATCGGCCGTGGACATGGAAACAGGCATGCGCGGATACCTCCTTGCCGGGCGTGAGGAGTTTCTGGAGCCGTACCGGTCCGGTGAGAAGGCCGTCTATGAGCGCATCGCCGCGCTGCAGACCACGGTGAGCGACAATCCCGGTCAAGTTGCACGCCTTGGCGAGGTCGAGGGTGTGCTGCGCGACTGGCAGGCGAACGTGGCCGAGACCCAAATTTCACTCCGCCGCGCCATCGGTGACGCCAAAACGATGAACGACATGGCCGATCTGGTCGGAGAGGCGCGCGGCAAGCAGTTCTTTGACCAGTTCCGTGCACAGATCGGCACGTTCGTTGAACGCGAGGAAATTCTGCTCGAGGAGCGGCAGACCACGTTCGACCAAAAACTTCTCAGCGGCGATGTCGGTGCGCAGGCCACCCGCGATGCCATGGGCTGGATCACGCACACCTACAAGGTCATTGCGGACGCAAAGGTCCTCCTCACGGCAGCGATCGACATGGAAACGGGCATGCGTGGCTACCTCCTTGCCGGCAAGAAGGAGTTTCTGGAGCCATTCTTCAGCGGGCGTGATCGCTTCTTCAAGCTCTCGGGCGAGCTGAAGCAAACAGTCAGCGACAACCCGGCTCAAGTGCAGCTGATCGGTGAAATCGAAGTCACTATTCAAGCCTGGCTCGATCAAGTTGTGCTGCCGACAATCGATCTCCGAACCGAGATCGGTGACGCCAGCACCATGGATGACATGGCCGATCTGATCGGAGAGGCACGCGGGAAGAGGTATTTCGATCAGTTTCGCGGCCTCATGGCAGACTTTGAGGCGGAAGAGCGCGCGCTGATGGAGGAGCGACAGGTCAGCAAAGAGCAACAGGAGGCGATCGCCTTCTGGTCCATCACAGGCGGACTGCTCGCAGCGATTGTGATCGGTGTCGTGGTTGCTCTGAAAATTGGGGCAAGCATTGCCGGCCCAATCAACGCAGTGACGCATGCGATGCGGCGCCTGGCCGACGGGGACACAAATGTCGATGTTGTCGGCGCGCATCGGGGCGACGAGGTCGGCGAAATCGCGCAAGCGACCGTTGTCTTCAAGGAAAACGCGATCCGGATGCAGGCACTCTCCGAAGCCGAGAAAGCCGAGCAAAGCGCAGCCGCCGAACGCCAGCACGCCATGGCCACCCTTCAATCCTCGATCTCGGATGTGGTGTCGAGTGCCGCGCGCGGACAGCTCTCGAAACGGATCACCACGACATTCGACGATCCGGAGCTCTTGGATTTGGCCAAGACTGTCAACGGGTTGGTCGAGGTCGTCGACACAGGGGTGAGCGAGACAGGCCGGGTGTTGGCGCTGGTGTCCAAGGGCAATCTCACCGAGCGCATGACCGGAGACTTCCAGGGGTCGTTCGCGGAGCTGCAGACAAACGTCAACGAGACGGTCGAGCGGCTCTCGGATCTTGTCACCCAGATCGCATCGACGACACAGTCCGTGCAAAGCGGCACCAGCGAGATAAACTCCGGCGCAGAGGATCTCTCGTCCCGCGCTGAGCAGCAAGCGGCGTCCCTTGAGGAGACGGCCGCGACGATGGAAGAGATCTCGGCATCGATCAAATCGAACGCCAACAGCTCGGCGAGCGCCAGGTCGCTTGCGACAGACGCTTCGGAGCGGGCAGACGCAGGGGGGCAGATCGTCAGAGATGCCGTCTCGGCGATGAACGAAATCGAGGACAGTGCAAAGAAAATCGCGGACATCATCAGCGTGATCGACAGCATCGCCTTCCAAACCAATCTGCTTGCGCTCAATGCCGCTGTCGAAGCCGCCCGCGCGGGCGAGGCTGGCAAGGGCTTCACCGTGGTCGCATCCGAGGTGCGGGCGCTCGCGAAGCGGTCCTCGGAGGCCTCGCGCGACATTCGAAGGCTGATTGAAACCAGCGCCAGTCAAGTGTCGGACGGGGTCAAACTGGTGACGGAAACCGGTGCTGCCCTCGAAGGCATCGTCGCATCCATCGGTCAGGTCGAAAAAGCGATCGGGAGCATCGCGGCCGGCAGTGTGGAGCAGGCGTCCGGAGTTGAAGAGATCTCGACTGCGATCAACAGCCTCGATCAGATCACCCAGCAAAACTCATCGATGGCGGATCGAACCGCTTCGAACTCACGCTCCCTTGCGACCGACGCCCAGCGGCTACAGGACCTCGTCAGCCTCTTTGAGATCCGAAACGCGCTCCAATCCGCAGAGACACCGGCAGCGTCCGGGCCGGCACCGATGGATGCGCAAGCACTTGCCAGCTGAGACGCGCAGACCCCACCAACCATGCGTCGGAGACCGTCAGGTGTCCGCAAGTCCGCCGTGCGATCCACTCGTGTACCATCCGTAGAACAAAACCTGATCTCTGAGCGAGTGCGGATGAGCCGTCCCATCGGCTTCGCGTCGGGTCCTGCGAAGTCGGGCGACTGCGACGAGGCAGGAATCTCGAAGCGGGCCGCGCCTGGCCGGCGCGTATGACCAGCCTAACCGAAATCGGTGCCGGCTCGACGGAGCAGACAGCCCGCCATCGACCCCTCGGCGTCGCGCAAGTTCCGTGCAATGCTCCACCTCAGTGTCGGCTCAGCCCTGCTCGCCCGGAGCCGGGCCTGGCTCCAAAAAGCGAGGCCAGGAACACCGTTGCTACACTGAAATGAGGCCGCCGCGCTGCTGATGTCGCCTGGCGATGGCCCACACATGATCCATTGAGATCTGCACCGATGTCGCGACGCAGGGGGGAATGTGGATCGGCGCCTCAGGCGAGGCGGCGAGAGCGCCACAGGTGATCGCAGGTGCGAACCGCGTTGTGCGCAGTCTGACCGCGGAGGACACAGTCCTGCCGGACGTGCTGGGGCGGCGGAACCTTTGGACTTTCACAAAGCCTCCGTTGCGCACTCGGCCCGAGGCTCTCGAGCCAAGTCTGACCCGCGAGTTGGCGAGAAGAGAGCGGGAGGTCAGCGTCCAGGTCGGCTTCAAAGCGGGTGCTTACAGTATGTGCAGTGTGCTCGCTCTCCGTGAACGCCGTCGCCAACGGGCAACGTTCCGGTCCCGACAGTGTCCTCCAAAGTGTCTATGCAGTGTGAGCGACGCCACCGAGGACCTCGATCCCTCCGACCTCCTCCAGCTTGCGGAGCTCGTTCGAGTGTGCCGGACCTCGCCGACCCCAAGCGCCGCGAGCCCGACAGACAACACCGCGGTGTGAGAGTCATGCCGACGCTCGACGCTGAAGTCAGAGGTGGCCCCGGAGACCAGCGCAGTTGAACTGGACGGCTTCCCGCCTTCGCACTTGGAAAGAGAGCGAGGACGGCGGAACCCGACGGACCGTCCCGGCTCAGAAACGAACCATAGGGTTGAACCCATGGCGCTTCAGCCGAAATCCCGCGTCCAAGCAGGATCTCTAGACGCCTCATTCGGCAGCGGGCCTCTGCAAAACCGAGGGCTGTCGGCAGGGAACGGACACATAAAGGAGTGGCCTACACCCCAAGCGGCACACGGTCTGCAATGGGGACGGCAAGCCATTGACTTTTTTGAGCGCCGCAGCCCAGGTCAAAGTCCGCAAGGGCGTAGCGACCATGCTCCCAGCCTTGGCGGACGCCGATGTCCTGATCGCGGATCGCAGTCTTGACGCAGACTGGATTCGCCCTGCGGTCGACGGTGCAACATCGAAGCCTGCATCCCAGGGTTCGAACGGCGCGTATACCCAATCGAATACGAAGAGGAGCCATACCAGCACCCCAATCCGACCGGACGCATGTTCGGACTGCCAAAGGACTGGAGCCTCACCTCAGCCATGTACGACCAATGCCATCGCAATTTTGTGTCAGCGATTTGCATCGCGGCGACCGTTACATTGCGGTCGCGACCGCCAGGTCGAAGTCGCGGAATGACCAGCGGTCTGCCCCCGAAACTGAGGTTGAACTGGTCTCCTGCCGCCCAACCAGGAACAGGTTGGGTCCTTGGGTGCTGTCTCGGAGGGGCGCAGCGCGATTGGGACGGCTCGCGCGGGTTGGGCGCTCGCACGGTGTGGGCGGGGGCTCTGGCGCTTTGGGGAGGGTCCTGACCCTGGGACACGCCGCGAGGTTCGTGCGGTGGAAGTCGCACGCCTCGTTGGCTCGGGCGGAGGTGATGCATCTGGCGAGACGTGGCACCGTCAGGGGAGGTGCGTGCGCTGCCGTGCTCGCGCCACACGGTCTCAGGGGATGCCAACCAAGGCGCCACCTCTTTCCTGCAGCGGCACCACGGCGTCGTCTCGGGGAGTGGGGGGACGCGGTCCGGAGTCGGTTGGGCCGCAACTTGCCGGTCAGCGCGCGCTCAGAGGATGTGGCGCAGGAACTGCGCCGTTCGGTCATAGGTCGGCGCGTCGAAGAAGGCATCGGGCGGACCGCTTTCGACGATTTCGCCCTCATCCATGAAAACAACGCGGTCCGCGACGCGGCGGGCAAACCCCATCTCATGGGTGACACAGACCATTGTCATGCCGCCATCGGCCAGTTCGACCATCACGTCGAGCACCTCCTTGATCATCTCAGGATCAAGCGCCGATGTCGGCTCGTCAAACAGCATGATCTTCGGTGCCATGCAGAGCGCACGGGCGATCGCGACACGCTGCTGCTGGCCGCCGGAGAGCTGCAGCGGGTATTTCTGAGCCTGATCGGCGATGCCGACGCGGTCGAGATGCGCCATGGCCCGCTCCTCCGCCTCATCCTTTGGGAGGGCGAGACCGAGCGTCGGCGTCAGAGTGCAGTTCTCGAGCACGGTGATGTGGGGAAAGAGATTGAAGGACTGGAAGACCATTCCGACATGCTCTCGCACGGCGGCTTTGTTCGCGCCGCCCGGGCGAACCTCGACGCCGGCCACCACAAGCTCCCCCTCCTGGTGCTGCTCGAGCTGGTTGATGCAGCGGATCAGCGTCGACTTTCCGGAGCCGGAAGGGCCGCAGATCACGAAACGCTCGCCGTCGCGGACGGTGATGTTGATGTCCTTCAGGACATGCATGTCGCCGAACCACTTGTTGAGGCCGACGATCTCAATCGCTGGGGCGCTCATGACCGCTCCCGTCCTTTGGCGAGCTTCTTCTCAAGGCTGATCGAGTAGGATGACATCGCGAAGCAGAACACGAAATAGATGAGCGAGACGACGAAGAAGGGCTCAATAAAGAGGCCGAGCCAGTCCGTGTCCTCCCCGATTGCGCGCGCCATGTTCATCAGATCAAAGAGGCCGATGATCGAGACGAGCGTCGTGTCCTTGAAGAGTCCGATGAAATTGCCGACAATCGACGGGATCATGATCTTCAGTGCCTGCGGCAGCACGATCAAATTGGTCGTCTGCCAGTAGTTGAGGCCCATGGAGGCCGCCGCCTCATACTGACCCTTGGGAATGGCCTGGAGGCCACCGCGGATGACCTCCGCCATATAGGCCGTCGCGAAAAAGCAGACGGCGACGATGGCGCGGGCGAGCTGGTTCACCTCAACATCTGCCGGCATGAAGAGGGGCAGCATCGTGTTGAACATGAAGAGGATGGTGATCAGCGGAACCGAGCGGAAAAGCTCAATGAAGAGCGTCGAGAGAAGCGAGACGACCGGCATGTCCGACCGCCGCCCCAGCGCCAGCAGGATCCCGGCCGGAAGCGAGAACGTGATCCCGATCCCCGAGATCACGAGGGTCAGGAAAAGCCCGCCCCAGAGCCGCGTGCTGACTGCCTCGAACGACCAGAGCGAGACGACGCCCATGGAGATCAGAAGCGCCACGACGGCAAAGATCTGGAGCGCGCGGCGGCGCTTCTCCTCCTCCGCCTCGGCCAGGCCCGCTTGGGCGAGCAGCACGACGCCGATGGTCTTGCCCGTCATCTGCTCCGAGAGTGCCGTCGCCCAGACCCAGACAAGGCCGAGGAGGCCGGCGCCAACCAGTGCCGTCCAGATCAGGCCCTTCTCGCCACCGAGGAAAAAGTAGCTGGCCAGTAAGGGATAAAGGATGACGGCCGCGAGCCCGATCGCCACTTTCGATTTGACCTTCGGCATCCAGAGCGGCACGAGCCAGGCAATCAGCGCCAAAAACCCGAGATTGATCCGCCAGACCTGATCCTTGGGGTAGAGCCCGTAGATCAGGTTTTCGAACCAGACGCCCACGCCAGGCCAGCAGGCCCCGGCGCGGCCGACTGCGTCGAGGCACTCGCGCCGGTTCTCTGCCTCCCAGACCGCGTTGAAGACCGCCCAGTCGAGAAGCCAGGCCAGCACGGACACGACGAGATACGCGCCGAGGACGGTCAGGAGCGTGTTCGGGATGTCCTTGAAGAGGTTTCGACGGAGCCAGCCAACGACCCCGACCGTCTCGGAGGGGGCGGGGCGCGAGGGTTTCGGGTGAAAGGTCTTGAGCGTTGTCATCTCACCGCTCCTTGATCAGCGCGCGGCGGTTGTAGACGTTCATGATCGCCGAGACCGTGAGGCTGACGGTGCAGTAGAAGGCCATCGTCATTGCAACGATCGGGATCGCGCGGCCCGACTGATTGAGCGAGGTGTTCATCCAGACGCTGACGAGGTCCGGAAAGCCGATTGCAATCGCGAGCGAGGAGTTCTTGGTGACGTTCAGATATTGGCTGATCAAGGGCGGGATGATCACGCGAAGCGCCTGGGGCAGGACCACCCGGCGGAGCGTCCAGTTGCCGGGAAGGTTCAGCGCCCCGGCCGCCTCCAACTGACCGCGGCCAACGGATTGGATGCCGGCCCGCACGATCTCAGCGATGAAGCAGGAGGTGTAGGCCGAGAGGGCCACGATCAGAGCGCAAAAGGACGGCGGCACGGCCATGCCGCCCGCATAGTTGAACCCCTGAAGCGCGGGGATGTCCCAACTGAGCGGGCTGCCGAGCACAAGGTGGACGAGCGTGGGCGCAACGATGATCATCGCCAGACCGACGGGAAGTGCGGGAAACGCCTTGCCGGTCTGGTCCAGGCGGCGCCGAGACCATCGGAAGAGAACGAAGGCGCAGATCACGGCCGCCACGAACACGCCGAGCACGATCCCAAAGCCCTCCTCGGGAATCGGCGCGGGAAAGTAGAAGCCGCGGTTGTTGAGCACGAAGCCCTCGCCCAGCTCGATGCTGTCGCGCGGCCGCGGCAGTAGATTGAAGACGCCAAAATACCAGGCGATGATCTGGAGGAGGAGCGGCGTGTTCCGCAAGAGCTCCACATAAGACCGCGCGATCGTTGAGATCAGCCAGTTGGGCGAGAGCCGGGCAAGCCCAACGAGGAGGCCGAGGATCGTGGCGAAGACAATCGAGACCACCGCCACAAGGAGCGTGTTCGAGATGCCGACGAGAAAGACGCGCCCATAGCTGTCCCCCTCCTGATAGGGGATCAGGGTGAAGCCGATGCCAAAGCCGGCCGAGACGTCGAGGAAGTCGAAACCGGCAGAGAGGTTACGCTCCGCGAGGTTGGCGCTGGTGTTCCAGGCGAGCCAGGCAAACACCGCACAGACCGAGAGAAGCGTTATGGCCTGCAGGATCAGCGAGCGGTAGCGGACATCCGATAGGACGCGTTGCAGCGCATTGCGCCCCTCCGGCTCGCCCGAGCTGGTGACGGTCATCAGCACCTCCTTCGGCGCAGGGTGTCGGACGCCCGGGGGCGTCCGACAATCATCAAATCAGCGGAAGGGCGGCGCGTAAAGGATGCCGCCTTCGGTCCAAAGCGCGTTGAGCGTGCCCTCGCGCGGGATGCCGATCGGCGTGTTCTCACCGATGTGCTTCTCGTAGACCTCGCCGTAGTTCCCGATCGCGCTGATCACCGCGACCATGAAGTCGTTTGGCAGCCCGAGCTCCTCGCCGATGTTGCCCTCAGTGCCGAGGAGGCGGGCGACGTTCGGGTTGGGCGGGCTTGCTGCCATCTCAGTGACGTTGGCGGAGGACACCCCGAGCTCTTCGGCGTTGATGATGCCAAAGAGGACCCATCGCACGATGTCGCCCCAGTTGTTGTCGCCGTGACGCACCACCGGTCCGAGCGGCTCTTTCGAGACGGTCTCGGGCAGGATCACGTGCTCATCGGGGTTCGGGAAGGCCGAGCGGCGCGCGGCGAGACCCGATTTGTCGTTGGTGTATGCATCGCAGCCGCCGCCGAGATAGGTCTCAACGATCACGTTGACGTTCTCGTTGGTGACGGGCGTGTACTCCATGCCATTGGCCCGGAAGTAGTCCGCGAGGTTCAGCTCCGTCGTGGTGCCGGTGACAACGCACACTGTCGCGCCGTCGAGCTCGAGGGTCGAGGTGATGCCGGTGTCTTTCGGCACCAGGAAGCCCTGACCGTCGTAGAAGTTGAGATAGGTGAAATCGAGGCCGAGCTGCGTGTCGCGCACCGCCGTCCACGTGGTCGTCCGGGACAGCATGTCGCTTTCGGCGTTGGCGAGCGCGGTGAAGCGCACTGCGGATGTCACCGACTGGTATTCGATCTTGTCCGGATCGCCGAAGATCGCAGCCGAGACGCCGCGGCACATGTCGACATCCATGCCGGACCATGTGCCATCATCGGCCAGTGCGTAAAAGCCCGGGGTTGGCAGGCCGACCTGACAGTTCAGAAACCCCCGTTCCTTGACGGTGGCCAGCGTCTCCTGCGCCGACGCGGTCGCCGGCAGCATTGCCGACACGCCGAGCGCCAGTGCGGCAAAATGGGTGGTCTTCATTCTCAAACTCCCTGTTGACGGGCTCGCGGGGTGACCCCCGCAAATCCATGCCCGAGACCCTATGTCGGCCGATTGGCAGCGACAGTCCGGATCTTGAATTCTTTTTCCCAGACGCGCCAGCTGCGACAGTTTGTTCAAAATTGGGACATATGTTGCGAATTCGCCCACCATTTGGGCGGGATGCGTTCCCCACTGGCGCGAGGTGCGAGGGCCCAAACGGAGGTGCGACGCTCCATCGGCAGCGCAGCACGGATCTTGCCGTTGCTGGCTGCGTTGGGCGGTTCCCTCGGTGGCCACGCCCGGCTTACCCAACGTGAGCTGCAAGCTCTGCATGAGAACGGGTCAGGAAGACCCGCGCTTGGCGACGGACGGCTATGTCCGCTGGCTCGGCCCCGGAGGCCCGTCACCGGGAAGCGCGACCAACGACGTCGAGCGACTTGATCCTCCAGGGTATGAGGATCCGTCCCACGGCCGCTGTCCTCCATCTCTCGGCGCAGGTTGAGACCCCTGCGCGTTTGTTCTGTCCCCGCTGCACGGCGGGGCTCCCCGCGTCGGCCCCGGTGGGAGGTGCGCCGCGTCATGCGCTCCGTCGGCGGAGCGGCGATCTCTGGCGCTCCGGTCCCGACGCGAGGAGCGCTCGCGCAAGGCTAGGAGGATGCCGGCGGTGCGAGCCGAATGGGCGCTGTCCCCTTTCGGGCGCAGGGTCATGAACCGGTCCAAAAAGTCAGATTGCGGCTGGAAGAGCCGCGCGGGGCAGATCACGCGCGCGCTGCACCCTCCGCGAGGGAGGCGAGCTTCGCGTAGGCGATCTCCGGGTCGACGGCGCCGAAACCGGCAAAGGTGCCGAAGCCGCAATCGCTGCCCGCTATGACCCTGTCCGCTCCGACAATCTCGACGAAGCGGCGCACGCGTTCCGCGACGAGATCCGGATGCTCGACGAAATTGGTCGTCGTGTCGACAACGCCCGGCACCAGGATCTTATCCTCGGGGATCTCGGATTTTCGGTCTCGGAACACGGCCCACTCATGCCCATGGCGGGGGTTCGACGTCTCAAAGAGGACATAACGCGACTTGGTCGCCATCAAGGTCTCGAACATCGTGTCCATCGGGATGTCGCAGACATGCGGGCCCTCGTAGTTGCCCCAACAAATGTGCACGCGCACCCGGTCTGCCGGCACATCGCGGAGCGCGTGGTTCAGCGCTTCGACATGGGTGCTGGCGATCTTCAGAAACTCCGCATCCGACAGGTCGGCGAACAGCATATGACGCGAGAGCGCGAGATCCGGGCAATCGAGCTGCAGGTCGAGCCCGGCCGCGACGATCGTTTCGTACTCCGCCTTCATGGCGTCCGCGAGAGCGGCAAGATACGCGTCCCGCGTCGGATAGAAGCTGTTTTGGAGAAAGAGCGAAATCACCCCTGGAGAGGCCGCGTTCATAAACCCGCGCGAGATCCCTTCGGCCGCCATCGCCGCCTTGAGGTTCGCGATGTCCTTCTCAAGCTCCCCCTGCCCTTTGGACTGGACCTCTCCCACGCACATCGGCCGCGCATACTTTGGCGTGCCACCTGCTTGGGCGAGGCGTTCGAGGAAGGTTGGAAATCGCTTCAGATCCGCGGGCGCGTTCCGGGGGCTGTCGCCATCGAAGCCTGTGTAGCGGTCCTTGACATATGTCGCGTAGGAGATCTTGGAGGTCTCGCCATCGCTGACAATGTCGACGCCGGCAGCCTTTTGGCGGGCGACGGTCTCCGCCACGGCGGAGGACATGCAGGCGTCGAACGCATCCTGGTCGTAGTCGTCGCCGCGCTCGCGGGCAAAGATGAAATCCACGACCGCCTGGCTCCGGGGGAGCGAGCCGACATGGGTGGTTTGGACCGCCGCCATAGGGTCTCCAACGTTTTAAGTCTCTGCGCGAACAGATCTTTGCTGCCCTGCCCCACCGTGTCGCACCGCCCTCACGGGGTCAATCCGCGCCGGAGCTGCGGCGGTGCACCACCGAACGGTCTCACCCCAAACGTCGCAGGTTCGCGCCAAAACTGCATCGTCGGGTTCGTGGCTCTGCCAAGGAGCGCGGGGTCCACCGGACTGACCTCGGATCGCTCAAGCCGAACACATAGGCACCGTTCGGAGCGCGGGGGCCTGCGGATGGCAGCGCCTCACGACATCCCCGGGAGCGCTTGCCGGGTTGGGCGACGTCCGGGGGCTTTCGTCACGCATTGTAGGCCCCAGATCTTCCGTTCGGGCACAGCCCTCTCGGAGCGCAGGATCAGGTGGCCAGCGGCCCGCCTGCGCGGCCGCATCTTGGTCGGCGACGGTCAACCGGTCCATGTCGGGCCCGCGGGGTCTCCGGTGCCGATCACCCGGTAGAGCGCGGCCTCGCCGGTCATCGAGGGCACGGCGCTGTGGGCGAGGCCCTCGGGCATGCTCATTGTGTCGCCGGGGCCGAGGGTCGCGGCACCGCCGTCCCACTCGACCCGCCAATGGCCCTTGACCGGCATCAGAACGGAGGGGCGGTCGTGAATGTGCTTGGGCTCGGAGGCGGAGGCGCGGGTGGTGAACTCCACTTCAAAACCCGGCTTGTCACGGATGATCCCGGTCTCGCCGATCACTTTGACGGGCCCCGCCCCGGCGAGCGCCACCATGTCCCAGTACCGTCGGACGCAGCCACCGACGACGCGCATCGGTCCGGGCTCCCCTTTGGCGTTGGCCTCCGCCTCGGAGAGCTTCGGCATCGGCGCGACGCCGTCGGGGAGCGCTTCGCCCTTCTTCGTGTCATAGAGCCGGCCCGTCTCGGCCAGGACGAGGCCGTGCGAGGCCGCCTCGTCGATCACCTGGGGCGCCCATTCAACCCCGCCGCCGGCGTCGTCGCCGCCAAGGATTGCCATGATCATTCCGTAGTCGGTGCCGATGTTCTCGAACCCCCGGAAAATGCCGGTCGGGATGTTGAAGATGTCGCCCTCCTCGAGCGTGACCTCGCCCGCCGAGCCCCAGCGTCCCCAGAAAAACCGCCAGCGCCCGCTCAGCACGAAGAACACCTCCGCCGTGCGGTGGGAGTGGAGCGAGTTCCGGCACTTCGGCGGTTGGCCGGCAGCGCCGATGTTGAAGCCGTGGGGAATGGTGATGTGGACGTGCTGGTCCGGGCTCTCCGAGACGCCGCCGCCGATGATCGTGAAGTTCTCCTTTTGATCGGAGCCCGGCGTGTGCGCGTCGATGAAGGCTGTTTTGCAGGGCTTCAGATCGCCGTAACGAACGATCCGGGCTTCGATCTCGGTCGGGGTCATTCTGGATCCTCCCATTCGGCGACATTGAGCTCAACCTCCTCCATCCAAGCCGGGTCGAGCAAGTCTGCGGCACCTTCCCTGGCTTGCGGGCCCGCCCGCCGGCGGAGCCCAGGAAGGCAGTCCGCGCGGCGCCCGCGGGCGCTGGATGGTGTCGGGCCAAGAGCGTGACGGAGATCGATGGCGCCTACACCATTGGTCGAGACCACTCCGCTTGGCATCCGGAACTGACGGTCCACGTCGCCCGGCGCAGGTCCATGAGGCTCGAGGCACCGCTCCTGTGCCTCGAGGACGACGCGCTTGGCCCACGCCTCTTCCGCAGGCGGCACCAGGCCGGATGTTGGATTGAACGTCCCGGTCACACCGCCCCCGTCTGGAGGTGGATCTGTTTCCAGATCGCCGTCTCGTCGATGATCACCCACTCCCGGCGGAGCTTGGGTTCGCCAGCGACCAGCGCTCCGAACTCCGCATGGCAGATGCCGAGAATAAAGACCTCCGCCCCGGTCGGCGTCCCGAACGCGCCCCACCCGTCATGGCGCCCGTGGAGCGTCCAGCGAAGGGCCGCACGCGGCGGCATCATCGGGTCTTCGCGGCCGATCACATGCTGGATCTCGAATGGTGCGCTCGGGAACGAGGCACGGAGGCCCATCCAGAACTGATCTGCCCCAGCGAAGGAGAGCGCTTCCAGCCCGCCCGGATACGCAAGAACCGCCGCCCGATCATACTCCGCCTCGATCGCGGTGAAGTCGGCCGACATGATCCGGTTCAGAAGCTCGGCATAGCGCGCGCCCCTGGCGTTGTCGTTGCCTTGCCCCTGGTAGGGGCCGAGGCGCTCCGTCGCCGGTGTGTTGGGCTTGACGCATGCCTCCGGGCCGCCCTCCCGAGCG
>JBCDHQ010000082.1:0-14308 GCA_038749815.1 Pseudomonadota bacterium | reverse complement strand
TTCGAGCGTCATGATGGCGAGGCCTGCACGATCGAGGACTGGCTCCGCGTGTTCGAAAGCGCGAGCGGGCGCGACCTGACGCAGTTCAAGCTCTGGTACACCCAGGCGGGCACACCCGAGGTCAAGGTCGAGGACAGCTTCGCGGACGGCACCTACACCCTCACCTTCACCCAGTCCGTGAAACCGACACCCGGCCAGACTGAGAAAGCGCCCATGGTCATCCCCGTGGCGCTCGGCCTCCTCGGCCGCGATGGGACGGAGGTTCTCCCGACACGCGTGATCGAACTCACGTCGGAACGCCAATCCGTGAGCTTCGACGGCCTGCCCGACCGCCCTGTACCCTCGCTCCTCCGCCAGTTCTCTGCGCCCGTGCGCGTTGAGCGCGAGACCACGCCCGATGAGCGGATCCTGCTGCTCGCCCACGACACCGATCCGATCAATCGGTGGGAGGCAGGCCGCAGCTTGATGCGCGAGACCATCGCCGATCTCGCTCTCGGTGCGACGGACATCTCGCCCGCGCTCCTCGATGCGCTCGCTCACGTGTTTTCGGACGCCGGCCTCGACCCAGCCTTCCGGGCACTGGTCCTCCGGCTGCCAAGCCTCGAGGATGTGATGGAAACCGTGCGGGGCCGCGTCGCGGTTGCCGATCCGGCTGCAACCCACAGCGCCACCGAAGCCTTTGACCGGGCGCTCGCTGCCCATATCGGCTCCGCACTTCCATCCACCTACGCAGACCTCGCAGATGCCGGCGCGTACAGCCCCGACGCCGCCGCAGCGGGGCGCAGGGCGCTCCGCGGCCGGGTCCTGGGCCTTCTGACCTGGCTGGAGCCGGGCGCCGACACCGCACAGGTCCAGTTCGACACGGCAACCAACATGACCGAGAGCATGCAGGCGCTCTCCCTCCTCGTTCGCGCGGACCGCGCCGCGGCGGCGCTCGAGCGGTTCCACGCGCGCTGGAACGCCGACCGCCTCGTGATCGACAAATGGTTCGCCGTCCAGATTGCGGCCGCCGCCCCTGCGACCGCCGTCGAGACAGCCGATCGCCTGACGGCGCACGCCGATTTCGACAGCCGCAATCCAAACCGGTTCCGCGCGGTCCTCGGCACTCTGGCGATGGCGAGCCCGGCGGCCTTCCACCGTGCCGACGGTGCGGGCTATCGGCTGGTCACGGATTGGCTCCTGCGCCTCGATAAGGTCAATCCGCAAACCACCGCTCGCCTCGCGGGGGCCTTCGAGACCTGGCGGATGTATGACGAAGACCGCCAGGCCATGGTTCTCTCCTGCCTCCAAAGGATGGTCGATGTTCCAGACCTCTCGCGGGACACCCGCGAGATTGTCGAGCGGATCCTCGACGCCCGGGCCTAACCCCGCCTGCCACGCAGCCCCTCCGGTCGGGCGCCTGGGCGCAAGGCGTCAGTGCGGGCAAGGCCCGCACCCGCCCGAGGCCGAAGGCCTCGCGCGGACTGCGCGTCCCGCGCAGTTGACGCCGCACTCGCCACACCCCCCGCGCAGCGCCAGCCCCCCTTGCCGACCGTGCACCCCCGACGCTAGATGCCACAGCAGTGCACGGAGGAGCGCTACATGAGCGAACTCACCTTTGAAGAGCCACCCGCGAAAACCATCGCCGGGGTGACGGATGACTGGGAGATCGTCATCGGCATGGAGGTTCACGCCCAAGTCGCCTCCACCGCCAAACTCTTCTCAGGTGCCGCAACGTCCTTCGGCGCTGAGCCCAACTCGCAGGTCAGCCTTGTCGACGCCGCCATGCCGGGCATGTTGCCGGTCGTGAACGCCTATTGCGTCGAACAGGCCGTCCGAACTGGGCTTGGCCTCAGCGCAGAGATCAACCTCCACTCCCGTTTCGATCGAAAGAACTACTTCTACCCGGATCTCCCGCAAGGCTATCAGATCAGCCAGCTCTACCATCCGATTGTCGGCGAGGGCGAGGTGCGTGTCGACCTCGGCCCGGGCCGGGCCCGCCGCGTCCGGATCGAGCGGATCCATCTCGAGCAGGACGCGGGCAAGTCGATCCACGACCTCGATCCCGCCCTCTCTTTCGTCGATCTGAACCGCACTGGCACCGCACTGATGGAGATCGTCTCCCGCCCCGACATCCGCTCGCCGGAAGAGGCGGCAGAGTACGTCCGAAAGCTCCGCCAGATCCTGCGCTATCTCGGCACCTGCGACGGCAACATGGCCGAGGGCTCGCTCCGCGCCGATGTGAACGTCTCAATCTGCCGCACGGGCCAGTACGAGATGTACCGCGAGACCGGCGACATCTCCCATCTCGGCACGCGCTGCGAGATCAAGAACATGAACTCGATGCGGTTTATCCAGGCGGCGATCGAGTTCGAGGCGCGCCGCCAGATCGCCATTGTCGAAGATGGCGGAACGGTCGACCAGGAGACCCGGCTCTACGATCCGAACAAGGGCGAGACGCGCTCCATGCGGTCCAAGGAGGAGGCGCACGACTACCGCTACTTCCCCGACCCGGACCTCCTGCCCCTCGAGCTGGAGCAATCCTACGTCGACACCATCCGCGCCGATCTGCCGGAACTGCCCGACGCCAAGAAGGCGCGCTTTGTCGGGTCTTACGGCATGACCGAGTACGACGCGGGCGTCCTGACGGCCGACGTGAGCGACGCGGCCTTTTTTGAGGCGGTGGCCGAGGGCCGGGACGGCAAACAAGCGGCAAACTGGGTCATCAATGAGCTCTTTGGCCGCCTCAACAAGGAGGGCCTTTCGGTTGAGACCTCCCCGGTTTCGGCTGTTCAGCTCGGTGGCGTGATCGATCTGATCGCCAAGGGCGACATTTCCGGCAAGATCGCCAAAGATCTCTTCGAGATCCTCTGGACCGAGGGCGGCGATCCGGCCCACATCGTCGAAAGCCGAGGTCTCAAGCAAGTGACGGACACCGGCGCCATTGAGGCCGCCGTCGACGCCGTCTTCGAGGCCAACCCGGACAAGGTCGCACAGGCCCGTGAAAAACCGTCGCTCGCCGGGTGGTTCGTTGGTCAAGTCATGAAGGCCACGGGCGGCAAGGCAAACCCGAAGGCCGTGAACGACCTCGTCCGTGCCAAGCTCGATGTTTAGGGCGTGCGCCCTGCTGGTCGCGCTCTGCGGCTGCACCTGGACCAATCCGGATCTCACGGTCACGGATGTCAGTGCTTTTGCGGTGGGGTGGAGCCCCACACCCGTCTGTTGGAGGCGCAGGCGTCCCGCCTGTCCTTCCGGAGCCCGCCGGAAAGCGCGGAGGTGCTCGGTCCGCTGGTGGTCTTTGACGTGCCGGTCCCCCTTGAGAGCTACACCCCAGAGATACATGTTCTCGAGCTCTCTGTGCCGGGTCGCGACATCGGCGAAGACTCTGTCTCCCTCGTAGAGACCGACATCCGCAACGACGCTCTTGCTGCACGCTCCTACGGGATCAGAGGGCGCTGCTGGGTTGAACTGCGCGGCCGCAAGTTCACAGGCCCGGGGATATGGCAGTTGGTCGAAGTTCCCGAGACATGCTCCTTCCGGTTTCGGACAGACCCGACAGTCCCTGAAGGCAAGATCTATGTGGGCCCGCTCACGTACGATGACGACTACATTTTTGCGTTTCGCCAGCTTTCGGCGGAACCCGGAACATGGCGCTATCTCGCGGCGTTTCGACCGCAGTCGAGAGAGTCACTCGGGGGCGGTCGGGAAACGGCAGCCAAGCCGACTTTTCTGGCCGGCGAGCGATTTTGCGTGAGATTGGTGCACGTCGGAAAGCCCTACATCATCTACGGCCCTCGGCGCTGCGCCGCCGCTCCGGCAACGTGACTTGAGGGGATCGCCTCGCTCTGGCATGTAAGGCGGGGGAGGGGCTGATGCAGACCTATGAATACAAAGTTGTTCCGGCGCCGCGGCGCCCGAAGCGCGCGCGGGGCTCCAAGACCGTGCCGGACCGGTTCGCCAAGACCCTCACCGACGTGATCAACGCAGAGGCAGCGGATGGGTGGGAGTATCTCCGCGCAGAGAGCCTGCCCGTCGAAGAAAAAAAAGGCATGCTGACGGCGGCAACGGAGGCCTATCACGCGGTGCTCGTTTTTCGCCGTGATCTCCAACCCGCGGATCGCACTGTCATTCGCCCGGCGACGCCGCGCCTCCGTGTGGCGGAGCCTGCGGAGACCGAGGTCCGGACACCAGCGCCGAGCGTGCCCTATCGCCTCGGGCCGGCGGATCAGGAAAAGTAGATCTCAGGGCCTGGCCTGAAGTTGCAGCGCATGCACCGGGCCCGCAAGCTCCTCGGCGAGGACCTTGTAGACGGCGCGCTGCGCGGCCACGCGGCTCTGCCCGAGAAAGGCGTCGGAGCGGATGTCGACGCGGAAATGCGTCTCTCCGCCTTCCCGGTATCCGGCGTGGCCGCGATGCGCCTCGCTGTCATCCACAACCTCAAGATGGGTTGGCTGAAAGGCATCGGTAAGCTTGCGTTCAATCCTGTCGCGTACACCCATTCGCTGCCCCTTTTCCGTGACAAATTGAGCCTTGGCCTTTCCCGATCATAGCCTAAACTTCCCACCTCGACTCGCAAGGCGCGAAAGGACCGCTGGCCATGAACCGACGCTCCCCGTTCGAATTTGACATCTCCGTCCGCGCCGACAAGAAACGCCGGGCCCGCGCGCGGGGCATGTCCGGCGCAGTCGAGACGTCGAGCCGAGTGTGCTCAAAACCGGGCTGCGACAAGGTCGGCAAGTTCCGTGCACCAATGAGCCCGGACAATTTGGATGAGTTCTTTTGGTTCTGTCTCGAGCATGTGCGCGAATACAACCAAAAGTGGAACTTCTTCGAGACCCACTCCGAAGAAGAGATGGAACGTCAATTTGCCGCCGACAAAGTCTGGGAGCGCCCCACGCGTCCCTTCAAAGGGGCCGACGGTCATCCCGAAGGGCGCGCATGGCAGCGGTTCGGCTTCGATGATCCGCTCGAGGTTTTGGGTGAGAAGGGCACGATGAACCCGACCCGCGGCGAGAGCGTAAGTCAGCGCCGCCTCCCCGCCTCCGAGCGGAAGGCGCTCTCCATCCTCGAGGCGTCCGACACAGAGACCAAGGCCGAGATCCGCAAGCGTTACAAAGCCCTCGTCAAAGTCCTGCACCCGGACATGAATGGCGGCAAGCGCGACGATGAGGAGCGGTTGGCCGAGGTCGTCTGGGCCTGGGACCAGATCAAAGACAGCCGCAGCTTCAAGGATTGACCGCGTAGAGGCGGATCCAGCGCTCCGTCGCGCGCCGAGCCTGCGCGCGCGTGTCCACGGCGCGCGGAACGCCCAACAAAGCGGCAATCTGCAAGTCGCCCTTCAGAAGCCCAAGGTAGTCCTCGATGGCCTCGTCCAGGGGATCGGCGCGGATGGCGCCCTCTGGGTCGAGCTCCGACAGGAACCTGGCCAGGAGCGGAAGTGTGCTCTCCCGCCCCGCCTCTGCGAGGATCGCGCCGAGGACCGGATCGGCGATGGCGAGGCGATTGATCAACACGGCATCCGCACCGAGCTGGAGGTCGAGGAGGGCGGTCCCAAAGCGTGTGAGGACATCCTCAGGCGCGGCCTTTGCAACGACCGCCGGCGCGAGCGTCGACTGAACGCTCAGCGCGTTGCGCCGGATCAGCGCCTCAAAGAGGCCCTCGCGGTTGCCAAACCAGGCATAGAGCGTCTCCTTTGAGGCCTGCGCCCGGGCAGCGATGGCACGCATCGATGCACCGCGCCATCCTGCCTCCCGCAGCAGATCGAGTGCCGCATCAAGAATGGCATCTCGACGCGCGTCCTTCTGATCATCTCGCATCAACGCTCCTTGACGCGCCACCGTACCCGATGGTACGGACAATTCAAGCCGTACCATACGGTACGCCTATCGGGAGAGGAGCCCATGATGACCAACCGGACCACGCAAGCCGCGCTCGCGGCGCTCGCCATCCTGCACGGCGTGATGCTGACCACGCTCCTGGCGGGGGTGGAGCCGCACCCACCCGCCGCGGTGGCTCCGTTCGGGATGGCGCCGTTCCTGGCGGTGGTGCTTGCGGCCGTCGCTGCTGCAGCGATCTTGGGAACGAGATGGGCGGTGGTTTCTGTCGCTCTCCTGTCACTGGTCTCGTTTGGTCCTCAAAAGGTCTTGGACCCGGCCTTTGGCGGGGTGTGGCCCGCCATCCTGGCCGCCCAAATCTCGATCATTGCCCTCCTCTACGACAGCGTGGCTCAAGGGCTCAGACGGCTCAAACCGTCCTAATGAAGCTGTCAGAGAGGTCCCTGCTCAGTCCCGGTCACCTGTGACTAGACAGGTTCCTGAGCGCCAGGTCTTGTTGCGCCGGTGCGCCCCCGAAGTCCTCGCGGCCCTTGTCGGAAATATGGGTCCAGACCGCGCGCGGCGTGGGATCGGCGCGTCTCCATGCCGCGACGCCTTGCGGGCGGGTCGCACCAAGCGCCCCAGGGAGGCCCAGCGTCTTCAGGGTCTGACGGGTCGGAGGGCGATCCCGGGCGTGCCGGAGGCCGCAATCCCACGCGCCGCCCTCCCCATTTCCGGCCAGGGCTTTGTCAGGCCGGTGGTCCCCAAGCGCTCCTTGGCTCCCTCGGTCCGCACGGCAGAGCCTGACCGACATGCCGGCCCCGCCGGACCGGAGCCCCGAGCCCCTTGCGCTCGCGAGCATGAGCCGCGCAACATCCGCCTCCTCAGCCAATGGGCGCGAGCCCTTCCCGTCGACGCCGCGGACAAACCTCAGAGCCGCGCCATTCGACGGTCCAAGCGGCTTGCCAGTCTTCCCTCAACCGCCCCGCCCTCGGCCGCTCAATCCCCGGAACCTGGGCGATACGGGCGGGCCCGGCTCAAATCCCCGTGCGGGTGCCTGAGAGCTCCAGGACGCCGGTGCCCACCTGAACGCAATGGCCTGCGACCGTGATCTTTTCAGGGTCGCGGGACACCTCAACACGGATCTCGCTTGGTCGTGCCATTTCGACCCCTTGTGTGATGTGGCACTGCGAGACCCCTATCCAATTTGCGGAAAGGAGGGCCGCCAGGGCCCCCGATGCGCTGCCAGTGGCGGGATCTTCGGGTGGATGGCCAAGTGGGCTCAGCACCCGCGATCGGAGGCGAAGGCAGTCGCCGCTCTGCCCAAGCACCACAAAGGCACAGATTGCAAAGCCATCGACCGTGGCGGGCCCGACGGCCGCCGCAGCGCGGAACGCCGCGACGTCGGGCACGACATCGCCAAGGGCGCCAGTGTCTGTGAGTTCGACAAACGCAAATGGCAGACCGACGGACGCCACGCAGGGTGCGACGCGGTCAACGGACACCGAGGCCGGGGAAAGGCCTAAGCAGGCCGCGACGCGCTCAACGGGCACCCCGCCCAAAACCTCAAGGCCCTGGGGGGCTGCGATGGAGGCACCGACAACGTCTGCTGCCGAACGGATGAGAGTGACCGAGACATCTCCGCCGGCCTCATCGAAGAGCATCACATCGCGGGCGCCGGATCGTGCCGCCGTGCTCTCTCGTGCGATGACAAACGCAGTGCCGATGGTGGGATGACCCGCAAACGGGATTTCCTCGAGCGGTGTGAAGAGCCTGACATGGGCGGCGTGCGCATCGTCGCGCGGGGGGAGGATGAATGTCGTCTCGGAGAACCCAAACTCGCGCGCGATGGCCTGCATCTCGCCTGGCGTCAGGCCGCGCGCGTCGTGGATCACAGCCACGGGGTTTCCGCAGAACTGCGTGTCGGTGAAGACGTCGACGATGCTGTAGGCGACAGAGGCGTGGGCCATGGGGATTGAGTGCGGGATCCGGCAACGGTTCTCAAGTCCGAAGGCCCGAAGACGTGCAGTCCACCTCAGACGACCGCCCACCTGCCTTGCCGCGTGACCCGGCAGGTTCGCGCTACGTGTCCTCCCCCGGCAAGGTCAGCCCGGCCTCCCGGGCATAGACTTTCGCGACGGCGGAATCGTCTTCCCGACCAAGGCCCATCGCGGCCGCCTTGTCGTAGCGGGCAAGGGCCGTCCTTGTCAGAGGCGCATCAAAGCCAACAGCCCCGGCAGCCTCTAGCACGATCCCGAGATCCTTTGGCCAGATGTTCACTTGGCTGAGGGGCGTGTAGTCACCGGCCACGATGTGCGGCGCGCGGTTCTCCAGCATCCATGAGCTGCCGGCGCATTTGCTGATCACCTCAACGAAGCTCTCGGGGCTCACGCCTTGGGTCATGCCGAAGGTCAACGCCTCGGCCATGGTCGCGATGTGCACGCCGGCGAGGAGCTGGTTCACAGCCTTCATCGCCGAGCCCGCACCCGCGGCGTCGCCGAGGCGGAACACGGTCTCGGCCGTGGCCTCAAGCACGAACTCCGCCGCCGCGAAGGCGTCGGGCGTCCCTGAGGCCATGATGCTGAGGTTCCCCTGGGCGGCCTTGGACGCCCCGCCCGAAATCGGCGCATCGAGATAGTGCACGCCGTGCTCCTGGCAGCGGCCCTCCATCTCGCGCGCGAAGTCAGGTGGCACCGTCGCACAGCCCAGCACCACGGCACCGGCACGAAGACGCGGCACCAGGGCGTCGGGCCCGAAGAGCACGGCCTCCACCTGGGCGGCGTTGAGAACGACAATCGCAGCAGCATCCAGTTCGGCGCCGAGCTCCGCCAGGCTGCCCGCGGTCCCTCCGTCCGCCGCAAACCGCGCAACGTGCTCCGGCACGACGTCGCATCCAAAGACTTGGTGCCCCGCGCGCACGCAGGAGAGCGCCATGCCGTACCCCATGGAACCGAGCCCGATCACCGCAAGCTGACGTCTCACGCCGCACCTCCCTTTCGCACAACCTGAGCCGCGTCGCGCCGCGTGCTCTCCACACGGTAGACCTTGTCTGAGGAGGTGATGAACATCGTGGTTCCCTGGTCACCGCCGAAGCAGAGGTTTGCCGTTTGCTGCGGCAACCAGATCTTGCCGATCAGACCACCCTCTGGCGAGAGACAGTGAACGCCGTCGAGCGCTGAGGTCCACACATAGCCCTCGTGATCCACTCGGAAGCCGTCCGGAACGCCCGGCGCCACGACCGCATAGACGCGTGGGTTCGAGAGTGTCGGACCCTCCACGTCAAAGACCCGAATGTGGTGCGGCAGGTCGTAGTCGATGCCGGGGAAGCTCGCCCCCCGGATCGCGCCGGAATCCGCAACATAGAGCCGCCTCTCGTCGGGTGAGAAGGCGAGACCATTGGGCTTGTCGAAGTCCGTGGCGGCTGCGTGAAGCGTGCCGTCGGGCATCGCACAAAAGACATAGCAGCCCCCGATCTCGCTCTCGGCCGGGTAGCCCTCGACGTCTGAGTTGATGCCGTAGGGGGGATCGGTGAACCAGACCGACCCGTCGGAGCGCACAACCACGTCATTGGGGGAGTTGAGGCGGCTGCCCTCGAACCGGTCCGCAACGACCTCCACCGCGGCGGCGTCCATCGGGTCGCGCCGCCGGATCACGCGCCGCCCGCCATGCTCGCACGAGACCATCAGCCCATTGAGGTCGAGCGTGTTGCCGTTGGCAAACGCGCTGTCGGCGAGCGCGACCTCAAGGCCCGCCTCGGGCGACCAGCGCAGCATCCGCTTCGCCGGGATGTCGTTGAAATAAAGGGCACCGCCCAGCCAGACCGGCCCCTCCGTCCAGGTGAAACCGTCAGCGATGACCTCCGGTGCGCGGTCCGTGTCTACGAAGCGCTCGAACTTGGGGTCCACGGCGATGAAGCGAGGCTGGCTCATGCCCTGGCTCCCTTCCGGAGGGTTTGAAAGAGAAGCATGGCGAGGATGATCGCCCCGAAGATGATGTTCCGCCAGGCGTCCTCGATCTGCATGACGGAGAGGATCGAGGTCAGCAGCGTGATGAAGAGCACGCCGCCGATCGTCCCAAAGAGCCCGCCGCGCCCGCCGAGGATCGAGGTGCCGCCGATCACCACCGCGGCGATGGTGGGCAGAAGGAACGGGTCGCCCATGCTCTGGTAGGCTTGGTTTGCGTAGCCCGCGAGCATCACGCCCCCGAGGGCCGAGCACATGCCGGCAATGGCAAAGGCTGCGAACACAACCGACGGCGTCGAGACCCCGGAGAGAAACGTCGCCTTCTCATTGAAACCGATCGACCTGAGGTACCGCCCGAAGGGTGTGCGGATGAGGAAGTAGGCAAGCGCGAGCGACACCGCCATCCAAACCAAAAAGCTGATCGGAAGACCCAGCACTGAGCCCGAGGCCATCGTGATCATCAGCCCGCTGGCCTCTCCCTTGGGGTTGAACCCACCTGTGTTCAGCACGGCAAGACCGAGGAGCATTGAGTTGACCGCCAGGGTCCAGACCATCGATGGGATCCGGAGGACCGCCACGCCGAGCCCGTTGACCACACCGATAAGCGCCCCAAAAAGAAGCGCGGCCGGCACCGCGAGGACTGTCAACACCGCATTCCCGGAGCCCACGAGCGCAGTGGAGAGGATCGCTGCGCCGGTCAGGACCCAGGGCACCGACAAGTCGATATGCCCGAGAAGGATCACGATGGTCGCGCCGGTCGCAAGAAGGCCGAGGAAGGCTGCGATTTGAAGCTGCTGGGTCAGATACTCGGCGCTCAGGATCTGCGGGAAGACCGTGCTCCCCAGGAGGATCAGCGCCGCCGCACCGATATAGGGGATCATGCTGTCGAGGGTCAGAGCGCGGAGCATCTCAGGAAAAGACCTCCAGCCTGTTGCGCGCGCGGAGCACGCCGGCGCCGCCAATGGCAATGGCCGAGGCAAGGATCAGTCCCTCGAAGAGCGGCTGCGCCAGCGACGGAATGCCCGAGAAAAACATCAAAGACGCGATGGTCTTCAGAATGAAGGCCCCCGCAAGCGCCCCGATCAGCGAGCCGACACCGCCTTTCAGCAGCACGCCCCCCAAGACCACCGCGGCGATCGAGTTGAGCGTGAAGCCCGCCGCGATCCCGGCATCACCGGTCGTCGTCACAAAGCTGTAGTAGAGCCCCGCCACTCCCCCGAAGAGCCCTGCCAGGGTGAAGGCCGCAAGACGCACGACCGTCGTGTTGATGCCGGACTGAAACGCCGCCTGCTCCGACGAGCCGAGCGCATAGAGGCCGAGGCCGAGCCCCGTCCGTCGAAACGGCAGCCAGAACCCAAACACCGCAACGCCGGTCAGGATCAGCGCCGTCGGGACGCCGAAGAGATCGAGCGTCATCGCATCGGCAAGATCGTAATTCACCGCCCCACCCGGCGTCGGCCGCAGCAGGAGCGCGAGCCCCACGAAGATCGACGCCGTCGCCAGTGTCACCACGATGGGCTGGATCCGCCCGAAGACGATGATCAGACCGTTGAAGAGACCGCAGAGCGCGCCCGCGAGGACCACACCCACCATCCCAAAAGCCAAGCCGAGGCCGGTGCCGTCGAGGAAGTACGAGGCGATGCAGTTCGTCAGCGCCATCACGGCGCCGACGGACAGGTCGATCCCCCGCACGACGACCGCGAAGAATTGCGCACAGGCCGCAAGGCCGAGGATCAGGCACTGGTTCGCCCAGATCGTCATCACATAGGTGGAGGCGCCGCGCGGATGGGTGCCGAGATAGGCCACGAGGAGGACAATCAAGACAATGCCCGCGATCACCTCGCGGCGGTTTGCACGCATGTAATCAAGCATGGCCGACCCGTGTTTCTGCGGAAACGTTCAGGGTCGCCGCGATGATGTTTTGCGGGGTGAGATCGTCGCCGCGGAGCGAGGCGACGATCTCTCCGTCAAAGAACACATGGGTCTCGTCGCAGAGCTGCGTCAACTCCTCATAGTCGGTGCTGAGCAGCACGATCGCCGTGCCTTGATCGGCCAGCTGGCGGAGGATCGCGTAGATCTCGGTCTTCGTTTTGACATCGATGCCGCGGGTGGGATCGGCGAGGAGCAGGCAGCGCGGCTTCAGCGCCAACCACTTGCTGAGGACGACTTTCTGCTGGTTTCCGCCGGAGAGGGAGGCAACCGGCTGCTCCATCCCCCCATGCTTCAGGGCCAGTTGATCGAGGGAGCGCTGGTAGAGCGCAGGGTCCCCGGCATCGAGATCGTCGCGACCGAGGGCGGCAAGCTGCAGGTTCTCCTGAATGCTCTGATCGATCACCAGCCCTTCCGTTTTGCGGTCTTCGGGAATGTAGGCCAGTGCAATGTCTTGGTGTTTTGCCGCTTTTGGGCTGGCGATGGCGCGCGCGGTGCCGGCAATCGCGGTCTCGCCCTTGATCCCGCGAAGCAGGCCGAAGAGCGCCATCAGAAACGCCCCCTGCCCTTGACCGTCGAGCCCGCCGAGACCGACCAGCTCACCGCGCCGCACCGTCAGGCTCACATCCCTGATCCGGCCCTCCCAGGACAGGTTCTGGACGTCGAGCACCGTCTCGGCGTCCGTCGCAGGCGGCGGCTTCGGCGGAAAGAGCTCCTCGATCTTCTGGCCGACCATCATGTTGATGATCTCGCCGTAGTCATGCGCGCCCTTCGGAAAGGTCGCGACTCGCTGGCCGTTGCGGAATACGGAAACGCGATCCGCCAGCGCCTCGATCTCGTGGAAGCGGTGCGAGATGAAGAGAACGGCCGTTCCGTTGTCCCGCTCCTCCCGCACCAGATCAAAGACTTTCTCGACCACAGAGGCGCTCAGCGCCGACGTCGCCTCGTCGAGGATCAGGAGGCGTGGCCGCTTCATGATCGCCTTTGCAATCTCAACCTGCTGGCGTTGCGGCAGAGTGAGGTCCGCGACCCGCGTGCGCAGCCTGATCCCCTCACCGCCGATCCGCGTGAGGACCTGCTGCGCCGCCGACACCGCACCGCTCCGCAGCCACCCGAGCGACATGCCGGGGGCTCCGAGGAGCAGGTTCTCCCGCACTGTCAGGTCCGGCACCAGCGAGAGCTCCTGAAACATGCAAACAAGCCCGTGGCTGAGGGCCGCGCGCGGCGATGTCAGCGCGACATCCCGACCGTCGACCTGGATGCGCCCCTGCGTCGGTTGCAGCACGCCCGCGATCAGCTTCATCAGGGTCGACTTGCCCGCACCGTTCTCACCGAGAACGGCATGCACTTCCCCTGGCGTGCAGGCGAAATCGACGCCGTCGAGCGCCTTGGTGGCACCGAAATGCATGGAGATGTCCTGCATCTCCAGGAGAGGCGGGGGCGCGGCTGTCATGACCGGTGCGGGATCGGAGCGGCGGCCAGCCGCCGCCCCGCCCTCATCAGGAGTTGTCGGGCGTCTGGCCGAGCAGCTCTTCCGGGGTGAACGGCTCAAAGCATTCCGCAAACCCGGTGCCGGTGTTGAACGACTTGGGCAGGTCGGGGAAGTAGTTCACCCCCGCCTCAAGATCATCGGAACTCACCTGAGGGATCGGCAGAAAGATCGTCTGCGGCAGCTCGTTGCCCTCCAAGAGAGCGACGGACGCCTCGAGCGCAATGGCCGACATCGCCGGCGCCTGGCTTGCCGAGATGCCGGGGATCCCGAGTTCGCTCATCAGCATCCTGACACCATTTTCGCCGTCGACCCCCATCGGCACGATCGGGTGGCCGGCAGTCTGCATCGCGTTGATCGACCCGGCGGAGCCGTGCTGCGAGACGACCGCGTCGAACTCCCCATGCGTCGCTAGGGCATCGGCAACGACCTTCTGGCTGGTTCCCGTGTCCCAGTTGCCGACAACTTCGACGATCTCGAGCCCATCGACATTTTCGAGAACGCTCATCATGCCGAGGCGACGGTCGCGATCGGTGGCGTTGCCCGGCAGGCCGTTGACCATGAGGATCTTGTCGGCCTCTCCGCCGAGCAGATCCATCACCGTCTGCGCTTTCAGCGTGCCAAGCGCGAGCTGGCTCTCGTTCACCTGCACCACCTTGTCGGTGTCGAGAACGTTGTCGAAGGGCACGAGGATGGTGCCCGCGCGCTCGGCCCGGCGGATCACCGGCTCGAACGCGGTCGGGTTCACGGCGATGAACGTGATCGCGTCATATCCCGCCGCGATGAAGTTATCGATGGCCGCAATTTGCGCGGCACTGTCATTGCCCACCGAGACAACGGTGAACTCATCGATCTTGTCGGCATTCTCAGGGCGCGCGGCCCAGGCTTTCGCGGATTGGATGGCCTGGATGCGCCAGTCATTGCCGGCAAAGCCGTTCACGAAGGCCAGTTTGTACGGCCCCTCCTTGGCGTCGTAGCCAATCGTCGTTGTGCCTGGCGCCGGCGCAAAACACTCCGGCCGGTATGTGTCGGCGAAGGCCACACCCGCCGACGCAATCGCAATGGCCGAGCTCAAAAGAAAGTGTTTCATGGGTCCTCCCTTGCGGCTCCGCCGCCGTTGCCAGGTGCGCTGCACC
>JBCDHQ010000081.1:0-14512 GCA_038749815.1 Pseudomonadota bacterium | reverse complement strand
GCGGTGACCTTCAGGCCGGCGGCCTTCGCCCGCGCCAGGGGCGCCAGGGCGCCGGTCGTGGTGACCTGATCGACGTGGAGGCGGACGCCCGTCATCTCCGCCAGCGCAAGATCGCGCTCGAGCTGAATGCGTTCGGCGAGGGGCGAGACGGCAGGGAGCCCGAGCTTCAGGGCAAACGGCCCCGAGGTCATCGCGGCGCCCGACGAGAGCGTCGGCTCTTGGACATGCGTCACGACAAGGGCGCCAAGCCCGGCCGCGTACGTCATCGCACGCGTCAAAACGCGGACATCGCGTGTCGGGCGGTCCGCATCCGTGAACGCGACGGCGCCGGCATCCTGCAAAAACCCGATCTCAGCCATCTCGCGCCCCTCCCGTCCCTTGGTCAGGGCAGCCATCGGGAGGACGCGCACGGATGTCTCCGTTTCAGCGCGGCGGCGAAAGAACTCCAGGAGCTCGGGCGTGTCGAGGGCTGGGTCCGTGTCGGGTCGCGTCACCATCGTGGTGACACCGCCCGCCGCTGCAGCGAGCCCCGCGGTCCGAAAGCTCTCCTTGTGCCGCTCCCCAGGCTCTCCAATCTTGACGCCGATGTCGACGATCCCGGGAGCCAGCGCCTTGCCCTGGCAGTCGAGCGCGCCGGCGGGAACCCCTCGGTCCTCGACGATCTCTGCGATCCGACTGTCCTCGATCCGGACGCGCCCGTGTCGCTCGACATCCGCTTCTGGGTCGATGAGGCGGGCGTTTGCGAGGATCACATCGGCCTCTTCTGCACGAGCTTGCCGACTATGTTGACCGTTCCCGCCTGGACCATCTCGCAAGGGTGCGTGCGTCCGCCCCGCAAAGCCGTTCGCAGCCGTCCGTTCCTTGTCGCGGGAAGCTGTCCCAGACGCATGCGGATGACACCGCTTGCCGGCGGACCGTTCAGGCGATCAAAGCGGGACCGTCGAGCCTCATAGGTGAGCCGGCTGCTCCCGGTCCGGACGCTGGGATCAAGACATCGCTGCCAGAACTCAGTGGCTTCATCCGGTCGCAAGAGGCTGCCCTCGGTTGATCGGCAGCACTCTGACCAGTGACCGCGCAGTGTCAAGAAACGAAAAAGGCCGGGCGCATAGCCCGGCCTTTCCCTCGTCATATCGTTCGGATCAGAAGAGGACGGCGACGTCCGCAGCTGCCACACTGCGCCGCGCGGCCGGAACGGCGGCATCGGCTTCGAGCTCGGGGAAGAGCTCGAGGACCTCGTCGCGGGTCGCCGGTGCGAGCGTTGCGTTGACTGCGGCCGGGTGGAAGCTCTCGGACCAAAGGCCGTCGACCAGAACCAGCTCGTGGGCGTCGAACATCATGTGGAAGTACTCGACTTCCGATGCCTCGGCGCGGCGGATGGTGGTGTCGTTGACGAGGCTCGCCGCGGTCGCCAGGACTTCGCCCTCACCGAAGAGCGCTTCGGCCCGCCAGCCATCGACCAGAACGCGGTGCGCGGGCGAGACGGTGGTCTCGGCGTTGTCGCCGAAGGTGCCGGCGGCGATGGTGACCGGGCGGAGCGCCGGGAACTGCGCGAGGGTCTCGGCCGAGACCTTGGACGCGCCGATCCAGCGGATCGCCTGAGCGCCGTGATCGCGGGTCAGGACGAGATCGCCGGCCTGGAGATCTTCGATCGCAACCGGGCCCGAGGGGGTTGCGACGCGCGCACCGCGGGTGAAGCAGATGTTGTTAGTGGTGCTGCCGCCGAGAATGGCAAGCCCATTGTTCGCGGACTGACCGCCACCCGACACTGTCACGATGTAGCCGGCAGGCTCATTCGGCGCGGTCGAGAAATCGCCCGGACCGGAAACTTCGAGGTATACGGTGTCTTCGTCATCCACCTGGAATGCGACCGGGTCACCCTGCGCAACCCACTGAGCGGTGACGTAGATGGTGATGATGTCCGCGGACTCGTTCTCGATATCGATGATGCCTGCGCCTTCGCCGGCATAGGTTTCATCGAGGGTGATGTCAGTCATTGCAGTCGCTCCCAAACTCACAAGATAGCGACCAATTGCTAACGGATTTTATAAAGTGTGAACAGCATTTTTCGCAAATCGGCCGAAATTCGCCGCAAAAAACCCTGCGGAGGCGGTTGACCGAAAGGATCGTGCAGGCGGAACCGCTGCGCCGCGGGCGGTTCAGACCCCGATCAGCATCACGCTCGCATCGACACTGCGGCGTGCGGCTGGCACGGCGGCATCGGCTTCGAGCTCGGGGAAGAGCTCGAGGACCTCGTCGCGGGTCGCCGGTGCGAGCGTTGCGTTGACCGCGGCCGGGTGGAAGCTCTCGGACCAGAGGCCGTCGACCAGAACCAGCTCGTGGGCGTCGAACATCATGTGGAAGTACTCGACTTCCGATGCCTCAACGCGGCGGATGGTGGTGTCGTTGACGAGGCTCGCCGCGGTCGCCAGGACTTCGCCCTCACCGAAGAGCGCTTCGGCCCGCCAGCCATCCACCAGAACGCGGTGCGCGGGGGAGACGGTGGTCTCGGCGTTGTCGCCGAAGGTGCCGGCCGCGATGGTGACCGGGCGGAGCGCCGGGAACTGGGCGAGGGTCTCGGCGGAGACCTTGGAGGCGCCGATCCAGCGGATCGCCTGAGCGCCGTGATCGCGGGTCAGGACGAGATCGCCCGCCTGGAGATCTTCGATCGCAACCGGACCCGAGGGGGTTGCGACGCGCGCACCGCGGGTGAAGCAGATGTTGTTGATGACGCTCCCGGGTCCGCCGGAGATCAGCAGCGAGTTGGTATACTCAGATCCATCAATGAAATAACTTATCTCGTAGATGTAGTCGCCGAGTGCCCGGGATGTATACGTGCCCCCAATTTCGCCGGCGAAGTCCATGACAACATCGTCGCCGGCGTCCACTTGTATGACTGTGGGAACGCCATCTGCCACCCAACTTGGGGTCACGTAGATTGACACGGTATCCGTCGCGTCGTTTGTTGCGTCGACCGGGCTCGTGGTGTCGTCGTAGAGTGCAATGTCGGTCATGAATGGCCCCCAAATGCATTTCCCCCGAACCATCGATACCCGATCCGGGCCCAGAATGGTGCAATTGATGACATTGTTTCAGAAAACTTGACCGCCGATGCGGCGGCGATCCCGTTCAGAACAGGACGGCCACGTCCGCGGGCTCGACGGTCCGGCGCGCCGCCGGAGGCGTGGCGCCGCCCTCGATCTCGGGAAAGAGCTCCACGACCTCGTCCCGCGTCGCCGCTTCGAGCCCGGTGCGCACGGCGCCCGGATCGAAGCTCTCGGACCAGAGCCCGTCGGCGCAGATGATCTCATGGGTGTCGAAGAGGATGTGGATGTACTCAACCTCCTCAAAGTCCGCCCGCCGAATGGTGGTGTCGTTCACGAGGCTCACCGCACTCGACAGAACCTCCCCCTCGCCGAACAGCGCCTCCGCCCGCCAGCCCTCCAACAGCACCCGATGCGCCGGCGACACCGTGGTCTCGCCATGATCGCCGAGAGCGCCGGCGGCCATCGTCACGGGGCGCTTCTCTGGGAATTGTGCCAGTGTCTCGGCGGAGAGCGTCGTCGACCCGATCCAGCGGATGGGCTTGGGGCCGTGGTCGCGGGTCACGACAAGGTCGCCCACGCGGAGTGTTTCTATCGGAAGCGAGCCCTCAGGGGTGAGAACCTGCGCGCCCCGCGTAAAGCACAGGTTGTTTGCCTCGATGGTTGGTGCGCCTTCGACGAAGATACGTGCGCCATTGACTTCACTGCCTCCCGTCGTGGTGTAGGAGACGTATACGTAGGTGAAGTCCTCCCCCAGGCGTTCGACATAGCTGACGGAGCTGCCAAACTCGCCACCGCCTATGCCATAGAGATAAAGCGTGTCGCCGGGATCCACGATCAATTCAAACTGAGTGATGCCACGACCGCCCAAGGCACCTGGCTCGACAAAGATTTGTACCGGGCCGTCAAATTCATTGGTTACTTCAATGTCGTATTGGCCATACAACCTTGCGTCGAGTCTTACGGCGTCTACCATCGCTACCCCTCCACCTCTCCTTTACTATAGTGAGGGGGACGAACGGCCCTGTCAATTCAGGTCAACCGGGTCTTCCCGCGCGGTCCGCGAGCGCCTCCAGCGCCGCCATCCGAACCGCCACGCCCATCTCCACCTGCTCTCGGATCACACTGACGGTGAGGTCGTCCGCGAGGGTGCCGTCGATCTCGACGCCGCGGTTCATGGGGCCCGGGTGCATGACGATGGCGTCCGGTTTGGCGCGGGCGAGCTTTTCGGCATCGAGCCCGTAGCGATGCGCGTATTCGCGAGCCGACGGAATGAAGCCGCCATCCATGCGTTCGCGCTGGAGGCGGAGCATCATGACCACGTCGGCCTCCGCCAGACCTTCGGCCATGTCATGCGTGACCTCGCATCCCAGCGCCTCGAACCCACGTGGCACGAGCGTTGGCGGGCCGACCAGGCGGACCCGGTTCTCCATCAGCCCGAGCAGGAGAATGTTCGAGCGCGCGACGCGAGAGTGTGCCACGTCACCGCAGATCGCCACGGTGAGGCGGTGGAGCCGGCCCTTCCGACGCCGGATCGTGAGCGCATCGAGGAGGGCTTGCGTCGGGTGCTCGTGCCGGCCGTCCCCCGCATTGAGGACGGCGCAATCGACTTTGGAGGCGAGGAGGCTCACGGCGCCCGAATGCGGGTGGCGCACGACGAGAATGTCCGGGCGCATGGCGTTCAGCGTCATCGCAGTGTCGATCAGGGTCTCGCCTTTCCGGATCGACGACGCCTGCATGCTCATGTTCATGACCGTCGCGCCGAGACGGCTGCCGGCGATCTCAAAGCTCGCCTGGGTCCGGGTCGAGGTCTCGAAAAACATGTTGATGAGCGTGATGCCCTCGAGAACGGGTGCCGGCGGCAGACGGTCTCGTGCGGCGGCGGCGTAGTCTTCGGCCCGGTCAAGGAGGCTCTCGACATCGCGGGGCGCGAGGCCTTCGATCCCGAGGAGGTGGCGTTGGCTGAAGGCGGGCGCTGTGTCCGTTGAGGGCATGGCGCGGCTATAGCACGCGTGAGGCTCCCCGCAAGCAATGCTGGCCGGCGCGGGTCGAGCCGCGTAAGATCTCGCGATGAAGCTTGAAGATCTCTCGCCGGAGGCAGCCCTCGCGGCGCTGCAATGGCAGCTCACGCTCGGCGCGGATGAGGCGATCTCCCCTGTGCCGCTCGACCGGCTGAAAGACCCGTCGCCCGAGGGTGCCCCTCTCTCGGAAGCGCCCAACTTGCAGGCGCAGGAACGTCCGGCGGCAGCGGCAGAGCCGACCGGGCCGCGAGGACCTGTGCAGGACGCGATTCGGATTGCAGCGTCGGCTCAGTCTCTCGACGCGCTCCGGGCTGGCCTTGCAGCGTTTGAGGGGTGTGCGCTCAAGCAAGGTGCGCGCAATCTGGTCTTTGCCGATGGGCTCGCCGGCGCGCATGTGATGGTCATCGGCGAGGCGCCGGGGCAGGAGGAAGATCGGATGGGCCTGCCTTTTGTCGGGGCCTCGGGACGGCTTCTCGATGCGATGTTCGCCGCGATCGGCCTTTCGCGCACGGCAGCCGATCCGGCCTCCGGTCTTTACATCACCAACACATTGCCCTGGCGACCGCCGCGCAACCGAACACCCTCGGATGACGAGGTGCAGATGATGCTGCCGTTTCTCGAACGCCACATTGCGCTCGCAGCGCCGAGGGTGATCGTTCCGATGGGCTCGCCCGCAGTCAAAGCCGTGCTTGCGACTGCGACCGGGATCACGCGTCTGCGCGGGCGGTGGGCGGAGCGGGAGGGCATTCGCGTGCTGCCGATGTTTCATCCGGCGGCGCTCCTTCGCGACCCTATGAAGAAGCGCCAGACCTGGGCGGATCTCTTGAGTTTGAGCGCGGGTCTCCGGGGATGACGCGGGTTCTCGCATTCTCCGATCTCCACGCCGATCGTGCAAAGGCCGCGGCGATTGTCGCGGCGAGCCGTGATGTCGATCTGGTGATTGGCGCCGGAGACTTCTGCAACATGCGCTTCGGTCTGGCGGACGCGTTGGCGCCCTTTGGCGATATCGTCCCGCCCGTCGTGCTCGTGCCCGGGAATGCGGAGAGCGACACTGAGTTGCGCGACGCTGCGCGACCGGAGTGGAGCGTGCTTCACGGGTCGGGCATCGAACTGGCCGGCTGCAGCCTCTTTGGCCTCGGATACGCTGTGCCGGAGACGCCGTTCGGCGACTGGTCCTGCGACCTCGACGAGGCGACGGCCGCCGCGCTGCTCGCGCCGCTCACCTCTGTCGATGTTCTGATCACCCACGCGCCACCGAAGGGCGTTGCGGACCGGTCCTCGGGCGGTGAGGCCATGGGGTCGACCGCAGTTTGGCATGCGATCGATCGCGCGCAACCCTCACTTGCGCTTTGCGGCCACATCCACCACAGCTGGGGTGTCGAGGGGCGGATCGGGGACACGCGTGTCGTCAATCTCGGCCCCGATCCAAGGATCTTTGAGCTTTAGATGTCCGACCGACAGTTCCTTCCCGTCCGGATGGCGATCCTGACCGTCTCCGACACACGTTCGGCGGCCGAGGACCGCTCGGGCGACCTTCTGACCGAACGTGCGACTGCGGCTGGCCACAGTGTCGCCGCCCGGGCGATCCTGCGCGATGAAAGGGCCGAGATTGCCGATCAGCTCCGTCGCTGGATCGACGATCCAGAGATCGACGTCGTGGTCTCGACCGGGGGCACCGGGCTCACGGGGCGCGATGTGACGGTTGAGGCGCATCGCGACGTCTATGAGAAAGAGATCGACGCGTTCGGGACCGTCTTCACCCTCGTCTCGATGCAAAAAATCGGCACCTCAGCGGTTCAGAGCCGTGCCTGCGCCGGTGTCGCCGGCGGCACCTATCTCTTCGCGCTGCCGGGCTCCACCTCGGCCTGCCGCGACGCGTGGGACGAGATCCTGGTCCACCAGCTCGACTATCGGCATCGTCCCTGCAATTTTGTGGAGATCCTCCCCCGTCTGGATGAGCATCTCCGGCGCAAATGACGCTTTCGGACGGCGCGTTTCGCGAGTTTGGCGTGGGGGAGCCGGGGCCATTGGCGGCGATCTCGGTGCTCTTGAGGGATGCGGAGGGTCGGTTCCTCCTCCAGCTTCGCGACGACCGGCCGGATGTCCTGGGCGGGGGCATGTGGGGCCTCTTTGGCGGCCTGATCGAGCCGGGGGAGGACTTGGCGACAGCCGCTCTCCGCGAGGTGGCTGAGGAAACGGGCATGACGTTGTCGGCTGAGGAGCTGACGCCAGTGGCCAAGACGATCTCCGAGGGTGCCCAGCGCACCCGCCTCTATGTGGCGGCGTCGTCCCGGAGGGTTGGGCCCGGCGACATACGGCTCGGTGAAGGCGCGGGCTTTGCATTCCTCACGCAGCGCCAGCTTGGATCTTTCTCCCTCGTGCCGGCGTTGCGCCCCATTCTAGATCACGTCACACGACGGAACCGCGCCGGGGGGGCGTAAAGAGAGCCAAACGTCGTTTCGGCGTCTCGGCACCCTATCTTTCGGTGTGGACGATGGAGGACTTCAGGCCCTATGCGACTTTTGCGGCGCACGCTTCTTGGCACGGCACTTCTGTGCATGACCCTCGGCCTGCTGGCGATGGCCGTTGGCACGGTCTACCGCGCCACGACCGCGGAGGAGGATGACGGGCGGCGCGGTGCGCCGCGCGAGAGGAGCTTTTCCGTCAACCTCATCCTGCTTGAGCCCGTGCGCGCCGTGCCGCGTCTCACGGCCTATGGCGAAGTGGAGAGCCGCCGCACGCTCGAGATCCGGAGCGAAGTGGGCGGGCGGATCATCGAGCTTTCGCAAAACTTCCGCGCCGGTGGCCATGTCAGCGAGGGGGAGATCCTCGTGCGCCTCGATCCGGCCCGAGCACGCACAGCCCTCGACATCGCCCTGACCGAAGAGGCGGAAGCCCGCGCCGATGTCTCCCAGGCAGACGCCGCGCAACTCCTCGCCGTCGAGGAGCTTGCGGCGGCCGAAGCACAACGCGACCTCAGGAGCCAGGCGCTCACACGTCAACGCGATCTCCGGGCCAGGGGCGCCGCAACGGCCGCCGCGGAGGAGACGGCTGAGCTCTCGCTCGCCCAGGCGGAGCAATCGCTTGTGGGCCGGCGCCAAGCGCTCGCCCAGGCGGATGCGACGCTTGAGCGGTCGCGGATCACGCTCGAGCGGCGGGTGATCAGCCGCGAGGAGGCGGCGCGCGACTTGGCAGACACGATCATCAGAGCGCCCTTTGCCGGGCGGATCGGCGAGATCTCGGGCGTGCTCGGTGGGTTGGTGACGGCGAATGAGCAGCTTGGGACGCTTCTCGATCCGGGTGCGCTCGAAGTTGCGTTCCGCGTGTCGACGGCTGAGTTTGCGCGTCTTGCGGCCGCGGGCTCCGCTGCGGGGCAGCCGGTTCTTGCGCGCCTCTCGATGGGGGCCGAGACGGTTGCGATCCCGGGGCGCGTGGATCGCGCGGGCGCCGAGGTCGGCGACATGCAAAGCGGCCGTGTCCTTTACGCTCAACTTGAGGGCCGCCAGGCCGCAACGCTGCGTCCCGGTGACTTTGTCGTGGTGGAGATCGAGGAGCCGCCGCTCGACAACGTGGCGGTCATCCCGGCCCGCGCAATCAGCGCTGCGGGCGAGCTTTTGCTTCTCGGCGCAGAGGATCGGTTGGAGCTCGCGCGGGTGTCGATCCGGCGCCGACAGGGCGATGACGTGATCGTTGGCGACGTGCCGTTCGGGCGGGAGGCGGTGGCGGAGCTCTTGCCGCAGCTCGGCGCCGGCGTGAAAGTGCGTCCGATCCGACCCGCGGCCGAGGGCAGCGCTATCCGGCTCGATGCCGCGCAGCGCGCGCGCCTCCGCGCGCTTGTCGAGGCGGACGCGGGTCTGCCTGAAGCACGGCGCGCCGCCCTTCTGACAACGCTGGAGGGCGAGACGGTCTCGGCGGAGCTCGTGACCCGGCTCGAGGCGCGTGCCGGCACCGCCGGCTCGGCCACCTTGGCCCTCGATGCTGCCCGGCGCGCCCGGTTGATCGCCTATGTGGAGCGCAACGAGCGGATGCCTCCGGACGTGAAGGAGCGTCTCCTCGGAGAGCTCAACGGCGATGAGGTGCCTCGCGCCACGGTCGAGCGGCTAGAGCGCCGGATGGGCGGCTGAGATGTCGGATCATCTCGGATCTATCGGTCAGAGCGTCTCGGTCACCATACGCACCGCCCCTTCACCGAGTGTCTCCAGGCGGTGCTCTCTCGACGTGCCGAGACTTCGGGGCAGTCGCGAGAGGCCGACCGGACTGGGTCGCAGACGTTGTCCTTCGCGGGCTCCCACCGTCAGCGCCAATGTCGAGATGCGCGGATCGGATGCGGGACCAGGCCACCGTAGCGGATGCGAGCTGGTGCGACGGAGCGTCTCGCGGCGGCATCCGGCTGGAGGCGCTGAGCGGGAAGGGGGGGCAGCATGTCTCTGATGCCAGACGGAGCGCGCGGGCTGCTCTCCTATTTCACGCGCCACCGGACGGCGGCCAACATCCTGCTGGTCGTCATGTTGGCGCTCGGAGTGGCGTCGCTGACGCAGATCCGGTCGCAGTTCCTGCCCGACATCATCGAGGACGAGATCGACATAGAGGTCGTGTGGGATGGCGCGGGACCCGAGGATGTCGACCGCGCCATCGTTGCCGTGCTCGAGCCGACGCTCCGCAGCATCGAGGGTGTTGCGGCCTCTGAGGCCGTTGCGAGAGAGGGGCGTGCAAGCATTGAGCTGACGTTCGAGCCCGGCTGGGACATGGCGCGCGCCAATGAGGAGGTGACCACAGCGCTCGGTCTCGCCGGCAACCTGCCCGAGGGGGCCGAAGACCCCGAGATCCGCCGCGGCTCCTGGCGGGAGCGGGTGACCGACGTGGTGATCTCGGGCCCAGTCGACCGCGAGATCCTTGGCCGCTATGCCGATGAGTTCATCGCCCGCCTCTTCCGCGAAGGCATTCCCCGGACCGCGATCCGCGGGGTCTCTGCCCCCACTGTCGATGTGCGCGTGCCCGAAGCGGAGCTCATCCGCCATGACGCTACGCTGGCCGAGATCGCTGCGGCCATCGGCGAGGAGGCGGAAACAGACCCTGCAGGCGATGTCGCAGGCGGCACCAGCCGCGTGCGGACGGGCATCGAGAAGCGCGAGGCCGATGAAATCGCGGCCGTCGTCGTGCGCTCGAACCCCGATGGCTCGAAGCTCACTGTGGGCGACCTCGCCGAGATTGAGGTTCTCGGCGCCCTTTCGGGCCGGGCCTACTACAAGGGAGAGAACCCGGCCGTCTCGATCCGCGTCGACCGCGCCCCCGATGGCGACGCGATCAAGATGCAGGCAACCGTCGAGGCTGTCGCGGCCGAAATGGAGCTGACCCTGCCCTCCGGCGTGCAGATCGAGCTGATCCGCACTCGGTCGGAGGCCATCACCGACCGGCTGAACATTCTGCTTGAGAACGGGCTCCTAGGGCTCGGCCTCGTCGTCGTGCTCCTCTTCCTCTTCCTGTCGGCGCGAACGGCCTTTTGGGTGGCGATGGGGATCCCTGTTGCGATGATCTCGACCATCGCAGTGATGTTTGCCTTCGGGCTGACAATCAACATGGTCTCGCTCTTTGCGCTGATCATCTGCCTCGGGATCGTGGTCGACGATGCCATCGTCGTGGGGGAGCACGCGGATTTCCGAGCGCGCATTCTCGGCGAACCGCCGATGATTGCGGCCGAACGGGCGGCACTCCGGATGTCGCTGCCGGTCCTGTCGGCGACCATCACCACGGTGATTGCCTTCTCCGCCCTCCTGGTGATCGAGGGGCGGTTCGGGGCGCTGATCTACGCCCTCCCTTTGACAGTGGTTGCGGTGCTGACCGCATCCCTGATCGAGTGTTTTCTGATCCTGCCCAACCACATGGCGCACTCCGTCGTCCGCGAGGGGCACGAGCCCTGGTATGATTGGCCGAGCCGGCAGGTGAACCGCGGCTTTCAGTGGTTTTGCAAACGGATCTTCCGCCCTGTCATGCACGTCGTCATTCGCGCGCGCTACCCGCTCTGTGCGTTTGCGATCTTTGCGCTCGCAAGCTCGACGGCCATGTTCACCAGGGGCGATGTCACGTGGCGGTTCTGGAACGCGCCGGAGCGGGGCTCGATCTCGGGCAACTTCGCGATGCTGCCGGGGGCGAGCCGGGACGACACGATCGCGATGATGCGCGAGCTGCAGCGTGCGACGGATGCCGTCGCCGCGCGGTATGCGGCGGAGAATGGGGAGGATCCGCTCACGTTCGTCCTCGGTGAGGTGGGCGGCACAACGGGCCGCGGTCTCTCCGGTCAAGACAGCAAGGATGCCGACCTGCTCGGCTCGATCGCAATCGAGCTGATCGATGCGGATCTCAGGCCCTATTCCTCCTTCGCCTTCCTGGGCGATCTCCAGGACGAGGTCGTCCGCCACCCGCTGCTTGAGACGCTGTCCTTCCGCGGCTGGCGTTCGGGGCCCGGCGGCGATTCCCTCCATGTCAAACTGTCGGGCGCCGACGCGCGGGTTCTGAAGGAGGCCGCGCAGACCCTCATCACCGAGATGTCGGCCTTCCCCGAGGTCTCCGCGCTCGAGGACAGCCTGGCCTACGACAAGACCGAGCTCGTTCTCGACCTCACGCCGCTCGGGCAGGCGATGGGCTTTACCATCGACGGGGTCGGGCGAGAGCTGCGCCAGCGGTTGGGTGGTATCACCGCGGCTGAGTTTCCCGTGGGCCCGCGCGAGGGTCGGATCGAGGTCGGTCTGCCCGAGCGGGAGCTCACCGCCGACTTCCTGGAGCGCACGCGCCTCCGGACGCCCGACGGCGCCTATGTCGCGCTTGGAGAGATCGTCACCGTCACATCCGAGCTCGGCTTTTCCACGGTCAGGCGAGAGAACGGCGATCAGGTGGTCACAGTCTTCGGCGACATCTCCGAGGATGATCCGGTCCGGGCGGAGATCGTGCAGACGGCGCTCGAACGCGACGTGCTTCCCGCGATTGCCGAGCGATACGGGATCTCGCATGAACTCGGCGGTCTCGCGGAGCAGGAGCGGGAGTTTCTGACCGATGCCCTGGTCGGCTTCCTTCTTTGTATGCTCGGGATCTACGTGACGCTGGCCTGGATCTTCTCGAGCTGGTGGCGCCCGTTTGTCGTGATGGCCGTGATCCCCTTCGGCTTGATCGGCGTGATCTGGGGACACTATTTCTGGGACGTGCCGCTCTCGATGTTCTCAATCGTCGGCATGATCGGGATGAGCGGGATCATCATCAACGACTCGATTGTTCTGATCACCACGATCGATTCCTATGCCCGGAACCGCGCCCTCTTGCCGGCGCTGATCGATGCGGTGACGGACCGGCTTCGTCCAGTGCTGTTGACGACGCTGACGACGGTTCTGGGGCTGACACCGCTCCTCTACGAGACATCCCGCCAGGCAGAGTTTCTGAAGCCGACCGTGATCACGCTCGCCTACGGTCTCGGCGTCGGCATGTTCCTCGTGCTGCTGATCGTGCCGGCGCTGGTGATGTTCCAGCGGGATGTGGGCGATCTTGTTGCCGCCACGCGCCGTGGCCTCGGCGGTCAACGCCTGCCGGCGCGGCTCCGTTGGGGGCTGCGGGGCTCAGCGGCGCTCTCGCTTCTGGTGGTGGCGGCGACGGCGGGTGTTCAGGCGGTGACAGGGGCGCTGCCGATGCCGCTCGCCGCCCTGTTCGGTCAAACGGGGGCGCTGGCGGCGATGGCGACCGGGCTGCTCGTCGTGCTGCTTGGCAGCGCCGCGGCGCTTGCGCCGGCCCTGCGCCGCTAGCCCTCGTCAAGCGGGGCTGCAGCCGTCAATCTCAGCGGCGAACGAGGGGGCGAGAAGCGTCAGTCGGACGTCACCGAGAGTGCCGATTGCCGCGCCGCCCGGGGCAATCCGCGCCCCGATCGTCAGCGTGTCGGCGGTCGCGGCCATTGTGTCGGGCAGGATGCGCAATGCTGGGTCGCCGCTCTCAAAGACGGGAACGCTGCCGCCCGGCGGCGAGGTGTCGAATGTCAGCTGGGCGGTCAGGCGATCGGGCGCGTCCATTGCGCAGGTGACTGAGACAACGCCCACCTCACCTGAGCTCGTCGGGCGTGCGGCAAGCGCATCCTCGATGTCGAAGCTCGCCGCGAGCGTGCCGCTTGGCTCCGGTCCGAGCCGCCCGCTCTCCTGCACGGGAACGCAAACGGCCTCGCAGACGCCGTAATCCAGAGTGAGGCCGACCTCGATCGGGCGGTCGGGCTGCGCCGGCAGGAGTTCAACGGGGAAAATGACGCGATCGCGGTAGCCGAAGCTCACCATGCCATAATCCCTGAACACCTCGGGGGCGGGCCAGTGGACATGGGCTGTGCTCAAATTCTCCGAAGCGGACCAATCGAAGAGTGGCGGGATCCCGCCCGCTCCGGGCACGCGCCAATACGTCTTCCAACCGGGGTCGAGCTGGACTTCGACGCCGATCATGCGCCCGCCCTGGGGCAACGCCCAGCCTGCGAGGAGCGCCATCTGGGATTGCGCCATCGCCGCGCTGGGGAGCATTGCACCCGCAACTGCAAGCACCTTGAACATCATCGCCTCCGTCACCTGAACATGGACTGTAGCGCGCAGGGCGATGACCGCAAACTCACAGTTCGGCGATGCTGCGCTTGATCTCCAAGGCAACTCACCCCAGTTTCTCGGCCATGCCCGGAGACGAGCCTGAATTTCTGAACGGCAAGTTGTTGATTGCGATGCCCAGCATGGGCGACCCGCGCTTTCACCGCTCCGTGATTTTGATGTGTGCGCACTCGAGGGACGGCGCGATGGGGTTGATGGTCAACAAACCCGCCCCGGATTTGCGCTTTGCCGATCTCCTCGACCAACTGAAGATCGATCGGAGCCGGCGCGCCCGCGAGACGGAGATCTACTTTGGCGGGCCCGTGGAGAACGGGCGTGGCTTTGTGCTCCACACGCGCGATTATTCCGTGCCCGAGAGCACGATGCCGGTCTCGGAGACGTTCGGGATGACAGCAACGCTCGATGTGCTGCGCGACCTTGCGGACGGGGCGGGGCCCCGTGAGGCGCTTCTCGCGCTCGGATATGCGGGGTGGGGGCCCGGCCAGCTCGAAGGAGAGTTGCAGGCCAATGGATGGCTGACCTGCGATGCGGATGAGGCGATCATCTTCGAAGTGTCGAGCGGAAAGCGTTGGGAAGAAGCGCTGAAGCGGATCGGGATCGATCCGCGACTGCTTTCCGCCGATGGGGGGCGCGCCTGACGTTTGGGGGCGCGTTTGGCGGATGCGGCGCACCCCGGGTGGGGGCGCTCCCACCCGCCCACCCCGCGCCCCCACCCGGGGTGCGTGTGGTCAGGGGGTCGCGCTCTGATGGGATGCGGTGCGGGGGGCAGCGGCGCGCCTGAGGCGATCATTGATTGCCGCACCAAGACCTTGTTCGGGGATCGGGTCGATCAGGATGC
>JBCDHQ010000080.1:0-15065 GCA_038749815.1 Pseudomonadota bacterium | reverse complement strand
GGCACGCTCGACGATGCCCCGGGCGAGGCCTTCGACAAGAGCGCGCGGCTCCTCGGCCTGAGCTATCCGGGCGGGCCGGAGATCGAGCGGTGGGCCAAGGACGGCGATCCCGAGCGGTTTGCCTTCCCGCGCCCGCTTCTTGACCGGCCCGGGCTCGAGATGTCGTTCTCGGGCCTCAAGACGGCCCTTCGCCGGGCGCGGGACGAGCTGATGATGGCTCAAGGCGGTCTCTGGCGGCAGGACATCTCGGATCTCTCCGCCTCGTTCCAGCGGGCAGTTGCGGATGTGCTGGCCGAGAAAACCCGCCGCGCGCTCGCGGCCGACGGTCCGCGGGCGACGGCGCTTGCCATTGCAGGCGGCGTCGCCGCCAACGCAGAGATCGGCGCACGGATCCGTGCCGTGGCGGCGGAGGCAGGCCTCCCCGCCCATGTCGCGCCGCTTTCGCTCGCGACGGACAACGCGGTGATGATCGCCTGGGCCGGGATCGAGCAACACCGCCTCGGCGCCGTCAGCGACCTTCGCCTCGGCGCCCGCCCGCGCTGGCCCCTCGACGCGGACGCCACACCCCAGCTCGGCGGCGGCGCGCGCGGCGCCAAAGCGTAGCCGCACGCCTTGCTCTGAAGGGCGCGCCGGTCCACCTAAGGGCAAAGTGAGGGGACATATGGCATACTGGCTGTTCAAATCCGAACCCGGCGTCTGGAGCTGGGACGACCAAGTTGCACGCGGCGCAGCAGGTGAGCCCTGGGACGGCGTGCGCAACTATCAGGCCCGCAACAACATGCGCGAGATGCAGCTTGGCGAACTCGGCTTCTTCTATCACAGCCAAAAGGAGAAGCGGATCATGGGCGTCGTCGAGGTGTCTGCTCTCGCACGCCCCGACCCGACCACGGACGACCCCCGGTGGGAGTGCGTGGACATCCGTGCAGTGGGCCATTTCCCCACCCCGATCACACTCGAAGACTGCAAGGCCACGCCCGAACTCAAAGACATGATCCTGGTCAACAACACACGCCTCTCCGTCCAACCCGTCTCGGAGGCTGAATGGCAGGTCATCTGCCGTATGGGCGGCTACTCGGGCGGATGAGGCCTCAGGGTGGCGGTCGCGGCGGGTGCGTGGCCGTTTGCCGCTGGCCCGTTGTCGTCCCGCGGCTCGCCCAGCCCCCTCACCGGAGACGGCGACGCCCCACGCCGAGGGCGGCCCGCTCCCGCCAGGATGACGCGCTCTTGTCCGCGGCCTCTCTTGCCGCGCCGGGCCGCGCCGCCTAGAGCGACAGGTGGGAGGGCCTCGCAATGAGTGACACGGGCGGAGACATCATCGGGCGCGCGCTGGCCGAGGCCGGCGCGACGCATGCGTTCGGGATTCCAGGCGGAGAGGTCCTCGCCCTGATGGACGGTCTCGCGCGCGCCGGGATCACGTTTGTCCTCGTTAAGCATGAGAACGCCGGCGGCTTCATGGCGGAGGGTCACTGGCACGCCACCGGAGCATTGCCGATCCTTGTGGCCACCATCGGTCCGGGCGTGGCGAATGCGATCAACGTCGTCGCGAATGCCGAGCAGGACCGAGTTCCGCTCATCTTCCTCACGGGGTGCGTCGACGCAGCACTCGCCGAGACCTACACGCATCAGGTCTTCGACCATCAGGCCGTGCTTCGGCCGATCGTGAAGGCAAGCTTCCGGGCGGCGGAGGGGGCGCTCGGCGCCATGATGGCGAAGGCCGTGGCCATCGCAACCTCGGGCCAGCCCGGTCCGGTCCACATCGACGTGCCCATCGCGGTCGCCGAAGGGACGACCTCCGAACCGCCCGTCGCCAGGATCCCCGCCCCCGCCCCAGCGCTCCCGTCCGCAGACCAGGTCGCCCGGTGTCGCGAGACCCTTGCCCGGGCGGACCGCCCGCTCGTGATTGCGGGGGTTGACGCAGTCAACGCGGGCGCCGGGCCCGCCATTGCCGCGTTTTGCCGTCACGAGGGCATCCCGCTTGTCACGAGCTACAAGGGCAAAGGGCTGATGGACGAGGCGGACCCGCTCTGCCTCGGTGGCCATGGGCTGTCGCCCAAGTCGGACAAGATCATTCTGCCGATCCTGGCTGAGGCCGATTGCATCCTTCTCGCGGGATACGATCCGATTGAGATGCGCACGGGGTGGCGCGATCCCTGGCCGGCCACGACGCCCGTGTTCGACATCACTCCGGCTCTCCGGACGCACGGCATGCACAGCGTCTCAGAGACCCTGATGACCGACATTCCCGCGACGCTGGAGGCCCTCACGGGCACGCCACGACCCCGCTGGCCCGACGGGAAGCCGGCGGATGCGCGCGCCGCGCTCGAGGCGGCGTTTGCCTCAACAGGCTGGGGACCGGCGGTCGTCTTCGAGACCCTCCGGTCCGCACTCCCCCCAGAGACGGTGATCTCAATTGACAGCGGCGCGCACCGGATCCTTCTCTCGCAACAATGGCGCGCCCCCGCGCCGCGCCAAGTCCTCCAGTCCACGGCTCTTTGCACCATGGCCTGTTCGGTGCCGCTTGCCGCAGGCCACGCTCTCGGGGCAGCGGAGACCCCTGTTGTCGCCTTTGTCGGGGATGCCGGCCTCGAGATGGGCCTCGGCGAACTCGCCACGCTCCGCGATCTCGGGCTCTCGATGATCATCTGCGTGCTCGTCGACGAAAGCCTCGCCCTCATCGAGATGAAGCAACGCTCCAGCCAGCGCCCGAACCAGGGCGTCGATTTCGGCGCGACGGATTTTCCCGCCGTGGCCGAGGCGATGGGTCTTGCGGGGTGCTGGATCGACGATGTCGAAACGCTGGAGGCAGAGACCGGCGCAGCCCTCTCCCGCGGGGGCGTCACCCTCCTCGCATGCCGGATCGGGCGCCGGGCCTATGACGGAACATTCTAGCGTCACCCGAACTCACCCCGGGCGACCATAGGGTCCGAGACACGGCGGTCGCTTGGGGCTTGCCGCATGCGCGCTCGATGCCCGGTCTTCCGGTGCGAGGCCCGTTGCCCGTATACGGCGACGCCCGCGCGCGGTGAACGGCCGGCGCGTGCGGGACGGCTTGCTCTGAGCCGCTCCGGCCTTTAGGAGCCTCTGGGACTCAAAAAGAAGCCCGGAAGGCGCGGTTTGATGCGGAAAGACTACCTGTTTACCTCCGAGAGCGTCTCTGAAGGCCACCCGGACAAAGTGTGCGACCAGATCTCCGATGCGGTGATCGACATGATCCTCAGCCGCGAGCCCGAGGCGCGAGTCGCGGTGGAGACGGCGGCGACCACCAACAAGGTCGTTCTGATGGGCGAGGTGAAGATCTCGGATGAGAACGCCGTCACGCCGGAAGAGATCAGCGCCACTGCGCGCCAGGTGATCCAGGACATCGGCTACCGCCAGAAGGGCTTCCACTTTAAGACCTGCTCGATCGACTGCTACGTCCACGAGCAGAGTGCGGACATCGCCCAGGGCGTGGACGCCTCGAACGTCAAGGATGAGGGTGCGGGCGATCAGGGGATCATGTTCGGGTACGCCACCGACGAGACGCCGGAGTTGATGCCGGCGCCAATCCTCTACGCCCACAAGATCCTCCGCCGCCTCGCCGATGTGCGCCACTCCGGAACGGAGCCCAATCTCGGCCCGGACGCCAAGTCGCAGCTCACGCTCGAGTACCGGGACGGCGCGCCCGTCCGCGCGCACACCGTCGTCCTCTCAACCCAACACATCGACCCGGAGCTCACCTCCGCGGACGTCAAGGCGATCATCGCGCCCTATGTCGAGGAGGTCCTGCCGGAGGGCTGGCTCGATGCCGAGACGATCTGGCATGTCAACCCGACGGGGCGGTTCGTGATCGGCGGGCCGGACGGGGATGCCGGTCTCACTGGGCGCAAGATCATCGTCGACACCTATGGCGGCGCGGCGCCCCATGGCGGCGGCGCGTTTTCCGGCAAAGACCCGACCAAAGTGGATCGCTCCGCCGCCTATGCCGCCCGATACCTCGCCAAAAATGTCGTGGCCGCGGGACTGGCGCGCACGTGCACGATCCAGCTCTCCTACGCAATCGGTGTTCCGGAGCCGCTCTCGATCTATGTCGACACCGCCGGCACAGGCACAGTCGATGCGGCGCGCATCGAGGCAGCGATCCGCGAGACGATGAGCCTCACGCCCCGCGGCATCCGCACCCATCTCGGCCTCAACCGCCCGATCTATCGCCGAACGGCTGCATACGGCCACTTCGGCCGCGCACCCGACGAGGATGGCGGCTTCAGCTGGGAGCGTACGGACCTCGCCGAGGCCCTGAAATCCGCGCTTTAAGCCACGGGTCAGCGATGGGGCGGCGGCGCCTGCCCCGCGATGCCCACATGTGTCTTTGCCCCCCCGCGACCAGAGGTCCTCGTCCGACGGCGGCCGCCGGTGCAACCGGTCTTGAGCGACATCCCACCACGTCAACGCCGCGACCTCGGGGCTCCAAAACAGGGGGCAGTGGCGCACAGCAGGGCCGGCGCGTCCGTCGGAGGGCTCACGGTGATCGTGGGCGTCCAACCCTGCCCGACATCCGGTCCGGTGAGCACGGCCGCTGCTCTACGCCTTTGAATCGGGGAGCGGCGGGAGCATCCGCAGGTTACGGTTCTCACGACCGAGCGCGGCGTTCGTTTCGCGGCGCGCCCCTGGTCCGGCAACCCGGTGAAGTGGTGCGTGGCGCGCACCTGAGCGACACCTCCAAGGTCTCGCGCCGCGTGATCGACCGCCCCTCCCGCTCTGGTCCGGCACCCGGAGACAGCGGAGGTCCTTTGGGAGCCAGAGCTTGGCCCGGGTGAGCGTGCTGCGGCCCGTCGCGTATCTTGCGGCGGCGCTCCTTTTGGGCCGGCTCCTCGGTCTCGTCCGTGAAATGCTCCTCGCGCGCAGGGTGGGCGTTGGGGCCGAGGCTGACGCGGCCATCCTTGTCATGACCCTCCCCGAGACCCTTGTCGCGATCGCCCTCGCAGGCGGCTTCGGGGCCGCCCTTGTTCCCGCCCTCCGTCGTCTGCCGGACGAAGCGCGGCGGCGGCTCTTTGCCCAGGTTGCAACGCTTTGCACCGGGGTGGGCCTCGGGGGCGCGGTCATCATTGCGATCATGCCGATGCAGGTGATCGGCCTCCTCGCGCCGGCGCTGTCACCGGAGTTGCGCGCGCTCTATGCCCCGGCGCTGGCAAGTGTCGGCCTCGCCGTTCCGCTCGGCGCACTCGCCGGTGCGCTCGGCGCGTGGTGCAATGTGCATGAGCGCTTCTTTGTCGTGGGCTTCGGCACAGTCGTCTACAATCTGGTGATCTGCGCGCTCCTCCTCGGGCTTGCGACCGGCGCCCCTGTTGTCTGGCCGCTGGCTCTGGCGACAGTTCTCGCCAGCCTGACGCGGGTGGGTCTTTTGATGGTCGTGGCGCGCGCACCGCTCAGACCACGGCTCCGCCCGGTCGAGGGTGGCGACCGCCGGCTTCTCCGTCTCTTTGTGGCCGGCGTGTCTGCCGCGGGGATCGGGGTTGCAGCGCAGCTCCTCTTCCGCACTGTCGCTGCCGCCGATGCGCCCGGAGAGCTCGCGGCGTTCTCCTACGCGCTGAAGCTCTTTCTGCTCCCCGTCGTGATCCTCTTCGGCCCGGTCGCCACGGTCCTCCTGCCCCGGTTCACGGACCGGCCCGAGGATGACGCGCTTGCGGCCGACGGCTATGCGGTCGTTGGGATCCTTGCGCTTGCGGCACTCGCCGTGGGACAAATCAGCGGCGATGCCATTGCCGCACTTCTCTTCGGGGGCGGAGCAATGGACGCAGCAGGTCTCGCGAGGCTCGAGACTTATGCCCGCCTCATGACCCTTGCCCTGCCCTTCGCTGCGGTGGAGCTCGTCGCCGCCGCACGTCTGAACGCGGCGGGTCGGACGGATCGCGTGTTGGCGAATGCGCTCGGGGCGCTCGGCACGGGGACGCTGGCAGCGGCGCTCTGGGGCGCGATGGTCGGATTTTTGTGCTTTTATGGGGTCCTGGCGCTCCTCCATCTGGTGGCGCGCCCGCCTGCATGGGGCGCCGTGGTCCACAGGATCGGACCGATGCGCGGGGCGTTGGTGCTCGTCTTTGTGACCATCGGCGCCCTCGTCGATCGCACTGCCTTGCCCGAGGACGCGGTCTGGCTGCGTCTGGCCTGGGGGGGCGCGCTCGGCGCGGGCATCCTCCTGCCCTGGGCGGGCCTTCTTCGGCGCTTCGGGCGGTAGACAGGGCATGCGGCGGCGAGAGCGAAAAGACGTCGGAGAAGGGGGACGGCCATGGGCCTGAAGGCAATGATGGTGGTCAGCGACCCCGACATCGCTGCGTTTGTCGCGAGCGAGGGGCTCGACCGGCTCTTTGTGGACCTCGAAGTGATGGGCAAGGCGGCGCGACAGCCGGGCGACACCTGGAAGAGTGCGCTGACGCTCGCCGACGTGCCGCCGATCCGCGCCGCGGCGCCCGAGGCGGAGATGCTCGTGCGCCTCAACCCACCGCATGCCGAGACCGGCGCAGAGGTGGCGGGCGCGCTCGCAGCGGGGGCGGACCTCTTGATGGTGCCGATGGTGCGCGAGGCGCGCGACGTGGCCGAGGTGCTTTCTGTCATCGACGGGCGGTGCGGGCTGGTGCCATTGATCGAGACGGCTTCGGGCCTCGCGGCGATCGAGGACATCGCGGCCCTCGGCCCGAGCGAGGTCTACTTCGGGCTCAATGATCTGCACCTCGATCTCGGGGCACGGTTTATGTTCGAGCCTCTCGCGGAGGGACGTCTCGATGGGGCGGCCGAGGTTCTGCGCACCGCGCGCATCCCGTTCGGGATCGGAGGTGTCGCGCGGGCCGGAGACGGCGCTGTCCCGGCAGAGCTGATCCTCGGCGAGCATGCGCGCCTCGGCTCCGAATGGGTGATCCTCTCGCGCGGCTTTTACGGTCGCGCGGCCACGGTGTCTGACATGCGGGCTGCCGTCGATTTCAGGGCCGAACTCGCGCGCCTGAAAGCGATCCACGCGGCCCACACCGCGGCAGGTCCGGAGGCGCTCGCAACCAATCGCCGGCACTTCGTGGACGCCGTCGCGAGCGTGGTGGCCCGCCTGACGCCAGAGCGGACCAGAGACCTCTAGCGGCGCGCCTTGCCGCGCAACCCAGACCCCGAGGCGCGCGGCAAACGCCGGAGTTGACAGATGGGCACCCTGGGCTAGGGTGCCGCCGAACACCAACGCTGCGGCCCTCTGCGTTGGAACATGCAGCGGCTGGCGGTGTGCGCCGGTCCGAACCAGGGGCGTATCTGACATGGTCGCACGCGTCATTCCGGTTGAGCCCTTTGACCTCGTGGTCTTTGGCGGCACAGGCGATTTGGCCAGGCGAAAGATCTTGCCGGGGCTGTTTCGCCGGTTGATGGCAGGTCAGATGCCCGACACGGCCCGGGTGATCGGCGCGGCGCGCGGAAAGATGAGCCGGAAGGCGTACCAGGCCTTCGCAACCGAAGCGATCCAGGAGTTTGTGCCGGAGCCAGATCGCCCGACGGAGGCCGTGGCACGGTTTGTCTCCTGCTGCGATTTCATCACGCTCGACGCCATGGGCGAGACCGGCTGGGCCGCACTCGGGGAGCGGTTGCGCCCCGATGTCGTGCGCGCGTTCTACCTCTCGGTGGGACCCGCGCTCTTTCCGACGATCGCCGGCCGGCTGGCCGAGCTCGGGCTCGCGACGGAGGCCAGCCGGATCGTGGTTGAAAAACCGCTTGGCCAGGATTTGGCCTCCGCGCGCACGCTCAACCGGGAGCTTTCGCAGTCCTTCTCGGAACACCAGATCTATCGCATCGACCACTACCTCGGAAAGGAGACGGTGCAGAACCTGATGGCGCTCCGCTTTGCGAACGCGCTCTTCGAGCCGCTCTGGAACGCCTACCACATCGACCATGTGCAGATCACCGTGGCTGAAAATCTCGGCGTCGAAGGGCGGGGGGGCTATTACGACAAATCGGGCGCGCTGCGGGACATGGTGCAGAACCATCTGATGCAGCTCCTCTGCCTCACGGCGATGGAACCGCCCTCCCAGTTTGAGCCCGACGCTGTCCGGGATGAAAAGCTGAAGGTCATCCGCGCGCTCGATCCGGTGCCGACCACGAACATCGTGCGCGGCCAGTACCGCGCAGCGGGCGATGTCGGCAGCTATCTCGACCACGTCGAGAACCCGAACTCCCTGACCGAGAGCTTCGTCGCCCTCAAAGTGGACATCGCGAACTGGCGCTGGGCTGGCACGCCCTTCTACCTTCGGACGGGCAAGAAACTGCGCGCCCGGCTCTCGGAGATTGCGATTGTCTTCAAGGAGGTCCCGCACTCGATCTTCCCCGAGCTCGAAGATCGCCGCGGGAACGCGCTGATCATCCGGCTGCAACCCGATGAGGGGATCACGCTGCGGATGACGATCAAGGATCCGGGGCCAGGGGGCATGCGCCTGCGCGAGGTGCCGCTCGACATGACCTTTGCCGACGCGCTCGAGGGCGTGGAAGTGCCCGACGCCTATGAGCGGCTGATCATGGACGTGATCCGGGGCAACCAAACGCTCTTTATGCGGGGCGACGAGGTGGAGGCCGCCTGGGCCTGGACCGACAGCCTGATCGCCGGGTGGGAGGACCGGAACGTGAAGCCTTCGCCTTATGACGCCGGAGGATCCGGACCCGAGGACGCGCTCCTTTTGATGCATCGCGACGGGCGGCGCTGGCGCGAGATCGAAGGGTGAGGTGACCGCCGTGGCCCCTTCCCCGCCCCCACCACGCTGGTGGGCTGAGCGCTGGCACCGCGCCATGCGGGCGCGCCTCACGGCGGGCCTCGCGCCGCGCTGGCAGCGGTTCGTGGCAGAGCAGGTTGCAGCCGGCCGGTACGCAGGTCCGGCCCAGGTCATCGAGCGCGGCCTCCATGCGCTCGAGCGACGGGAGAAGGCCCTCTGGCTTGTGCGCGACACTGTCGCGACCGGTCTGGCCGAGGCGGAGGCAGCGCGGTTTGCGTCCGATATTGAGGTCGACGTGGCCGCCGACACGTCAGCGCCGAAAGCAGCCTACCGCCTGACGCCCAGTGCGCGCGAGTTCCTTGGCAAAGCTGCCGAGAAGGCGCAGAAAGATGCGGGCGACGGGTATGCTGAGAGCCTCGTGAGCCTCCTGCTCGACCGAATGGCGTTCCTGGCCGCGCGGCCCGCCGCGGGCACGCGTCGTCCTGATCTCGGACCCGAGATCGCGTGTTTCCCCGATCACGGCCATACGATCTACTACCGAGAGGCGGTCCAGGGGATCGAAGTCATCGCCCTCTTGCCAAGCCTCGCCGACCATCCGCTGCACGACATCGACTGAGACATACCCCAAGGCGCACGCGCCTCAGGAGACACCGGGAGAGAGCCATGAGCCTGAACGACACCGTCGCCAAGGTCACCGCAGACATCGTCGAGCGAAGCCGAGGCGCCCGCGCCACCTACCTCGACCGGATGGCGCGCCAGCGGGATGACGGTCCGCGGCGCGGCCACCTCTCCTGCGGCAACCAGGCCCATGCCTATGCCGCGATGGGCGAGGACAAGGACGCCATGGTCGGCCAGGCGGGCAATATCGGCATCGTGACGGCCTACAACGACATGCTCTCGGCTCATCAGCCGTTCGAGACCTATCCGGCGATCATCAAGCGCGCCGCGCGCGAGGCCGGCGGCACCGCGCAGGTCGCCGGCGGGGTTCCGGCGATGTGCGACGGGGTCACACAGGGCCAGACGGGCATGGAGCTCTCGCTTTTTAGCCGGGACGTCATCGCGCTCGCCACGGGCGTCGCGCTCTCGCACAACACGTTCGATGCGGCGCTTTACCTCGGCGTTTGCGACAAGATCGTGCCGGGGCTGATCATTGCGGCCGCGACCTACGGCCACCTCCCCGGCGTCTTCATTCCGGCCGGCCCGATGACAAGCGGTCTGCCCAATGACGAAAAGGCCCGCGTCCGCCAGCAATTCGCGGCGGGCGAGGTTGGGCGGGACAAGCTGATGGAGGCCGAGATGGCCTCCTATCACGGCCCGGGCACCTGCACCTTCTACGGCACGGCGAACACCAACCAGATGCTGATGGAGTTCATGGGCCTCCACCTCCCCGGTGCGAGCTTCGTCAACCCGGGCACGCCCCTCCGTGAGGCGCTGACAATCGAGGGCGCGAAACGCGCGCTCGCCATCACGGCGCTCGGGAATGAGTACATTCCGGTCTGCGACATCCTCGACGAGCGGGCCTTCGTGAACGGCATTGTCGGGCTGATGGCGACAGGAGGCTCGACCAACCTCCTCATCCACCTCATTGCCATGGCCCGCGCGGCGGGCGTGATCCTCGACTGGGCGGATTTCGAAGCGCTCTCGGACGCCACACCTTTGATGGCGCGGGTCTATCCGAACGGGCTCGCGGATGTGAACCATTTCCACGCAGCCGGGGGCCTTGGCTACATGATCGGCGAGCTGCTCGAGAACGGTCTCCTCCACCCCGACACGCGCACGATCCTCGGCCAGGGCCTTGCGGCCTATGCGCAGGAGCCCAAGCTGAAGGACGGAGCCCTGGTCTGGGAGGATGGCGCGGGTGTCAGCCAGAACGACAAGATACTGCGCCCCGTCACGGATCCCTTTCAACCGACAGGCGGCGTGAAGCGCCTCTCGGGCAGCCTCGGGACCGGTGTCATGAAAGTCTCGGCCGTCGCACCAGAGCGTCACCTGATCGAAGCGAAGGCCCGCGTCTTTGCCGATCAGGAGGAGGTGAAAGCGGCCTACAAAGCGGGTGAGTTCACCGAGGACACAGTCGTCGTCGTCCGCTTCCAGGGCCCGAAGGCGAATGGCATGCCGGAGCTCCACTCGCTCACGCCGATCCTGGCCGTACTGCAAGACCGGGGGCTCAAAGTGGCGCTCGTCACCGACGGGCGGATGTCGGGCGCTTCGGGAAAGGTGCCCTCGGCGATCCATGTCTGCCCCGAGGCGCTCGATGGTGGGCCGATTGCCAAGCTGCAGGACGGAGATCTTGTGCGGGTCGATGCGGTTCACGGCCGGCTCGACATTCTCACCGACGCCGTGCTCGACCGGCCGGCGGCCGCGGCCGATCTCGACCGCTATCACTGGGGCAACGGGCGGGAGATGTTTGCGGCTTTCCGCGCCAATGCGGGCACGGCCGAGACCGGCGCCTGTTCGGTGGTCTGAGCCGATGCGGATCGAGACGGAAGCCGACCTCGCAGCACTCTATGATGCGACCCCGACCAAAGCGTCGACCATCAAGGTGGCGCGGCACTTGACGCCCGCCTACCGCGCCTGGATCGAGGCCGCGCCCTTCTGCGCCCTCGCCACTGTTGGGCCCGAAGGCCTCGACTGCTCGCCTCGGGGCGACCTCGGGCGGGTGACGGAGATCGTTGACGAGCGAACGCTCGCGCTCCCCGACCGGCGGGGCAACAACCGGATCGATTCCCTGACAAACATCATCCGAGACCCTCGGGTGGCCCTGATGTATCTGATCCCGGGCTCGGGCACGGTGATCCGGGTGAACGGCCGGGCGGAGATCCATGCGGGCGAAGTGTGCGCCGCGTACACTCGCGAAGGGGCCGCACCGCGCACAGTGATCCTGATCCGGATCGATGAGGTCTACTTCCAATGTGCCCGCGCCGTCCTGCGCGCCGACATCTGGAAGGCCCGGCCGGACCTCGACGCTCTCCCATCCGTCGGCCAGATCCTCGAGGAGATGAGCGCCGGCGGCATCGACGGCAAGGCCTACGACACAGAGTGGCCGGCCCGCGCCAAGACGTCGATGTGGTGACTGGCCGGGGAGGGGATGGCCCATGAAGAACCCGATGCTCGAGATGATGGCGCAGTTCTCGGAGCGCCTCGCCGAGGATCCGCGCGCTCTGATGAACCCGCTCGGCCTTGATCCGTTTGGCGACCACGCGCAGCGCCCCGGCGCCCTGAGGGAGGCGCTCAACCCGGGCCTCTTCGCGCCGGCCGACCACCAGGCAACCGCTGAGGCCGGGCAAAAGCTGCGCGAGCAGGCGAGCCTCGCCGATCCGTTCGCGGCCTTCCGCCTCTGGCAGGACATGTGGGCCGCGTGGTTCCAGCTCTTTGCCCCTGCCACAGGCCTCGGGGACCGCTATGACATCTTCATCTCCCACGCCAAAGCGGACGAGGCGAAGGTGGCCGAGCTCCGCGCGCGGATCGACGCCCTCGGCTCTGTCCGGAGCTTCGTCGATTGGATCGACGCACCCGAACGGGACCGCGCGTGGGCAACGACCGAGACGGCCGCCTGGCTCAGGCGGACGATGCGGCGCTGCTCCTGCCTCCTGCTCCTCCTGTCGGAAGAAAGTGCGCAATCCTTCTGGGTGCAGTGGGAGCTCGGCTTTTTCGACGCGCTCCGCGGCCGGGTCTTCATCGTCCTCCTCGACGAGGGCGCACGGGCGGCAGCGGCCAACCAGGAGTATATCGATCTTTACCCCGTCTTCGAATCCGAGGACGCTTTGATCCGAGCGATTGCCGACGTCACGGGCCAGCCGATGCGAGAGAAGTGAGCGATGCCAATATCCCCCAAAGAGGCCTCGAGCCGCAATCGCGAGATCTGTGCGCTCGCCCCGATCATTCCGGTCCTGGTCGTGAAGGACGCCAGCCACGCGCGGCCTCTGGCGGAGGCGCTGGTGGCGGGCGGTCTCCCCGCGCTTGAGGTGACACTCCGGACGCCCGATGCGCTCGACGCGATCCGGGCCATGGCGGACGTGCCCGGCGGCGTTGTCGGCGCGGGCACCTTGGTCACACCGGCAGACGTGACTGCGGCGGTCGCGGCGGGGGCCCGGTTCGGGGTCTCGCCCGGCGCGACGGACGCGCTGGTTGCGGCCTGCGAGGCAGAGGGGCTGCCCCTCCTCGCTGGCGCCGCCACCGCGAGCGAAGCGATGCGGATGCTCGAGAAAGGGTATGACACGCTCAAGTTCTTCCCAGCCGAGGCGGCGGGAGGCGCGCCGGCGCTGAAGGCGATCGGCGCACCGCTGCCGCAGATCAAGTTCTGCCCAACGGGCGGCGTCAGCCCCGCGAACGCCGCCGACTACCTCTCGCTCCCGAACGTACTCTGCGCCGGCGGCTCCTGGGTCGCCCCGGCAGACAAAGTGGCTTCGGGCGACTGGGCAGGGATCGAGGCCCTCGCCCGCGCGGCCTCCGGCCTGGAGCGTGCCGCATGAGCCTTCTCGCGCTCCGTGCGCATCGCGTTGCGACTGAGGCGGTTCGGATCGCCGATCTTCACAGCGAGGACCCGGCCCGCTTCGAGACCTTTTCGGTGCAGCTCGACGACATGCTCTTCGACTATTCGAAGACCTCGATGGATGAGACCGCGCGCGAGCTTCTGCTCTCCCTCGCGGCAGCGGCCGGCGTCGCGGAGCGGCGCGACGCCATGTTTGCCGGCGAGAAGATAAACGAGACCGAGGGGCGTGCCGTCCTCCACACAGCGCTGCGCAACTTGAGCGGCGGCGCGGTGGAGGTGGACGGCCAGGACGTCATGCCCGGGGTGCGGGACACGCTGACCAGGATGGAGGCGTTCGCGGGCGCCGTGCGCACGGGCACCCTGACGTCGGCCGCGGGCGCTCGCTTCACCGATGTGGTCAATATCGGCATCGGCGGCTCCGATCTTGGCCCGGTCATGGTCACCCAGGCCCTCGCCCCCTATCATGACGGGCCGCGGGTCCACTTCGTCTCCAATGTCGACGGTGCCCATATCCACGACGTGCTGGCCCCCCTCGATCCCGCGACAACTCTGGTGATCGTCGCGTCAAAGACCTTCACGACGATTGAGACCATGACAAACGCGCGCACGGCCGAGCGTTGGCTTCGCGACGCGATCGGTCCGGACACAGGCGGGCATTTCGCAGCACTCTCCTCGGCGACGGAGAAGACCGCGGCCTTCGGCATCGATCCGGCCCGCGTGTTCGGTTTCGAGGACTGGGTCGGCGGGCGCTACTCAGTCTGGGGACCGATCGGCCTGCCGGTGATGCTCGCCATCGGTCCAGACGCCTTTCGCGCGTTCCTCAAGGGGGCCGAAGCGATGGACCGCCACTTCGCGGAGGCGCCCTTCTCCGACAACATGCCGCTGATGCTGGCGCTCACCGGGATCTGGCACAACACAGTCTGCGGGTACGAGACCCGCGCTGTCCTGCCCTATGACCAGCGGCTTCTCCGGTTGCCGGCCTATCTCCAACAGCTCGATATGGAATCGAACGGAAAGCGTGTGGCGCTGAACGGCACCCCGCTTAGCGATCCCTCGGGCCCGATCGTCTGGGGGGAGCCCGGCACCAACGGCCAACACGCCTTCTATCAATTGATCCACCAGGGCACGCGGGTTGTGCCATGCGAGTTTCTGGCGGCCGCCCAGGGTCACGAGGACGATCTCCGCCATCAGCACAACCTCTTGCTCGCAAACTGCCTCGCCCAGGCAGAGGCCCTGATGATCGGCCGCCCGGTCGCGGACACGTCGCACCGCGTCTTCCCCGGCAACCGCCCGTCCACGATGCTGCTCTACCGCCGCCTCGATCCGTTCACACTTGGCCGGATCATCGCACTCTACGAACACCGGGTGTTTGTCGAAGGCGTGATCTGGGGGATCAACTCCTTCGATCAATGGGGGGTGGAGCTTGGCAAGGAGCTCGCCAAAACGATGCTGCCTCTGATCGAGGGCGGCGCCGGGGCATCGCAGAAGGACGGCTCGACCGCAGGGCTCCTGGCAGCGCTCGCCGCGCTCCGCTCTCGATGAGGGATCGCACGCAAGCCACCAATCCGGATCCAACGCGGACACTGCATGCAGCGCTTGGATGGCGAGAAAGGCCATGCGCACGGGCCTGTGGCCCGTGCGCCCTGCGGCAGAGCCGCAGGCGCCGCGCGCGCGCGGCGATGGCCCGGCGGCCAGCCACAGCGGAGCGCGCCATCAAGACCCGGAGGCAACCCCGGTGATCCCGCTCAGCCAACGTATGCACCGGACTGGTGGCTCAGCGACAGCCGCCGCAATGGCCCGCGCGGCCGCGGCCAAAGCAGCGGGCCGGCCTGTGATCTCGCTCACAACGGGGGAGCCCGACGGCCCGACGC
>JBCDHQ010000079.1:0-15121 GCA_038749815.1 Pseudomonadota bacterium | reverse complement strand
CTCCATGTAGCCGAAGCTGTAGAGGTGGACGAGCGCTGAGACGCTGGTGACGACGACCAGCATCACCGCCGTCAGCATGTCGAGGCGGATGGCCCAGTCGACCTCCATCGTTCCGGAGTGGATCCACCGGAAGAGCGGGATGGTCTGGGCCTCGCCACTGAAGGTCAAAAACACAATCCAGGAGAGGAACGCCGAGAGGAAGAGGAGCCCCGTCGCCGTCATCATTGCCGCCCGCTCGCCAATGGCGCGCCAGGCAAAGCCGCAAATCAGAGCGCCGAGAAGGGGGGCGAAGAGGATGATCGTAGGCATCAACGGGCCTCCGAGCCAGAGGGGCTGACAAGCCTGGTTGGACCCGGTCTCCGCGCCGTCCCCGCGCCGTCCCTTAGCGTCACAAGTGACCGGTCGTGTGGCCCGGGGCCATCTTGGCCCTGAGCAGCATGCGCGATCGCCCGAGCGTCCGTTCGTCCCTCGACCACGCGCCCTACCCCTTCATCACGTTGACATCCTCGACCGCGATCGTCCCGCGGTTGCGGAAGAAGCAGACCAGAATGGCGAGGCCGATGGCGGCCTCGGCCGCCGCGACGGTCAGAATGAAGAGTGTGAAGATCTGGCCGACGAGGTCGCCGAGATACGCGGAGAAAGCGACGAAATTGATGTTGACCGCCAGCAGCATCAGCTCAATCGACATCAGGATCACGATCACGTTCTTTCGGTTGAGAAAAATCCCGAAAATCCCGGTGACGAAGAGGATCGCAGCGGTCGTCAGGTAGTGGGACAGTGCAATTTCCAAGCTGGCTAACCCTCTCCGCGCCAATCTGCGCGCATCCCTGCGACATCGGCGTTGTCTTCGATTTGGACCCGGAGGCCAAGATCTGTCGCACCCCATCTTGGCTCGCGCGGGCCGACGGGCACGCCCCCGTCGCTCCGGCCACGCCTGACAACGGCGGTGCCGCCAAACATCCCCAGTGCGCCGACGGGGCGGTCAGACCACATCGCGACCGAATTCCCCTCTCGGGCGCCATCAATGACCCCTCGCATGCTCCAAGCGGCCTGGCTGAGAAGCGCTGCCACAGGAGCGGGGAGCGTGTCGCTCAGCCTGTGCCCTGGGGGTTGAGGGTGCACCTTGGCCAAGATTGGCGTCAGCATCCGCATCGCGTCAGAGCCCGCACACATAGGCCGCGAGGCGATGCTCAATCGTGCCGGGGAAAAGCGGGCGGTCGCGGAGCTGGTCCATTGACGTGACCGAGAGGCTCAGCTCTCGGTAGCGCGGCGCCTCGCCCATCCAGCGGTAGGTCGCGGCGGCGCAGTCGTAGGCGCGGGCAACGAGGGTGGTCGTGCCATCCTCGGTTCGCTCGTAAAGGGCGTCGGCCCAAGCGCGCCCGGCCTCCTTGTGGGCAGACACGAGCGTGTAGGCGGCCGCCCCGTCCGTGGCGATCACAGTGCGACCGTCCCCCTCGAAGCTCGTGATGCGCGGGTAGGTTTTGACGGGCAGACCCTCCGCCAGCGCCGGCGCGGCCAGGAAAAGGAGCGCCGCGAGCCGCATCAGAGGCCCTGTCCTGGTTTGACGTCCTTGAGATCCACAGCCGCCTTCGGGTCGCGGTACATCTGCGCAAGCACATCCTGGCGTTTGATGTCCTGGCGCTTGCGAAGCGTGAGGACAATGGCGCCCACCATCGCAACCAGGAGGATGAGGCCCGCGCTCTGAAAGAGGAACACGTAGTCTGTGTAGATCAGGCGACCGAGCGCGACTGTGTTCTCCACCTCCGCCACGTCAGGGGCGGGGGCGGCGCGGCTGGCGAGCGCCTCATCGGAGAGCTCGAACGTGCCGAAGGCGAAGCCGAGCTGCACCAGGATGACAACGCCAATCAGGACGCCGATCGGCGTCGCACGCGACAGCTCCCCCCGGAGCTCCGCGAAATCCACGTCGAGCATCATCACCACGAACAGGAAGAGCACCGCAACGGCGCCGACATACACAATCACAAGGAGCATCGCGACGAACTCAGCGCCCAGGAGGACAAAGAGGCCGGCCGACGAGATAAACGCAAGGATCAGCCAGAGGACAGAGTGGACCGGGTTGCGCGATGTCACCACCAACGCGCCCGAAACGCACGTCACGGTTGCAAAGAGATAGAAGGCAAAGGCTGCGAAGCTCACGTATGGTCCTCCGACGGACGTCGTGTGATCATGACCTGCGCTTACCCCTCCTGGCGCCGCACCACAAGCGCGCGCTCGCCCATGCCGGGTCGCGAGGGGACTTGCATCGTCTCTGCTTCGGGCATGACAGCACCATGCCGTCCAGCCCCGCTGCCCTCGGTCACCGTACGCACTGCTCCGTCGACCATCGGACGCGCGTGGTGTGCTGTCTTTGCGGTCATCTCTTCGACGTCGACCCTATTGCACCGGGGGCATTTGCGACTGGGAAGGAGCCTGCCAGGAGACCGAGGCATCTTGCGCCACGTCGGACGCGCCATTCAGCTTGCCTGGAACGCTGGTTCCGCACGGCTTACCGCCGTCCGACAGGATCAAACTGCCCAGCGGTCGGTTCACCTGTAGGGCGCGTCGAGCTCGAGATTGCGCGCTATCTCGGCCTCCCACCTCTCTCCATTGGCCAGAAGCTTCTCCTTGTCATAATAGAGTTCCTCGCGGGTCTCGGTCGCAAACTCAAAGTTCGGACCCTCAACGATCGCATCCACGGGACAGGCTTCCTGACAAAAGCCGCAATAGATGCACTTTGTCATGTCGATGTCGTAGCGTGTGGTCCGCCGGCTGCCATCCTCCCGCGGCTCGGCGTCGATCGTGATCGCTTGTGCGGGACAGATCGCCTCGCACAATTTGCACGCGATGCACCGCTCCTCGCCGTTGGGGTAGCGGCGCAGCGCGTGCTCGCCACGGAAGCGCGGCGAGAGCGGGCCCTTCTCGTGCGGATAGTTGAGGGTCGCTTTGGGTGCGAAGAAGTACTTCAGGCCCAGACGAAATCCCTGAAGGAAGTCCGACAACAGGAAGTAGCGGGTGGCACGGGTCCAGTCGATGGCTGTCATGAAGTCACCTTTGAGACGACGCATGTGTAAATGGGCTTTGCGCCGGCGCCGGACAGGCGGGCACATCCGCGCACAGGGCGAGACCGGGCACGAGGCCCGGCGGGCAGCGCCTCAACACGCAAGATCGAGATCCACAATCTGCGACATGATCCCATCATAGGTTCCGAACCGCGACGCAATCGGCCCCGGAGCGTTGTCGGGCAGGCGCACCCAGAGCGACCAGATTTCGATCGCTGCGGTCCGTTCCTCCTCAGCGACGCAGCCGTCGCCCTCCTCACGGAAAAAGAGCGCAGAGGCGGCGTAGCGGAGCGCAGTCAACATAGCGAAGCTCTCCATGCCGGCGTTTCCGAACGGCCGCATCTCGGTGCCCGACAGAAGTCCGAGGCTCTCCGCCAGGTCCAGAGCCGGACACTCCGCCGCGCCGATCTGGACTGTCGCGCACCGCTCAACCAAGTCCATGTCGAGCACGCGTTCCTGCGCCGAGGTTGGACCCGCAAGGGACAAGAGAAGGGCCGCGCGCAGCATCACCCGGCCCGCATGTAGCCCGGCACGTCGTAGAGCGCGAGACCCGCAACAATAACGACCCACGCAAGGCTGAGCGGGAGGAACACTTTCCATCCAAGCCGCATCAACTGGTCGTAGCGGTAGCGCGGAACAATCGCCTTCACCATTGCGAACAGGAAGAAAAAGACGCCCATTTTCAGGATCATCCAGTGCACCCCGTCGCCCAGAACAGGGAGATCCGCCGCCCCTGGTATCGGCGAGAGCCATCCCCCGAAGAAGAGAAGCGTGATCAGCGCGCACATCAGCACAACGGCCATAAGCTCCCCGATCATAAAGAGGAGGAAGGGCGTCGACGAGTACTCCACCTGATAGCCGGCAACGAGCTCGGCCTCGGCCTCGGGCAAATCGAAGGGTGGGCGATTGGTCTCGGCGAGCGCGGACACGAAGAAGAGGACCACCATGGGCAAATGCGGCAGCCAATACCAAGACAGGATGCCCAAATCGCCCGCCTGAGCGTTGACAATGTCAGAGAGGTTCAGCGAGCCCGTCGAAATGATCACACCGATGATGATGAACCCGATCGACACCTCGTAGGAGATCATCTGAGCGGCGGAGCGCAGGCTTCCAAGGAACGGATATTTCGAGTTGGACGCCCATCCGCCCATGATCACGCCGTAGACCTCGAGGGACCCGATGGCGAAAATGTACAGGATGCCGACATTGATGTCGGCGATCACCCAGCCATCGTTGAACGGGATCACAGCCCAGGCGATCACGGCGAGGACAAAGGCAATCATCGGGGCGAGGAAGAACACCGCTCGGTCGGCGCCGGCGGGCACCACGACTTCCTTCACGATGTACTTCAAGAAGTCTGCGAACGATTGGAGGAGCCCGAACGCACCCACGACATTCGGCCCCCGCCGCATCTGAACGGCGGCCCAGACTTTGCGGTCGGCATACATCAAGAACGCCAAGGCAAGAAGAACGCTGACCACGACCAGAAGACATTGACCGAGGATCAGAGCGAACGTGCCGAAGGGTGTGGCGAGGAAATCAGTCATAAGAACCCTCTGGCCCGAATGCTCCGGTCACTCGAGCGCTCAGCATGCGGAAGCCTGCGCGACACGGGGATGGCGTCGCCCGGCTCACCACTCATGTCATCGAACCGTCGCGCGGTTTGGAGGAGTGGCCAGGGATCATGCACAATCGGCCAACGCCCCTGAAACCGTCCGGTCTTCGGCCACGGCCGATGAGATAAAGGCGAACGCCCCGGGCGGTCCGACCGTGTAGAGGACGCCCGGACCGTCGACCCTCTGCTCGCCACCCGCGCCGCCAAATGTCAGTCCCTCGGATGAGATTGCCCCGACCAGACTGAGCCTCGCTTCGCGCGCGATGCCGAGCGTTCCCTCGGCATATCGGCCTGCGGCACACCATGCCCCACGGCCAGGGCCACCGCCGACGACGAAGGCGCCATTCTCGACCGGCGCGATCGTGCGGTTTGACGGCCCGCCGAAATCCTCGGGTCGTTGCGCCGGGATCTCGGGTGTCGTGCACCCGGCGAGGAGCACGACCACGAGGAGAGCGCCCCCCCTCATTCTGCGGCCATCGGCTCGACGCGCTCGGAGGCGAGCTTCGTCAAGTCCGCCATCACCGTTGACGCGCGAAGGATCGGATTGGTCCGATAGTGATCGGTCATGGGTGAGAGAAACGGGGTGTCTTCGAGCGGACCGGCCTCGAGCACGCCAATCGACCCTTCCGCCACCTCACCAACGGCTCCGAAATGCGGGATCTCGGCGATGAGGGCCTTGCGAAGCTCCGCAATCGAGTTGAAGGGAAGCGTTTGGTCGAGCTCCGCCGACAGTGCCCGGATGATGGCCCAGTTCTCCTTTGCCCCGCCAGGCGGAAATCCAGCTCGCTCAGCGATCTGAGGACGACCCTCCGTGTTCACAAAAAGACCCTGCTCCTCGGTGTAGGCGGCGCCCGGCAGGATCACGTCGGCCCGGTGGGCGCCACGGTCGCCATGGCTGCCCTGATAGACAACGAACGGTCCCGGCGGAATGTCTGTTTCGTCGACGCCCAAGGCAAAGATGACACCGGCGCCATCGAGTGCGGCATCAAGGCCGCCATCATGACAAAAGCCGAGATCCATCGCTCCGACACGGGACGCAGCGGAATGCAGCACCAAAAGTCCGGCACCTGCCTCATCCGCAATCTGCGCAGCCCTCGCCAGAACCGCTGGGCCATCCGGTCTGGTCAGGGCACCCTGCCCGACGATGACGAGGTCCAGGCCCGGCGCGCCCTCGCGCGCAGATTTGTCGAGCGCTTTCCCGCTGTTGCCCCACTCCTGAACCGGATACGTCAGGTCCACATCTGGACCCACCCGCGAGATCTCGGCCCCCGCAAGCCACGCTTTGCGGATCCGAGCGTTCAGAACCGGCGCCTCCGCCCGGGGATTGGTGCCGACAAGAAGAATGCGCCGCGCCTCGTCAATGTCTGCGACCGTCGCGGTCCCGGCATAGCCGCCGCGGTTGCCAGCGGGCAGCGCAGCTCCGTCCACACGGCATTCAGTCCGTCCGCCGAGGCGGCGGGCGAGCTCCCTCAGCGCATAGATCGCCTCAACCGGGGCGAGATCGCCGGCGAGGGCCGCAATGGTCTGTCCCGCCAGTGCGGCGCGGATCGTGGCGAAGGCCTCAGCCCAGCTTGCGGGTTGGAGTTTGCCCGCCTTTCGCACATAGGGCCGGTCGAGGCGCTGACGCCGGAGGCCGTCCCAGACAAAGCGGGAGCGGTCGGCCAACCACTCCTCGTTGATCCCGTCATGGTTGCGCGGCAGGATCCGCATCACCTCACGCCCCTTGGTGTCGACCCGAATGTTGGAGCCGAGCGCGTCCATCACGTCGATGGACTCGGTTTTTGTCAGCTCCCACGGCCGAGCGGTAAAGGCATAGGGCTTCGAGGTCAGCGCACCCACCGGGCAGAGATCGATCACGTTCCCTTGCATCTCCGAGGTGAGCATCGCGCCAAGATAGGATGTGATCTCGCTGTCCTCGCCACGTCCGGTCTGCCCCATCTCCGGGACGCCAGCGACCTCGCTGATGAAGCGCACGCAGCGGGTGCAGGAGATGCAGCGCGTCATGCACGTGCCCACGAGTGGTCCGAGATCCGGGTCGATGGCGGCCCGTTTCGGCTCACGGTAGCGCGAGAAATCGACGCCATAGGCCATGGCCTGGTCCTGCAGATCGCATTCCCCGCCCTGATCGCAGATCGGGCAGTCGAGCGGGTGGTTGATCAGGAGGAACTCCATCACGCCTTCCCGCGCCTTTTTGACCAGGGGCGACGTGGTTCGGATTTCGGGCAGCTCGCCGTTGCGCCCACCGCGAAGGTCGCGCACCTGCATCGCACAGGAGGCCGCGGGTTTGGGTGGTCCGCCGACAACCTCGACCAGACACATCCGGCAGTTGCCCGCAATCGACAGCCGCTCATGATAGCAAAAGCGCGGTATTTCAACGCCCGCCTCTTCGCAGGCCTGGAGGAGCGTGAGCCGCGGGTCGACGTCGATCTCCTGGCCGTCGATAATGATCGTGCGCAGATCGGTCATGGGCCCTGGCCTTCTTGCTCGCGGTCCGTCCCGGCACGCCTAGCACCGCAGGACGCGCGGCGCCAGAGACAGCATGTCGCCAAATTGACCCTAAACTTGGCGCAGAAGCCGCCCGACATTGGTTCCCGCGGCAATCTCAGCGGCGCCGGCAGCGCAGAACGTGCGCGGCTCATCCACCACAATCCCGCGCGCATCGAGATAATCCGCGAGGTCGAGCTCGAGGCGCAGGGTCGGCAACAGCTGCGCCCAGGCCTCAAGTTGTGCTTCTGAGACGCCATCCTCGCGGAGAGCTTGCTGCGTTTGGGCGATGTAGGCGTCCCGAGCCGCCGTGTTGAGCGCATAGGCCGGGCAACGCGCCGCGACCGCCTCCGCGATCGCTGCATCAAACCCGGCCTGATAGAGTGTCTCCGGATACGGGCCGGGCCCGGGCGAGGCACAGGACGCCAGCGCGAGCGCACCGACCAAAAGAGCCCTCATATTGCGTCCATCCGTGCTGCAACGGGATCGTGTTCGATCAGACAGGCCCACGTTCCGGGAAAGTCGAAGGGCTGCCCCTCGCCCTTGAGCAAGCATCTGACAAAGGGGTCGCTCGGCGTCAGACCGAACAGCGTGCGCCAATCCCAGAACGCGCCGACGATTGTGCTGAAATCGACGCCATCCTCGGTGAAATACCCCGCCTCTCGGCCATAGGCGACGATCAGCTCGGCGCTTCGGCGGTACTCAATCGCACAGAGCCTGCGGGCCTCCACCGTCGCCTCCGTTTGCCTGCAAAACACCTCAGCATCGCCCTCCTGCGCGGGTGCGACCGCCGGCGCCAAAGCGAGGACCGCCACAATCACGAGGCGCCTCATTCGCCCCCCGGCCCCGACAGCCCGGCCAGGATCGCGAGACCGGCCAGCGCAATCATTCCAAACCACGCCACCCCAAAGAGGATTGAGCGCGGGCCACCGTTCTCGGCGCCAACGCCGCGGATGTGCACGACAGCGGTTGCCACCCGAACTAGGAGCACGATGGTTGCGATAAGGTTGACGAGAAAGGAAGACGCACCGGCCAACACGGCCGCGGCGACCACGGCAGCAAACACCGCAAGCGCCTCTGACGCGTTCAAATAAGCCCGGTGCGTGCGGTAGAGCGGGTCCGCGTAGTCTTCCTTGGGACTTCCGCCCGCCGGCAGTTTGGCGACGCCTTTCCGGTACCCCGAGAGACCCGCCAGCACGAGCACCATCAGCGCAAAGGCTGCCACCGACACAATCGCATGGGCGTAGTCATCGAACATCGGAATGGCCCTCAGAAGTCAAAGACACCGCGGATCGCCATGCTGTAGATGTGGCCGGTCGCAAACTCGACATAGCTCAGCGCACCGTCGTCATCCAAGTCTGCATAGTCATGAGCATAGCTCGAAGCGACCAGGCTTTCGACTTCCACGATGACGCCGTCATTGTCGCGGTCATAAAAGTCGAACAGGAGCCCGATCGTCGCCTCATAGGCCTCAACTCGATCGGCCTCGATCGCATGCTCGGCCAGCCCGTAGCGCCATCCGACGAACTCAAGCTCGGTGACCCTGCCGTCGCTGTTGTCGTCAAGGGACTCAAAAATCCTCGTTTCGTAGGCCGCCAGTTCTTCCGCCTCGAGCAGTCCGTCGCGGTCGATGTCTGCATCAAGCGCAAGAGCCTCGGCCGCCGCCCGCGCAGGCGACATCTGTGCAAAGGCGGCCGGGGCAAGCGCCATTGCGACCAACACTGCTGCAAACCGTATCATCGTTCGGTGTCCTCCGTTCCACTGCAGGGGGCGGTGGCAACCCTCAACGTTGGACGACCGCAGCCGCTCCACCCCGCTGACACGGATATAGGGCGCGATGATGCTCCCCAACAGATCACCCCGCGCCTCTCCTGTCTGCACAAGACAAAAATTCGCGAGGGGCGGCGCTTAGAAACGACAGCCAAGCACTGCGCTTCTGTGCGGGGCCGGGCGACCCGAACCGAGCTGCTGCGTGTCGCTCGCCTGACGGCTGCGTCCGACGATTCAAGACACCGTCACTCAGCCGCAATCGCGCCGCGCCTGCCCTTCTGCTGTGCCTTGATCCGGTCTTCGATCTCGTCCCGGAAATGGCGGATCAGGCCCTGAATGGGCCAGGCGGCCGCGTCGCCGAGGGCGCAGATCGTGTGCCCCTCCACCTGCTTGGTGACATCCAGGAGCATATCGATCTCTTCAAGCGCGGCCTCGCCCTTCACGAGACGCTCCATGACACGCATCATCCAGCCCGTGCCCTCGCGGCATGGGGTGCACTGGCCACAGCTCTCATGTTTGTAGAAGGCCGAGAGGCGCCAGATCGCCTTTATGATGTCGGTTGACTGATCCATCACGATGACGGCGGCGGTGCCGAGGCCCGATTTCTGCTCCCTCAGCCAGTCGAACTCCATGATCGCGTCGTCGCAGACGCCCGCGGGCAACATCTGCACCGACGAGCCGCCGGGGATCACAGCCTTGAGATTGTCCCAGCCCCCGCGCACACCGCCGCAATGGCGATCAAGGAGCTCGCGGAGGGGGATCGACATCTCCTCCTCCACCACGCAGGGGCGGTTGACGTGGCCCGAGATCGCAAAGACCTTGGTGCCCGCGTTGTTCGGCCGGCCGAAGCTTGCAAACCAATCCGCCCCGCGGCGGAGAATGGTTGGGACGACGGCGATCGACTCGACATTGTTCACGGTCGTCGGACACCCGTAGAGGCCCGTGTTCGCCGGGAAGGGCGGCTTAAGGCGCGGCATGCCCTTCTTGCCCTCGAGGCTTTCGAGAAGCGCTGTCTCCTCGCCGCAGATATAGGCACCCGCTCCGTGGTGGAGATAGAGGTCGAAATCCCAGCCCGACCCGGCTGCGTTTTGCCCGAGAAGACCCGCATCATAGCATTCATCAATGGCGATCTGCAGAGCCTCACGCTCGCGGATATACTCGCCCCGGATGTAGATGTAGCAGGCGTGAGCGTTCATCGCGAACGAGGCGATCAGGCACCCTTCGATCAGCGTGTGCGGATCGTGGCGCATGATCTCCCGGTCCTTGCAGGTCCCAGGCTCCGATTCGTCTGCGTTTACAACCAGATAGTGCGGGCGCCCGTCGCTCTCCTTCGGCATGAAGGACCATTTGAGCCCCGTCGGGAACCCCGCGCCGCCCCGGCCCCGGAGACCGGAGGCCTTGACCTTCTCGATAAGGGTCTCGCGGCCCTCCTGGATCAGCTTCGCCGTTCCGTCCCAATGCCCACGCGCCTGAGCGCCCTTAAGGCTGCGGTCATGCATGCCATAGAGGTTCGTGAAGATGCGGTCCTGGTCAGCGAGCATAGCGTCCTCGTCGGTGGCTGGCGGCACTATCGCCCTCTTCGCCAGCGACGGCCATGCGAAAAATGCGCCCGATTGTCAGGGATAAAGGGTCAGCCGTCGCGCCGGGCGAGCCAGATGCGGAAGAGCACGATCATCGCCCATGCGAGCGCTCCGAGACAGGCGAGGTCGATCAGGAAGGCGTAGCGCACCGGCACGCCGAGAAGACCGCCCACCGCGCTGGCCAGCATCCAGAGCAGAAAGGCCGCCACGATGACGATGGCGGCCTGCCGTGCCTGTTTGCTCTGCTCCGCGGGTGTCACGCGGCGCTCTGGAGGTCAGTTGTAGACGTCGCCATCCGCGACCCGCTCCGAAAACTCTGTCGAGCCGCCCCCGGCGAGCACCTTCGCCTGGGCGACCCAATTGTCCCGGCTCACCCGGCCCTTGAAGCCCTCCAGGTTGGCGTCGACCCAGGCCACCTCATCCGGCGTCCAGTTGGCCACCTGGTCGAAATGATAAAATCCGAGGCCGTGCAGCATGCCCTCCAGCTTCGGACCCACCCCCTTGATTTGCTTGAGATCGTCTGGACCGCCCTCTCTCGCCGCCTCGAGGACCATCGGCTTCACGCCCTCATCGGTCCCTTCAACGACGCCGTCCTTGTCGTAGTCGCCCTCTGCAAACGACGCAGGGGCGTCGGCAGCGCCCTCATAGCGCCACTCGCCCCCGCGCTCCGAGAGCTCCGCCTCGCCCGGAAGGATTGTGCCTGTCGCGACGCCCGCGGTCGCAGCCGTCGGCACGGTCGGTGCGACGGGCGGCGGGGCGTTGATCGATTTTGCTTCCGGCGCGGGTGCGGCGTCGACATTGCCGGGCCCTTTGGGTGGGGTCAGGACACCGCAGAGGTTCTGCGACAGGAGCCACGCCCCAAGTACGGCAACCGCGCCGCCCAGGAACACAGTCGCGTTCCATCCAAACCCTCCGACCTGTCGGAGAAGGGCGGCAAACAGAACCGCGCCGAGCACGGCAATGACACTGCAAATGACAGTGCAGGTCCAATCACGATCGGATGTCTTCTCGGTGGCCATGCGTGGGTTCTCCCGCTCTCTGCTTTCCAGAACCGCGCGGCCCGAGCGCGGCCCCCCCTTACCGCAAGCCTTAGTCCCGCGACGAAAGCGTTCGGGCTTGCTCTATCCAGTTATCACGGCTCGCGCGGCCCTTGAACCCTTCGAGATGGCTGTCGACCCATGCGAGTTCCGCCTCGCTCCACGCCGCGATCTGCGCGAAGTGATAGATCCCGAGGGAGTGCAACAGGCCCTCGAGCTTCGGCCCGACCCCCTTGATCACCTTCAGGTCGTCCGCCGTCCCGCCGCGAGGGGCGTCGAGCGCCTCAGGACGGACCGCCGGCGCCTCTTCGGCGGCCTCCGCGCCTTTGAGCGCGGGCACTGCCGGTCCGGTGATCCGGGCAATCGTGTCTCCCTGCCGGCGCGCGAGATCCTTGGAGGCATTGACGTCGTGGCCGCCCGCCTGATCGTGGAGCGATGTGAGCCCGCCCTCGGGCTCGGACGCAAACCGGTCCTTGCGGCTGCCGGGCACGGGCACCTCCCCCCGGGCGAGACCGTCGAGGATGTCGGTGAAGCTCTCACGGTCGAGATCCTCGAAATAGTCTTTCCCGATCTGGGCCATGGGTGCGTTGGCGCAGGCGCCAAGACACTCCACCTCTTCCCACGAGAACTTGCCATCGGCCGACAGCTCATGCGGTCGGGCGGCAATTCTCTCTCGGCAGACCGAGACCAGATCCTCCGCGCCGCAGATCATGCAGGATGTCGTGCCGCACACCTGGATGTGCGCCACCGATCCGACCGGCGCGAGTTGGAACATAAAGTAAAAGGACGCGACCTCGAGCACGCGGATATAGGCCATGTCGAGCAGACGGGCGACGGCCTCGATTGCGGGCTTCGTGACCCATCCCTCCTGCTCCTGCGCCCGCCAAAGCAGCGGGATCACAGCAGAGGCCTGGCGGCCCTCCGGATACTTGGCGATCTGCTCGGCAGCCCAGACCGCGTTGGCCGGAGTGAAGGCGAAGGCCTCAGGCTGGTCAGGGTGCAGGCGACGGAGCATGGGCGCTCTCCCAGACTGTGTTGCTGCCCTGATGGCGCAAACCGGCCCCGTGACGCAAGTGATCTTCGCTCCACGGGATCGGGGGAGGCAGGTCTGATGTGGCGTTCGCCGGGCCTAAGGCGTCCCGACAACCCAGACGCGCGTCTCACCCCTTCCGGGACTGAGCGTCAAATCGACGCCGGAGCTGTGCAAGAACTGCCCCGACGCCGATCCGCTCTCGAAGACGATGCTGTCGCCGCTGCTGAGAAGTCCCTCTGTCGCCTCGACGATCATGGCCCGCGCCGCCTCCGCCGTGAGGAGGCCCGAGAGGTCAGGCAGATCGTCGGCCTGGGCAAAACCGGACAGGTCGGGCAGATCCTCGAGCCGCGCAAAAGTCGTGAAATCGGGCAGAGCATCGGCCTGCACGAAGCCCTCGGTCGACGGCAGATCGTCGGCCGCGACAAAGCCCGAAAGATCCGGGAGCTCGTCCCGGCGCGCGAAGCCGCTCACGTCCGGCAGATCGTCCTTGACCGCAAACGACGTGAAATCGGGAAGGTCCCCCGCACGGACGAACTCCCCAAAGTCGGGCATGGCCGCGGCGGCGACGTAATCGGCCAAATCGGCCTTGGTCGCCAGCGCTCCGACATCCGGCAGATCCTCGGCACGCGCGAAGACGGCAAAGTCCGGTAGCTTCTCGGCCACGACATTCGGGATGTCGTCTGCCCGCGCGAAGGGCGCCAGATCCGGCAAGTCGTCCTTCAACGCAAAGAGCTCGAAATCGGGCAACGTGTCGGCTGCGACCAAGTCGGAGACATCGGGCAAGTCATCCGCCGACACGAATGCCGCAAAATCGGGAAGGTCGTCTTGCCGTACGAATGCCGCAAAATCAGGCAGTGTCTCGGAGGATACAAGGCCCGAGATGTCGGGCAGCTCCGCCTTGGTGGCGAATCCCCCGAAATCCGGCAGCTCCGCAGCCCTCACATAGGGTGACAAATCGGGCGCCGCCGGCGTCAAGAACAGCCCTTGGATGATCAGCGCTGCAGCGGCACCTCCGACAGCCGCGAGGAGGGACGGAAGAAGCGCGCTCCGCTCTTCCTGGTCGGCCAAACGCCGCCGCAGGTCAGTGATCTGCTTCTCGAGGGCATCGGTCTTGTCTGTCATCGGTCACATCTCCTGGATCGGTGGTCGCGCGGAGGCCCGTGCGCCCGCAAGAGGCCAGGGCATCTTGTCTCTGGCGCAGCCACACACGCATTACAAGGTCGGAAGATGGCGGCTGCCCAAGGGGCGGGCAAACGCTGTCACCGGCCGCCCTCGACTGGCGATTGCCATGCGCCGCGGGTCTAAGTTTGGGCGTGAAACCGGTTCTCAAGGGCTCGGTCCGGGGTCGGCGGCGGGGCGAGTTCGCCCTCGGTAAGCTGGAAGCTCGATGCGCGCATACGCCAACCGCCTCGGGGCTTTGCGGCCAGCCCGACGATCGAGGTTCCTTTGCGGACCGTCGCCGCCGCAAGGCCCGGCAAAGCACTGACCACTTTGTTGGTGCCCGCGGCCGGATCTCGGCCAGCGAGCGCCGAAGCTTCACCAGCGGGTTTACCGGTCCACTTCGCCAAAAACGATGTCGAGAGACCCGAGGATCGCAGAGACATCCGCCAGTTGGTGGCCCTTACACAGATGGTCCATCGCAGCGAGATGCGGGAACCCCGGTGCGCGGAGCTTTGCTTTGTACGGGCGATTGGTGCCATCGGCGACGAGGTAGACACCAAACTCCCCCTTCGGCGCCTCCACGGCGGCGTAGATCTCCCCCTCGGGCACGTGAAAGCCCTCGGTATAGAGCTTGAAATGGTGGATCAACGCCTCCATCGAGGTCTTCATGTCGCCCCGCGAGGGCGGCGCGATCTTGCCCCGTGAGAGCACGTCCTGGCCCTTGACGTCCTCAAGTTTCTCAATGGCCTGCCGGATGATCTTGAGGCTCTCGCGCATTTCCCAGACGCGACAGAGGTAGCGGTCGTAGCAATCGCCGTTCCTTCCCACGGGGATCAGGAAGTCGAACTCACTGTAGCACTCATAGGGTTGTGCGCGGCGGAGATCCCAGGCCATGCCCGATCCCCGCACCATCACGCCGGAAAACCCCCAGGTGAGGGCCTCTTCTCGGCTGACGACACCGATGTCGACATTGCGCTGCTTGAAGATCCGGTTCTCGGACAGCAGTCCCTCAATGTCGTCGAGGACCGCGGGAAACGTCTCCGTCCAGGCCATGATGTCCGAAATCAGGTCCTCGGGCAAATCCTGGTGAACGCCGCCCGGGCGGAAATAGGCCGCGTGGAGCCGGGCGCCGCAGGCCCGCTCATAGAAGATCATCAGCTTCTCGCGCTCCTCAAACCCCCAGAGCGGCGGGGTCAGCGCACCGACATCCATGGCCTGCGTGGTGATGTTGAGGAGGTGGTTCAGGATCCGACCGATCTCGCAATAGAGCACCCGGATGAGGGAGGCCCGGCGCGGCACATCCGTCCCGGTCAGACGCTCGATCGCGAGACACCAGGCATGCTCCTGGTTCATCGGGCTGACATAGTCGAGGCGGTCGAAAT
>JBCDHQ010000078.1:0-15269 GCA_038749815.1 Pseudomonadota bacterium | reverse complement strand
TCGGTGTCTTTGCCGATGATGATGAAGCCCTTTTCGGCGCGCATGATCGACATGGCCTCGATCCCGATGGGCGCGGCCCCGATGTCGCGACCGAGATCGACCGCGCTCCGCCAGAGCTCCGCCCCGAGCGATGCGGGGACCGAGACCTCGTAGCTGCGGTCGCCCGAAAAGCTGACCCGTGCGATGCGCGCCTCGCGCCCGCGCCAGAGGCCCTGGCGGTAGGCCATGTGCGGGAAGGCATCGAGGTCGATGCCGAGGTCGAGGGCGGCCATCATCGCGCGGGCCGCGGGGCCTGTCACGGTCACGGTCGCCCAGGCCTGTGTGGCGTCGTGAATGAAGATCCGGTCGGGGTCGTTGCCATCCTGCCGCCAGGCCTCGAGATGTTGACGCACGCCGTCCACATGGCTGGACGAGCAGGACACCAGGAACTGCTCGGGCCCGAGGCGCGCAAGCACCCCGTCATCGAAGACGATGCCGCCTTCAGTCAGCATGAACCCATAGCGGATCCGACCGGGTGTCAGAGTGCGCATGGTGTTGTAGTAGACAAAGTTCAAGAATGCCTCGGCATCGGGGCCCATGACCTCGATCTTGCCGAGGGGCGAGCCGTCGAAGAGGCCGACCGCCCGCCGGGCGGTTCGAACCTCGGCCGCGATCCTTTGTTCGGGCGGTCCTTCGCCGTACCAGCCGGGGCGGAGCCATCCGCCGTACTCGCCGAGGGCCGCCCCTTGCGCGCGGTGGTCCGCCTCGAGCGGCAGGCGCTTGAGCGGATGCCAGAGCTCTTCGCGGTGGTGACCGCGATAGAGCTCCAGCGGGACCGGCACATAGGGGGGGCGGAAGGTGGTCGTTCCCACGTCGGGGATCGGGCGGCCCTGGAAGGCCGCCAGTGCGGCGAGGCCCGACATGTTTGCCGTCTTGCCCTGATCCGACGCCATGCCGAGGGTGGTGTAGCGCTTCAAGTGCTCGACGGAGACGTAGTTCTCGCGCGCCGCGACCTCCACGTCCTTCAGCGTCACGTCATGCTGGAAGTCGATCCACTGGCGCCCAGGGGCGCCTGGCTTTGGCCAAAGCGGGGTGAGCCGGTAGGATGTCGGCCCTCTGGCGGCGGGGTGTCCGGTGGCGGCGGCGCGGGCCTCCGCCAGGGCGGTGTCGAGGTCGAAGGTCCCGTTCGCCGCGCCGATGGCCGTCATGCCGTCCGGGGCGTCGCCGGGCAGGAAGGCTTGCCGGTCGGCGCACCATGTGAGCCGACCGCCCGCGTGGCGCCAGAGATGGACGAGCGGGGTCAGCCCACCGGAGGTCAGAACGGCGTCATAGACCCGCGCGCGATCGCCCTGCCGGAGGCCTGTGACATGGCGCCCCTGCGTTGCCGTCACCGGCCCCGCCGCGGGGTCGATCACGTCGATCTCTGCGCCGACCTCGCGCAGCCTTTGCGCGGTCTCCTCAGCGCGCGAGTGGTTTGCGAGGAGCGCCAGCGACCGCCCGACCAGGACACCGTACCGCGCCAGGAGTTCGGCGGCTGCCGAGAGTGACATCACGCCGGGACGGTCGTTTTCGGGGAAGGTGATCGGCCGGTCCAACGCGCCGGTTGCCAGGATGACGCGCGCCGCGCGCATCCGCAGAAGGCGCGGCGCATGGCCAAACGCGTGTGTCTCCGCCAGCCCGATCAGTCCGTGATCGTAGACGCCAAAGGCCGTCGTCTGGGTCAGGAGGCGGCCGCCTGCGGCCTCGATCGCCGCCTTTTGCGCCGTGACCCAGTCGGTCGGCGGCTGACCGTCGACCTCGGCGCGCTGATAGACACCGCCGCCGAGCACGCTCTGGTCGTCCACCAGACACACGTCTTGGCCGGCTTCTGCGGCGGATCGGGCGGCGACGAGCCCCGCGGCCCCGCCGCCCACGACCAGCAGGGCGCATTGCGCGTGGACCTGCTCGGCGATGTAGCCGTCGAGGACTGCGTCGCTGACCGCGCCGAGACCCGCCATGTGGCGGATCGCCGGCTCGAAGAGGTGCCAGTGCGGCCACATGAAGGTCTTGTAGTAAAACCCCGCCCCGAGCCAGCGGTGAAACCAGTCGAGCCCGCCTTTGACATCGAACGCCGCGCTGGGCCAGGCGTTGACGGCGCGGAGGACCATGCCCTCCTCCAGGTAGGTCGTTGCGGCGGGACAGTTGGGCAGCTCCGTTTTGGCGCGTTTGACCGACATGATCGCATTTGGATCGTCGCTCCACGCGCCCCAAAGCCCACGCGGGCGGTGATACTTGAAGCTGCGACCGAGGATCCGGACCCCGTTCGCCACGAGTGCCGAGGCGAGCGTGTCACCGGCAAAGCCCCGGTGGCGTGTGCCGTCGAAGGTGAAGGGCAACGGGCGGGTGCGGTCGATCAGCCCGCGCCCCTCGATCCGGCGCGCGGTCATTCTGCCGCCCCCCGGAGGGCGCGCGATCCGGTGACCTGCATCGTCACGCTGTCGCGGTCCAGAATGAAGAGCTCCGCGCAGGGGAGGTGCATCCAAACCTCGCGCACGGCGCCCTTTTCGTTGCGCTGCGTGTAGAGGTATCTGGACCAGTCCTCGTCGCTGATCGGGGCGGTCGTGTCCGGGCGGAGCTTGCCGAGCTCCCCCACGAAGCGAAACTCGGTCTCGGAGCGCTCACCGCAGAACGGGCAGAGGAAAAGCTGCATCGCGTGGCGCTCCTAATGCGGGATGCCCGAGGACGCCGCCTCGTCGATCAAGTGGCCCGAGACGAAGCGGTCCAGACCGAAGGGACGGCTGAGGGGATGGTGGTCGCCGGTTGCCAGGAGATGCGCGAGCACGTAGCCGCCGACCGGGATCGCCTTGAACCCGCCCGTGCCCCATCCGCAATTGAGGTAGAGGCCCGCGACGCCCGAGGGCCCGATGATCGGTGAGCTGTCGGGTGTGACATCCACGATGCCGCCCCAGTGGCGGAGGAGCTTCACCTTCGCAAGGGAGGGGAACATCTCGCAAAAGGCGCTGAGCACGGTCTCCTGCATCGGCATGTTGCCGCGCTGACCATAGGAGGGCACGCGGTCGAGCCCGCCGCCGATCACGAGGCCGCCCTTGTCCGACTGACTGACATAGGTTCCGAAGGGCGGGCAGAGCACAACGCGGTTGAGCACCGGTTTGATCGGCTCGGAGACGAAGGCCTGAAGCACGTAGGAGGTGATCGGCAGCTCGACGCCTGCCATGCCGGCCAGAACCGAGCTGTGGCCTGCGACCGCGGCGCCGACGACGCCGGCTTTGATCTCGCCGCGGGTCGTGTTCACGCCGGTGCACCGTCCCGCCTCGATCAGGATGTCGGTCACCTCGCACTTCTGGATGATGTCGACCCCGGCCGCGTCGGCGGCCCGGGCAAAGCCCCAGGCCACGGCATCGTGGCGCCCGGTGCCGCCCCGTTTCTGCAACACGCCGCCATGGATCGGATGGCGCATGGTCGGCCCGAAATTCAGGGCCGGCTCCAGCTTGCGCACCTGAGCCGCATCGAGGAGTTCCGCGTCCACGCCGTTGAGCTGCATGGCGTTGCATTGGCGCGCGGCCATCTCCATCTCGGGCTCGGAATGGGCGCAGACCATCATGCCGCGCTGCGAGAACATGACATTGTAGTTCAAGTCGCGCGAGAGCCCCTCATAGAGCTGCACGGACTTGTCGTAGAGCGCGGCGCTTTCGGGATAGAAGTAGTTCGAGCGAATTGCGGTCGTGTTCCGCCCGGTGTTGCCGCCGCCGAGCCAGCCTTTCTCGAGCACCGCGACGTTTTTGATGCCGTGGTTCTTGGTGAGGTAGTAGGCCGTCGCGAGACCGTGGCCGCCGCCGCCGATGATGACGACATCATAGGCGGGCTTCGGGTCAGGGCTGCGCCACGCCTGACCCCAGCCCCGTCCGGCGCGCAGACCCTCGCGAAAGAGGCTCCAAGCCGAGTACCGGGTCATGTTGCACCGCCAAGCGCTGCAGCGCGGGCCCGGAAGCGGTCGATCAGCTCGGGCGTGGCGGGCGTCCCTGTGAACCCAATCAGATACCCCTCGAGCCGCCCGAGCCGCATGTCGAGGGGTTCGGTGACCTCCAGCGCGTGATAGCCAAGCTGCATGAAGTAGAGAATGCGAGCCCGGGCATCGGCCTCGCCGGCAGTGAAGCCAAAGCGGAGGAACAGTGCCTCGATGGCGTGCAGTCTCTGAGCATCTGCGGCGTCGATCTTGGCGCGGATCTCGGGGTCGCGGCGCGACCATTCGCGGACTGCGAAGTCGAGACCCGGATCGAACAGACGCACGTCGATGAAGCACTCAAAGAAGTTGCAGACGGCGGCGGTCACGCTGTCGGCGGGTCGGGCGCAATGGTCGACAATGCAGCGCGTGTTGCGGGTCTCCCACTCCGCGAGCAGCGCGCTGAGCAGGTCCGTGCGGTCGCGGAAGTACCAATAGAAGCTCGACCTCGATACATCCAAGTCGCGCGAGAGCGTCAGGATCTTCACATCGGCCGCGCCCTTGCTGACCAACGTGTCGCGGGCCGCCTGCAGCCAGTCCTGGCGCGTGACTTTGCTGTTGCCGTGGGGGACTTTGTCCACGAGGTCGGGCGGTGCGACAGTCATCTCAACCCTCGGGCGGGGCACCGCCTTCTGCAGTGCGTTTGGCGATGAACTCTTGCAGCGGCCCGACACGGCTGGGATCCGCGCCGGGTTGCGCCTTGGCGTCGACGATCGCCTGCCAGATCGCGGTCGCGCGGTGGCTGGCGTCGACGGCACCGCGTTCGGTCCAGGTGCCGAAATTGGCGTAGTCATGCACGATGGGTTGGTAGAACTCCGTGCTGTAGCGCGCCATCGTCTGGCTCGCGGCGAAGAAGTGGCCCTGCGGCTCGACCTCGCGGATGGCGGTGTCGAGGCCGATGTCATCTGTCTCGGCGGTCGCGCCCTTGCAGAGCTCAGCGATCATGTTCAGCACCTCGGCATCGGTCACGAGCTTTTCATAGGACACTGTCAGCCCGCCCTCCAGCCAACCGCCGGCGTGGATGATGACGGTCGCCCCAGCCATCAGACAGCCCCAGAGGCCGAGCTGGTTTTCGTTGGCCGCCTGGACGTCGTTCACGTTCGAGGCAGACCCCGCTGCACATCGCCAGGGCAGACCGAGTTGCCGCGCCATCTGCCCGGCCGCCAGCGACGCCTGGAAGTGCGACGGCGTGCCGAAGGCCGGCGCGCCGGATTTCATGTCGACATTGGAGGTGAACGTCCCGTAGCAGATCGGCGCCCCGGGGGCGGTGAGCTGGGTCAGGGTGATCGCGAGGAGCGCCTCGGCGTGGCTGAGGGTCACGGATCCAGCGACTGTGATCGGCGCCATGGCGCCCATCAGCGTGAAGGGCGTCACAATCGACATCTGGCCGTTCCGCGCGAAGTCGATCAGCCCCTGGGCCATGGCGACGTCCAATGTGCGCGGGCTGTTGGTGTTGATGACCGTGTAGGTGTGCGGCGCCGCTCGGAACGCGTCATCGGAGAGGCCGCGATAGTCCCGGATCATCTCGAAGCAGTCCATCACCTGTGCCGAGCCGCGCGAAAAGGTGAAGGGGAATTTGTCGGACCAGGTCAGCTGGGCCTCGGTCGTGAAGTAGTGGCGCAGATGCGTCGGGACATCCTGCGGCTCCACCTGGGGGGAGACCATGTGGAAGACGTCGAAATGCTGGGTGAGCTGGAGGTATTCGATGTAGTCTTGCGCCGAGCCGGGCCGCCGGCCGCGCACGAGATCTGTCGCATGCGGCGCGCCGGCGCCGGCCTGGAAGACGAGGCTGCCGAGCTCCAGCACCATGTCGCGGTGTCTCGCGCCGCCGCGGCAGGTGATCGAGCGTGGCGCCGTCCTGAGTGCCGCCGCGACGACGTCGCGGCCGACAAAGACCATGTCGCCGTCGATCCGCGCGCCCGCCTTGGCCAGAATCGCGCGCGCCTCCGGCAAGAGGACGCGCATCCCGAGCTCCTCCAGAATGCGGAGGGCGCTTTGGTGCATGTCCTCGATCCGATCGGCCGGAAAGACGTCCATGGCCGGGAACGGGTTGCGCAAGCGACGGTAGTCGACATCGCGGAGACCCTCCGGCGGAGGGTCGGCGCGCCCGCGTCGCCGGCGGCTCCGCGTGCGGCCCTCGGTCTCGGAGGTCATGCGCGCATTGCCCTGCCATGCGGATCGTAGGGCGAGGGCGCGATCACGCGCGCGGCGCGCTCCTGACCGACGATGTGGACGCTGAGTTCCGTGCCCTCCGCGCAGGCCTCTTGGTCCATCATCGCCATGGCCAGCGATTTGCCGAGCGTGTGGCCATACCCGCCCGACGTCACGAAGCCCACGCGCGTGCCGTTTCGCCAGACCGGTTCGAACCCGCTGGCATCGGCATCGGTGGCGTCGACTTCGAGCGTCACCACCTTTTGCGTTGGCGCGTTGCTGTCGCGTTCGGCGATCGCTGCGTCCCGTCCGACAAAGGCGCCCTTGTCCCAAGCGATCCACCGGTCCATGCCGGTCTGCCCCGGTGTGTAGGCTTGGGTGAACTCAGCGCTCCAGATCCCGAAGCTCTTCTCGAGGCGCAAGCTGAGGAGCGCGTTGAACCCCACTTCGCGGAGGCCGAGATCCGCGCCCGCCCCGAGAAGCGTCTCGCGGAGTGTGATGTGCTCAGCCGCCGGGCAGTGGATCTCGTAGCCCAACTCCCCCGTGACCGAGAGACGCCCGACTTTCACCCGCAGCATGCCGATGTCGAAGACGCCGCAGCCCATGAAGGGCAGATCCGCAATCGGTGCGTCGGTGAGCGCCTCGAGCACTTTGCGGCTGTTGGGCCCCGAGAGGCTGAAGCCCACAATGGCATCGGAGATGTCGCGGACCTCCACATCCGGGTCCATGTGATCGCTGAACCAGCGCATGTGCCAGGCGCGGAGGTAGTAGCTGCCCATGATCCACCAGGTGCCATCGCCCCAGTTGAACACGGTCAGATCGCCTTTGAGCTTGCCCTCGGGGCTGAGCATCGGGGCCAGTTTCGCCCGGCCCGGTTTTGGCAGCGCGGAGGCCATCACCCGGTCGAGCCACGCCTCTGCGCCCGCGCCCGTCACCTCGTAGCGGGAGAAGCCCGAGATATCGAGGAGGCCCACGGCCTCGCGCACCGCTTTGCATTCCTCCGCGACGATCTCGAACGCATTCGAGCGCTTGAGCGTCGGCGTCTCGGAGAAATTGGCGGTTCGGGCAAAGTAGAGCGGCACCTCCAGCCCCCAGCTCGCCCCCCATTGGCAGCCCGCGCGGGTCATCGCGTCGTAGGCCGGCGCCTTTTTCAGGGGACGGCCCGCCGGCAGCTGCTCGTTCGGGTAGGTCATCACGAACCGGCGGGAGTAGAACTGACCCGTGGTCTCTTTGATGAAGCGCTTGTTCTGCGCGTAGTCGCCGTAGCGGGCCACGTCCATGCCGAAGACATCCGCTTCGGGTTCGCCGTGGATCATCCACTCCGCCAGCGATTTGCCGACACCGCCGCCTTGCAGGTAGCCCGCCATCACCGCGCAGGCGCACCAGTACCCGCGTTTGCCCCGCACTGGACCGACCAGAGGGTTCCCGTCGGGCGAAAAGGTGAAGGCGCCGTTCACCCAGGTCTTCACGCCGACCTCCTGCAGGACCGGATAGCGCTCAAACCCGAGCGTCAGTTCGTGCTCGATCCGATCCGTGTCCTCCTGCTGGAGCTGCATCCCGTAGTCCCACGGTGCGCCGTCCATCATCCAGTGATCGTGGTTGACCTCGTAGATGCCGAGAAGCATCCCCTTTTGGTCCTGGCGCATATACGTGAAGCCCTCGAGGTCGACGACCAGCGGCACCTCCTTGTCCAGCGCTTCGATCTCCGGGACGGTGTCGGAGATCAGGTAGTGGTGGTTGAGCGGCGAGACCGGCAGCTCGATGCCCGCCATGCGGCCCACTTGCTTTGCCCAGAGCCCGGCGGCGTTGACCACATGCTCGGTCCGGATCGTGCCCTTTTCGGTGACGACCTCCCACCCCTCGGCGGTCTCGATCAGCTCGAGCACGCGGTTGTGCTCGATGATTTGGGCGCCGTGTTTCTTTGCCGCGCCGGCATAGGCGTGCACTGTGCCGGTCGTGTCCACATAGCCTTCCCGGTCGGCCCACATGCCGCCCAGGAGGCCATGCGTGGACATCACCGGGCAGAGCTCTCCGGCCTCTTGCGGCGTGATCAGGTGCACATCCTCGATGCCGATGGACTGGAAGATGCGGTAGGCCGATTGCAGCCACTCCCACCGGTCCGGCGTGCCGGCCAAGGTCATTCCGCCGGTCATGTGCATGCCGACGGACTGCCCGGACACCTGCTCGATCTCACTCAGCAGATCGATGGTGTAGGCCTGGAGGCCGGCGATGTTGGGATCTGCGTTCAGGGCATGGAACCCGCCCGCGGCGTGCCAGCTCGAGCCCGCTGTGAGGATGTCCCGTTCGATCAGGCAGACATCCGTCCAACCGAATTTCGCCAGGTGATAGAGAACCGAGGTCCCAACGACCCCGCCACCGATCACAACGGCGCGATAGTGTGACTTCATTGCTTTCCCCTGTCCGACGCGATCTGTCGCCCGCCGTCTCGGGCAACCCTGTGCCACTGTCGGGGATCTATACACTGATGTCCACAAAACGAGTTGGTGGGGGCTGCGACCTTCTGGCGCCGGATCCGGGTGCGCATGTGGCGTCACGCGTGCGCGGGCAGTTGCAAGGCCGTAAGGCCGTCTGGGCCGCCGGATCCTGGAGGATGTGGTTCTGGGGCGGAGGGGCCCTGTTGCGGTTTGCCCGTTTGCCTTGCGTCGGGGGTCGGTGCGGCGACGGGTCAAGACTGGCGCGCGGTGGGGTCGACGGCCTGCGTGCGGCCTGTCCTCGGCGGGCGTCGATCCGCCGGGAGAGCGGGCGGAGGCCAGAGTTGCGGGGAGCGGCGTGGGCTTGGTGCATGGCGTTGGCCTAGGTTGAATGGAGCCCCTCCGATTGAGACTGGCTCCGGGATGCCGGGCGTGTCGCGTCGATGTCAGCTCAGCGCATCCGAATCATCACAGGTTTTGACGCTCGAATGGCCCTGTTCGCACCAGCGGTCTCCGCTGTCGTTGCGCCGTGAAGCGGCCTTGGCGGAGCTGTTCGAGGCGGATCGCGGCCGCATCAGCGATGGTGCGCAGGGGGCAGCCGGTGTCCTTTGTGCCGCGTGGGGCGCGTGCTCCGGGCGGCCGCAGGATACGCTTGGTGGGCCGGTGTGGCTGGACTTGGGGACGCGCCGTGCGCCGTCCACGGACTGGCAGGCGATTGTGTTCATTCGCCGGGAGGAGGCTATGGCGCGGCCGATGCGCCCGCCGCCTGAGCCGACGAGCTCTCCCTCTATGGCCTGATTGGAGATGTCACCGTAGTCAGCGCGTAGACCAGGATTGCACCGGTCGTGGCCGCCGAACTGCATCTTGGGCCTCGGACGGCGTCTCTCGCCGTGCGTCTGGCGCGCCCATTCGCCGGGTCGGAAGATCTTGAGGCCGTTCGGGGGGTGTGAGATCCAGTGCGGCCGTCCTGCGCTGTCGCGCGAGTGTGGAGTGATCTGGCACAGCTCAAGCCAACGAGCCTGATCTGGCAGCGAACGACGGGCGCAACGGGCGCTGGCCGCGGCCCCAAGGGTGTTGACATGATCGCGGAGTTCGAGCAGGTCCGCTGCCCGCCGGGCGTCCTGCGAGGGTGCGCAGTCCAGGCATCGGGCGCGGTCGCACGGCTCGCGGACCCATGGCGTGCTCGCTCCGAGATCTGGAACCGGAGATCGCCGCGCCGGACGAACCTGCGCTCGTACGCTGCTTTGGTCGTGACCTTGTACCGTGCCCGCGGAGTGCGGCCGCGGTGAGCGGAGCGGTGCTTGGAGGGATGGCCTGGAGCCCATGGGGGCCACTGGGTCCGCGGGCTGGGACAGGAGGGTGCCGCTATGAGGGGACCGGAGATGGCTGGGACGCGAGACAGGCCTGAGGACATCGTGTTGAAGCGGTGCTGCAGGGCCAGGGCGCGCCGGATCGGCGGTGAGGCGGTCAATCCGCCACCGGTTCGACGACGCGGGCTTCGAGCTGTTCGGTCTGCTGCGGATGGCGCCGGCTCTGGGGGCATGGGCCTGGGGCAACTCCGCCGGCCAAAGGAGCTTGAGCCGATGGGGCGCCACTGGACCGAGGGGCATTTGCGACCGCGGCGTCGTCCCGCCGTCCCGCACCCGACGCTCGACAAGCGGTTTCTGGCGGAGGTGGCACAGGGACATGTCCTTCGCCATCTTGCTTGAGCCAATGGCTCACCCTGCGCGCCGCCGCTGTTGCGTCGAGAGCGTGCGGCAGACCCTTGGCGGCTGTCCCGTGTGGCGCCACGGGTCCGAACCCATTGGACGACGAGCGCCGCGCCGTATGCTGGGCCAGCATCGCACCACTCCAGAACACCCCCGACGGAGATCCGATGAAGATCTCCTGACTGAGGACATCATCGTGCTCTCCCGCGTGGAGGGCGCTGCGGCCGCTGCGTGATCACAGGCCGCCTCCTCAGAGCTGGGCCATGCGAACCACAAGCGGGGCGAGCTGCTGGCCATCTGTCCGAGGACGATGACGAGGGGATCCAGGTCCGGTGCACGCGGCCAAGGGAGGGTGGGCTGTTGTTGAGTGACGGCTCCTGCATTTGGCTGCGTCTGGAGCGGCTCAACCACGGGATCGTTTGCATGACGGTTGGGCATTCGGGGCCCTCAACGCTGATGCTCTCACCGGAATTTGGATCGTGGGGGGCGCTTCGATCTGAGGTCGTCGTTGTCTTCGAGACTGAGACGGATGAGAGGGCGAAGGCGACATGGACGCGGTCAAGGTCGCGCGAAAGGTGCCGCGCGGCGCGCAGGTGGAGGCGGCGCGGTGCGAGGGGCATCCGACGCGGATCCATCCTTGGCAGAAGGCTCGGGGCGTGTTTGAGATCCGGTCGGCGTGCAAGGCCCCGCCGAGACGGTGAGGGAGCTGCACGCTAAGATCGGGGCGCTCGCGGTCGCCGGCGATGTCGCGAAAACGCGAGCCCTGGAGCGGGACGTGATCGCGCAGGGCTCCCCGCGGCGTTCGGTCGTCGCGCGAGGCAAGGCGCGGTTGCGTCGCAGGTCGACAGCCGACCATCGCTCCGCAGGCGAACGTGCCGGGAGCCTCGCGCTCATGGTGGCGATCGCTCTGCAGGTCATGGAGACGCCCACGGCGTGCGCGGGATGACGTGATGCCTGCGGATCGAGGGCGGTGGGGCGGCTCATGGGCCTGAGGCCGATCCATCGCCACCCGAAAGGGAGCGAACCGGCCAAGGGCAGCGGGCCGTAGCCCTTTCTGCTCCGCGGGCTGGGCTATGTCTGATGCGCCGACATCCGCTATCCGGCGATGCGGCGGGGCGTCCTCGGTCTCCTGGCGATCATGGCACTGTCCGGGTGCTGGCGGCTGTCGAACATCCTTTGGGCAGAGCTCTGAGCCGACGCGCTCGACGAGGCCATTGCGCACTTCGGCCTGCCCGAGATGACAAACACGGACCGGGGATCGCACCGGCTTCGCCTGGGCGGAGCCGTGCGACAGGTGGGCATCTGGATCTGGGCGGAGGGCGCTTCCTGGCCGGCATCTTCATCGAGCGGCTGTGGCGGTCGCTGACGTCTGAATGCGTCTCTCTATCCCTTGCAGGCCGGCCCCCGGGTGCGGACCTTGTCCACCCATCGGCAGCCCCACGCGGCCCCGGACGGGCGTGGTCCACAGCGCCACCATCACGCAGGTCGACCAGGGCGCGCGGAGAGCAGCTTAAAGCCTGTCCAGGGATCGGGGAGCAGCTCGAACTCATCTACGAGTGCGCCAAGGCGGCTCTGATGATCTGCGTGGGTGACGGGCTCTACTCTGTCGACGTGGTCGACGGGCTGAGGGGGGTCTTTGGTCATCGGGGCGCGCCGGAAACTGGTCGCTTGGGCAACGGCCCCGAGACTATCGCCGATGGCGGCGACACGATCGCCTCCATCGGAGCAAGGGCTCGTTGGGAGGACGGGTCCTGCGAGGTTTTCTGCGCTCGGTTCCGGGATGAATTGCGCGACAGCGCGATCTGCGTCTCGCTCTGCGGGGCGCAGATCCTCGTTGAGCGGTCGCGGCCGGCGGGTCCGTGAGTGCTCTCGGCTGAGGCTCGCACTCTGGGTGGCTGCGTTCGAAGGTGCTGCGTCATTCGGTGTCGGTGCAGCATACCGGGGAGGCCAATGGGGCGGTGCTCCCCATGAAATCCACAGACTTTCCTCAAGCTCCGCCAAACGCGGGCTTCTAAATCGTCGTCATCGGCAGATGCACGGTGCATCGGCGATAGCATGAAAAGGAAACGAGCCATGCCACTTGTAGACATTCAAGTCATCGACGGCGTCTTCACCGAAGACGAGAAGAAAGAGATGATCAGCAAAGTGACCGAGACGATGGTCGCAATCGAAGGTGAGAGCCTCCGCGGGGTGACCTGGGTGCGTGTGATTGACGTCCCTGGCGGTCAGTGGGGCATCGGCGGTCAAGCCCTCAGCGCAACTGATGTGAAAGCGCTCCAGGGCGCCGCAGCCTGACCGCTCGAAGGACGGAGACGCCAGCGGCACGTCTGGCGTTGACGTCCGAAGCTCGGACCGACCTCCACGCGAGGTCGGTCCCATCTCTCTCACTCTCTTCTCAGAATGCACACGACCATGAACGATATGCTGGACAACCCCGTGTGGTGGTCTCTGTCGACCCGCCATCGTCACCTTGCTGAGGCCGAGGGCGGCGCATTGGCATTGCCGGAGGATCTTGGGCCCTTTGCCGCCATCGGAGGGATCCGCGCTCGGGACCTCGCGGATCTCGCCACGCTGGCGCGGAGGCGACGAAAGCCTCCTTTGCTTCTGGCACGCCATTTGCCCATTGGCTTCGAGGCTCACGGTCTGACGCGTGGGGTGCAGATGGTCGCCGGCTGTCGTCCCGTCTGTCCCATGGATTTGGGCATTGAGACGTTGTCCGATGACGACGCCGCGCAAATGGTCGCCTTGGCCCAGAGAACGCGCCCCGGCCCGTTTGAGCGGCAGACGCACAGGCTTGGCGATTTCATCGGGATCAAGCACGAGGGAGTGCTTGTCGCCATGGCAGGGCAGCGCATGAAGCTCCCCGGTTTCACTGAGATCAGCGCGGTGTGTGTCGATCGTGGGCACCGCGGGCGAGGCTATGGGGCGGCGTTGGTTTTGCAGATGGCGGCGCGGATCATTGGGCAAGGCGACTGGCCGTTCCTCCACACCTATGCCGACAACAGACGCGCCATTGAGCTCTATGAGAAGCTGGGGTTTCGTCGTCGGGCAGACGTGACGTTGGTGCATCTGAACAGGGGTGTGGTGTCTTCCGTCTTGTCGCGCGGGCCCTCTCCCGCGCCGCGATGTCCCCTGGCGGTGAACGGGTGAGGTGCGGGCTTTCGGTCCTTGGAGGGGTGTGTCGTGCCTTTTGGTGCACGGGTCCTCTGCCGAGGGGTTTGACGGCGCGGGGGGCGGGCCTTGGCGTGAGCCGAGCGTCGCGTGCAGGCAGCGCGACGGGTGCGCGGAGCAAATGACAATCCGAAGGCACTCCGCTAGGACACTCGCGTGGAGCTTGTGTTCGAAGACTGCACGATGGATCTCCTGCGCCGTGAGCTGCGCCGGAACGGAACACTTGTTCCAATCGAGCCGATCGCGTTCGATCTCATCGCGTTTCTGATCGAGAACCGGGACCGTGTCGTCACGAAGCAAGAGCTTGTCGACGCGGTGTGGAATGGCCGGTTCATCGCCGACTCAAGCCTGTCGACCGCGGTGAAGACAGCCCGCCGGGCCTTGGGCGACAGCGGTCAGGCTCAACGCTGCATCAAGACGGTGCATGGCAAAGGGTTCCGGTTCTTCGCGGAGGTCCACCGCCGGGCGCCCGCAACGGCCGCAGAGGCGCAGCCGGACGCCCCCCGCCACGGCGCAGGACGGCCGAGCATCGCGGTTCTGCGCTTCCTGAGCCTCGGCGACGACACGAACTCGACGCTTCTTGCGAGCGCGTTGCCGGCGGAACTGATTTCTGCGCTCTCCCGGTTGAAATGGTTGCATGTGATTGCCCGCGGGTCGTCGTTTCGCTTCCCTCCCGAGAGCTTCGTGCCGCAAGATGTCATCGATCACCTCAACGTTGGCTATATTCTCTGTGGGGACATCGCACCGCGTGGTGAGCGGCTGGCCGTGTCGCTGGAGCTTCAATCGGCCGCCCATGGCACGCTCGTCTGGGCCGATCAGTTTGTCTTTCCGGCCGCGGACATTGAGGCGGTCCGTGCTCAGATTGTCGCCGCCACTGTATCGAAGCTGGAGGCCTCTATCCCCGAGTTTGAAGCGGCTGAGACCCGCAAACTCTCCGAAAGCCAGTTCGATGCATGGTCGCATTTTCACCTCGGCCTCACTCAGGCCTTTCGGTTCAACGGTGACGCAAACCAGGCCGCTGCACAGCATTTTGAGGCGGCCCTCGACCTCGATCCTGGCTTTGGCCGCGCTCATGCCGGACGTTCATTTGTCCATTGGCAAAACGCATTTATGCGACTTGAGGCCGACCGCGCGCAGCACCTGTCGATCGCGGCGTCCGAGGCAAGGCAAGCGCTCGATATCGACCCCAATGATCCGTTTTCAAACTTCTGCATGGGACGGGCGGTGTGGTTGAACGGCGACGTCGATGCGGGGCTCAACTGGCTTGATCGTGGGCTGTCCCTCAATCCCAACTTTGCCCAGGGCTACTACACCCGAGGTCTTCTGTTGAACATGCAAGGCCAATACGTTGAGGCCCACATGTCAACACTTAGAGCCAAGTCGCTGAGCCCGCTTGATCCGCTTTTCTATGGAATGTTGACGAACCAGATGGTGGCCGAAGTGGCTCTAGGGGATCTCGATGCTGCAATGGATAGTGCTGAACGGGCTGTTAACTCCCCAGGAGCCTATTTTTATCCTTTGATATGGGCGGCCATTACGGCGGAGCTCAGCGGGAAGTCTGCGAGGATGCACCGATGGCGTGACAAAGCGCTCTCCGAATGGCCGGATGCATCGGCGGAAGCGATGTTTCAAACGTTCCCTCTTTCGGACAACGAACTGAGGTGCAAAGTAGAAGGGTCGCTTCGTCGTATGGGTATTGAATAGGGCGTTGTCGGTGCGACCGCCCCTCGACGGGCTCTGGTGTGCCAGGGTGGGTCGGCGGCGATCCACGCGGAGGGCGGTCATGTCGGAGATGACCACGGTCGGGCTCGATCTGGCGAAGAACGT